>JAGBBQ010000103.1 GCA_017938425.1 Clostridia bacterium | reverse complement strand
GGTGTCACAGGCAGCCAGACTGACGGAAAGCATCAAAATCAAAAGCAAGAACAGAAACTTCTTCATTTTTTCTTATCCCTTCGTCGAATTCTTTTTAAAAAACCTACCGTTTATATTATATCATATACAAAAACGGCTGTCAACAAAAAAAGGGTGCTATGCAAATGTCACATAGCACCCATCATAGAAAGCCTTACCGCATCAGACGGAAATCGCTGCATTTATCGAAGGAAAGGATCTGATAATCCGCGCCGATGAGACGGGAATAGATGCGGTCCTCGTACTTATCGCGCAGCTGCGCGGGAGAGACGTTGGTGGAGATCACGGTGGAGAGCCCCTTATTCTGCCGCTCGTTCAAAAGATTATAAAGGCAGCTGACCGTGAAGGCATTGGTGAACTCCGTGCCGAGATCGTCGAGGATGAGAAGCGTGCATTCCATATACTTCTCGGCGCGGCTCTCGGAGGGCTGATAGCCCGAGCGGAAGCGATCGTGCTCGAAGGCCGCCATAATATTCTGCGCCGTATCGTAAATGACGTCAAAGCCGCGATCGAGCACCGCACGCGCGATGGCGGTGGTCAGATGCGTTTTTCCCGCGCCCGTGGTGCCGACGAGAAAGAGGTTGCCGCGCTTTTCGCGGAAGCTCTCAGCAAAAGCCTTCGCCGCGCTGAAATTGAGCTTCACACGGCGGTAGACGTCCTCGCCGTCCTTCTTATAACGTTCAAGATCGAAGTTCTCAAAGGACTGCCGCTCGAGCAGGTCGCCCATACCCGAGGTGCGGAAGTTCTCGCGGATAAGAGCCTCGCGCAGGCAGGTGCACATCTGCGTATCCACGTAGCCCGTATCGGAGCAACGCTTGCAGGTATACTGCGGCTCGGTGTAATCCGCGCCGTAGCCGAGCGAGACGAGCAGCGCGCGGCGCTTCTCGCAAAGCTCCTGGTTTCTTTTTCTGACAGGCGCAAGATCGCCGCCCGCGAGAGCGGTGCGGAAGATAACGAGCCCCGTGCGCGTCAGCTCCTCGTCGATCTCTCGGATCTCGGCAGACTCCGCACGGACCTGCTCGTTATGAAGCTCCGCGGTTGCGACCGCAGCCATACGGCGGTTCTCGATCTCGTCCTTTATCTTTTTATAATTTCCGGAAATATACATTGTTTTTCTCTTCCCTTCGGCAAGATTTTTGTATATTTGCAAATAATTGTTTGCTTTTACTTGTTTTTATCCTCGGATTCTGCGCCGTAGCTGCGCTCCAAGGCTCTCTGAAAGGCATCCATCGTATCGAAGCTTCCGTACTGCGGTGCCTTCTGCCTTGTGCGGCGCGGCGCGGCGTCCTCGGCGCCGTTTTTCTCACCCGCGTGCTTTGCCTTATAGGCGGCGTCTGCGGCATCTGCCGCCTCAGGCGTGCGGATACCCTCGTTAAACCAGCCCTCAAGGACCGAGTTGATATATTCGTAGGGCACCTTGCCGGACGCGCCCGAGCGGATCACGGCACGGCTGTAGGCAAGCTTGATCATCTCCTCGCCGAAGCCGAACTCCTCCGTCCATCGCGTGAACATCTCGCGCTCCGCATCCGAGAGGCTGCGCCCGTAGGAGCCGAAGATACGGCGCACCGAGCGCTCAAACTCGCCCTTCTCTTCTCTGTTTTCAAAATATCGCATCAGCGCCTCGTGGCTGTCAATGCCCTGCTTATGCAGACCGATGGCTCGGTTGACCAGCGCCTTGACCGAGCAGGCCGAGCGCGAGCGCATGTCCGCAAAGAGGCTCACGATAAACTCCTCGCCAAGGCCGTACTGCTCGTACAGCGCGGTGATCTGCTCGATCTCCCAGCGCTCAAGCACGGGCTTCTTTAAAAGCGCGGCGCATTCCTCGAGAAGTGCCGCCAGCGCGTGATCGCGGATGGTGGCGGCAACGGCAGCACCGCCGCGCGCCTCAAACAGATCGTCCGACGGATGCAAAGAGGGCTCGGCGACCACGCCGTTCTCCGCCATTTCGGCAAGCCCCTCCTCCACAAGGAAGCGGAGCGCGCCCGAAACGCGGGCGGCGCGGAGCGAAAGCGCCTCGGCGAGCGTCTGCTCATCCTGCGCGCCCTGGGTATAAAGCAGGACGAGAAGCGAGAGCTCCTCCTTCGAGCAATCGCGCAGAAGCTCGGTATCCGGCCATGCCTTAAATATGTATGAGATCTTCATTTCATTCATCCGCGCTCACGGCAGAGCGGTTCTTCACCTCGTAGCAAAGCGTCATCAGCGAATCACCGAGATGGATATTCTCCACCACGACGCTCTCGTCCTCCACCTTCAGCTCCATATTGGCGAAGTTCCAGATACCCTTCACGCCCGCACGCACCAGAACGTCCGCCACACTTTTCGCAGCCTCCTTCGGCACGGTCAGCACCGCAATATCGATGCGGTTCTCAATGCAGAAGGCGCCGAGAGAATCCACGTGATAGACGGGAATGCCGTAGATCTCGGTACCGATGATGCTCTGGTTGGTATCGAACATTGCCACGCGCGTTACGCCGCGACGGTCAAACGTATGCGTGGCGGCAAGGGCACGGCCGAGGTTACCCGAGCCGATGATGACCGCGCGATAGCCCTCGTTCGTGCCGAGAAGCTCGCCGATCTTACCGTGCAGATATTTGATGTTATAGCCGTAGCCCTGCTGACCGAAGCCGCCGAAGCAGTTCAGATCCTGGCGGATCTGCGAGGCGGTCACGCCCATCATCGCAGCAAGCTCCTTCGAGGAGATGCGCATCTTTCCCGCACGGAGAAGATCGCCGAGATAGCGGTGATAGCGCGGCAGGCGACGGATCACGGCGGGTGATACGTCGGTAAAGCGAAGGAATTCTTCCTTCTTTTCAAGAATGCCGGGTACTTTGTCAATGGATTGCATATATTCTTTCCTTTACAGTTTTATACTATCGAATCCTCGGCGCTGGCGTTCAGCGAAGAGGCGGCCGTATGGCCGGCAAGGTATTCGTAATAGCCCTGCGCGCCGATCATCGCGGCGTTATCGCCGCAGAGCGAGAGCGAGGGGATAAAGAGCTGCACGCCCGCCTTTTTTGCAACCTCGGCAATTCTTTTTCGCAGGTGCGAATTGGCGGCGACACCGCCCGCCATCACGAGGCTTGTGACCGCGTGGCGAGAGAGCGCCTCCTCGGTCTTTTTCGCCACCGCCTCCACCGCCTCATAGGTATAGCGCGCGGCAAACAGAGGGCGGTCAAGCGTCGTGCCGCTCTGCTCAAAGCGATGCAGAAGGTTGATCGCGGCGGTCTTCAGACCCGAGAAGGAGAAGTCAAGGCTTCCGTCCGAGAGCGCGGGTGAGGGCAGAGCCATCGTCTTGTCCTTATACGCCGCGCTTTTTCTGTAAAGCGAGAGCGGCGCGTTTTCCTTCCCCGTTGCGGCGAGAAAGCCCTCGGCGGCAAGGCGGTCAAAGCCTGCACCCGCAGGGTAAGGAATGCCGATCAGACGGCCGATCTTATCGAAGGACTCGCCGATCGCATCGTCCCTCGTCGTGCCGACCACGCGATAGTCGGTATAGGATTCCACAAGATAAAAGGCGGTGTGTCCGCCCGAGAGCGCCATCGCAAGGAAGGGCGGCTTTGGCACCTCGGCGCCGAGATAGGCGGCGGCTATATGCCCCTTGATATGATCGACCGCGACCAGGGGGATATGGTTGGCGGCGGCAAGCGACTTTGCGAAATTGACGCCGACCAGCAATGCGCCGATCAGCCCGGGCTGTGCCGTGACCGCCACGAGATCGATATCCGAGAGCGAGGCGGACGCGCGCTCCATCGCCTCGTAGGTGACGGCGCTGACTGCCTCAATATGCGCGCGGCTTGCGATCTCGGGCACGACGCCGCCGTAGAGCCTGTGCGTTTCTATCTGCGAGGCAACGACGCTCGCGCGCACCGCAAAGCCGCTCTCCGTGCGGGAAAGAACGGCGGCCGCCGTCTCGTCGCAGGAGCTTTCTATAGCCAAGATGTTCATAAGGTTGTCCTTTTATGTAAACTTACATTTGCATTTTTATTCTTCCGATGCCATATACCGCATCAGAAGTGCATCCGCCGTGGGATTTTTGTAATAGCCGCGGCGAACGCCGTTATCCAAAAAGCCGTAGCGGCGATAAAGCGAGATCGCGCCCGCATTGTCTCTTCGCACCTCTAAAAACAGCGTATCACAGCCGCGCCGCTTCGCCTCTGCAAGAAAGCGCTCCATTAGGCGCGCGCCATAGCCCCTTTTACGGTATGCGGGATGCACGCCGATGCGAAGCAGCTCGCCCTCGGGGGCAAGATACGAGGCAATAAGGTAACCGACCGTCTCCCCCGCCTCTTTTAGCAGAAAAGCGGCGGTGAGGGGGGATGCAAGGGTCTCACCAAGGCACGCCTCTGACCAGGCATCGGAAAAGATCGCCGCCTCTAAGGCGGCAAGCGCGCCCGCATCCGAAGCGGAAGCCGCGCGAAGAACCGTCTCAGTCAAGCGTCTTCACAAAGGCCTTGAGGAACGCCTTGAACTCCTCCCCTGCTTCGGGATGCGCGATGCCTCTGACGACGTTTGCCTTCAGAAAGCCGATCTTCGCGCCCATATCAAAGCGCTCGCCCTCAAAATCGAGCGCATAAATGCCCTCCGTGCGCGCCTTTTTCGCGATCGCATCGGTGAGCTGATACTCGCCGCCCGCGCCGGGGGCAAGGTGATCGATAATATCGAACACATCGGGGGTGAGAACCACGCGGCCGAGGATCGAATAATTCGAAAACTCCTCGCCCTTTTTCGGCTTCTCGATCATATCGTCGCAGGCAAAGAGCGTATCGCTCCCCTCGACGGGGGCGATCTTCAGCGAGGAGTATCTCGACACCCACTCGGGTGCGACCGCCTTCACGCCGACCACGCATTTGCCGCTTTTCTCATACACGTCCATCAGCTGACGGCAGACGGGCGTCTCGGAAAAAATAATATCGTCGCCGTAAAGCACGACGAAGGGCTCGTCTCCCACGAAGGAGCGCGCGCGGCCGACCGCGTGCCCAAGCCCCTTGGTCTCCTTCTGACGGAGAAAATAGATATTGGCAAGGTTCGCGATCTCTCGTAGCATACGGATCTCTTCCTCCTTGCCCTTGGCGGCGAGTGCCTTCTCATACTCGATCGAAAGATCGAAGAAATCCTCCATCGCATCCTTATCGCGGTTGGTGATGATGAGAATATCCTTGATGCCGCTGTCCGCAGCCTCCTTGACGAGATAATACATCGCCGGCAGATCCACGATCGGAAGCATCTCCTTCGGCACGGCGTGCGAGATCGGGAGCATACGCGTTCCGAGACCTGCGGCGGGAATAATCGCTTTCGTGATCTTTTTCATTTTAATTTCTCTCCTTTGAAAAAAAGCGTCAGTCCTCCGCCTCCTCGGCGGGGGGCGCATTCTTCTCGCGCTCGGCGCGCTCGGCGGCAATATCCGAAAGAAGCTTTGCAATATGCGCGCCGTGCTCCATACCGTTATCCTTCACGAAATGCAGCTCGGGCGTGATGCGAAGGTTCAGCGTCATCGCGAGATGATGGCGCAGCATACCGGTGCATTTTTCAAGTCCGACGAGCGCCTCCTTGAAATCTCCCATACAGGAATAATACACCGTGGCGATCTTCAGGTCGGGCGCGACCGAGGCCTTCGTGATGCTGACGAAATTATTGACGATGCGAGGCTCTCTCACGTCGCGCAGAGCCACGTTCAGCTCCTCGGCCACCGCATCGTTGATGCGGCCTCTTCTGTACTTAGACATAGCTTATTCTCCGTTCTTCTTTTTTATGTCCTGCCGCGGCCGCCCCTCACCGAGACGAGATAGCGAAGCCTTCCCTCTCCGGAAAGCAGCTCTCGCGGCAATATTTTCACAAGTGCCTCGGCGCCGATGCGCGCGGGCGACAATATTTTTAATCCTCCGTAAAGCGACCGTATCGCCTCCTCAAAGTAAGGAAAATGCGTACAGCCGAGCACCAGGGTATCCACGCCGCGCAAAACGAGCGGCGCGATCGCATCCGTCAGCGCACGCCTTACCCCGTTATCCTCGGCACGGAAGCGCCCCGCCTCCGCAAGAGCAACAAGGCTCTGCGCCGCCGCCTTTTCGATCGGGCGGTGCACGCCGAGGCGCGAAAGCTCCGAGGAGAGCGCCGTGCTTCTCACGGTCGCCTCCGTGGCGATCATACCGATATGCCCCTTCTCCTCGGCGATCCTTTCTGCCACGAAGGGCAGGATCGGGATCACACGCGCCGACAGATCCTCGGGCAGGCGCCGATAGAGGCAGGATGCCGTGATGCAGGCAAGCACCACGCGGTCCGCCCCGCGGTCAAGCAGTGCGCGGATGCTGTGCGAGAGCAGAGGCAAAAGCTCTCCCTCGCTTTTGGTGCCGTAGGGCGCGTTTGCCCGATCGGCAAGGTAAAGAATGTCGGCCGCGGGGCAGATGGCTTGCAGGGATCTCGCCACCGTCAGCCCGCCGATGCCGCTATCGAGAAAAGCGAGCAATCGCCTCTCCGATCAGAATATCGAGCAGCGCGGCAAAGGAGAGCCCCTGCGCCTCCCACAACCGCGGATACAGGCTCGTTTCGGTGAACCCCGGCAGGGTATTCACCTCGTTGAAATAGATCTGCCCCTCGGGCGTTAAGAAAAAATCAAGCCTTGCAAGCGAATGAAGCGAGAGCGCCTCGCAAAGCGTGCGCGCGTATTTTTCCACTCTCTGCTTCACGCCGCCGTCCGCTTGGGAAAGCGGGGGTGCAGAGGCGTATTTCTCCTCATATGAATATAGCGGCGCCGCCGTCGCGATGCAGCCCGGACCGGCAAAGAGATATTCTCCCTCTTTTTCGAGCATAGCAAGCTCAAGCTCGGTCTTCTCCGCCACGTATTTTTCCACGATGACCCTGCCGTATACACGGGCAAGATCGTAGCATTTTTTAAAATCGCCCTCCGTCATAGCGACCGATGCGCCGAAGGACGAGCCCTGCCTTGCTGGCTTGATAAAGAGCGGCTCCCACGCGCCGAACGCACGGCGCACCTCGTCGAGCGCCGCCTCGGGCTCTGTGCGCTCACAAAGGGCCAGCCCCTTGACCGTCGGCACCGAGACGCTCTCTGCGACCGCCTTGGTATACGCCTTATCAAAGCACACGGCGCTCGCCGCCGCATCGCAGCCGACGTACGGAAGCCCCGCCGCCGAAAGCAGCCCCTGCAGCTCGCCATCCTCACCGCCTCTGCCGTGCAGAGCGAAAAGCACCGCGTCCACCGCGATCACCCTGCCCTCGCAAAGAAATCCGCTCTTCGAGAGCCGCCGCACAGGAAAGGTCGGACGGATATGCGCCGTATCCCTTCGGAAATCCGAGCGGCAGACGGCGTCCATATCCCCGTCGTAAATAAAGAAATCTCCCGCGCGGTCGATCCCGACGGGGATCACCTCGTACCGCGCCTTATTCAGCTGCCGATATATCGCCGCCGCCGAGCGGCAGGAAACGGCACGCTCCTCACCCTTGCCCCCGAAAAGGAGGGCAACCGTCTGCTTCATACAATCACCTCAACGGCAAGTATATGAGGCAGGCAGAAAAGCGGTGATTACAAGCGGCGCAGGATCGCCACGCGTGCATTCCCCGAAAGATCGGGAAGGATCTCGGCGCTCGCTCCGCACCGCGCGGCAAGCGCGCGCATCCTATCTGCCTGATCGAAGCCGATCTCGAAGCCGACGAAGCCTCCCTCCTTTATCAGGGGCAGAAGCCGCGGCAGAAGAACGCGGTAAAAGGCCATACCGCCCTCCGCGCCGACGAAGGCGCTCTCGGGCTCATAGAAGATCTCGGGCGCGAGCGTCCGATAGACCTCTTCGGGAATATAAGGCGGATTGGAGAGCACCGCATCAAAGGGTGCCCTCTCGGCAAGAAGCGCGTGAAAGCGCTCCGAGAGCACGTCCGAGCGCAAAAATTCGACACGGGCAGAGAGCGAGAGCCTCTCGGCGTTTTTCCTCGCTACGGCGAGCGCGCCCTCCGAAAGCTCCGCCGCCAGAGCGGTCGTATTTTCCGTATTGTTCAGAACCGAAAGAGCGATACAGCCGCTGCCCGTGCAAAGGTCGGCAAAGCGCGCACCCGCGGGCAAGGCCCTCACGGCGTGATCCACAAGCATCTCCGTGTCCTCACGGGGGATCAGCACGTCGGGCGAAACGAGATAGCTCTCTCTGTAAAAGCCCTGCTCGCCGAGGATATACGCCATCGGCTCGCGCGCCGCACGGCGGCGGACATAGGGCGAAATAAGGTCATCCGCAAGCGCGGGATCGCTGCCGTAAAGAGATGCCTCGGGAAGGCCGCCAAGCCTTGAAAACAATAGCCTCGCCTCCATCATAGCATCGGGGATCCCTGCCGCGCGAAGCAGCGCCGCCGCCTCACGCAGCGTCACTTTTCCTCCGTCGCGGTCAGCTCCGCGAGCTCACCGTCCGTCTCCGCCTTTCGGCTCGGAAGCGGCTCGTCCTTGCTCTCCACGAAAAGCGAAGCGGCGCTCTCGCCCTCCTCCTCGGGCTTGGGCTCGGGCTTCGGCTCCCAGCCGCGGCTCTCGTAGAACTCTCGGAACTCGGGCTCCTCGTCGCGCATCGCGCACTTGAGGGAGATGATGGCGACCTCGAGCATCTCGAGGGTGGGCTCCTTCGTGGTCAGCCCCTGCACCCAGAGACCGGGCGCGGAAACGATGCGCACGAACATATTGTTGTGCTTACCCGCAAACATAATGAATTCGTAGCCGATGCCGACCACCACGGGCAGAATCGCGAGACGGATCAAAAAATACGCCCAGGGGCCGAGGCCCGGAAAGATCCAGCGGATCAGGAAGCCGACGAGGATGCCGAGCATGATCATAAAGAACATAAAGCTCGTGCCGCAGCGGGGATGGAAGCGCGTATAGCCCTTCGCATTCTCGGGGGTAAGCGGCGTGCCCGCCTCGTAGCAGGCAATGGACTTATGCTCTGCGCCGTGATACATAAAGGTGCGGCGGATGTCGGGCATCAGACCGATCAGATAGATATAAAGAAGAAAGATGCCCATCTTTGCCACGCCCTCGACCAGCGCGCGCCAGGTACCAAGCGTGCCGCCCACGAGCTTATCGAGAAGCTCGGAGACCAGCGTCGGCAAAAACATAAAGAGAAAGAGCGCCAGCGCAAAGCCGAGCACCACGCCGATCACCATCACAAGGTCGGTGATCGCGATGCCGAGGCGCTTTTTGAGGAACTTCTCAAAGCGCGAGGGCTCGTTGCTCTCAAGGCCGATCGCCTCCGCGGAAACGTTCATCGTCTTGACGCTGAGGATCATCATCTCAATGAAGTTGATCACGCCGCGCAGGATCGGGATATTCATCCACTTGTGCTTTTTTCGCACCGATACGAACTCGCCGTCGTGCACGAAGAGCGAGCCGTCATCCCTTCGGCAGGTGGTCACCGTATGGGCGCCGGCCTTCATCATCACGCCCTCGAGCACCGCCTGGCCGCCCACCTTGTTGAAGCGGGAGCAGGTTATTTTTTTCGTACTCATATCGCAAAATTCCTTTCTGAAAACGGTATCCATAATAATACCATTATATTTTAACATATTTTAATTAAAAATGGAAGGGGCTGCGTGAAAAATTAACAATTGCGCGCAAAATATACGAAAACATAAGCCTTTCGCATTGACAACGGCAGTAAAAAATGCTAAAATGGGAAAAAACGAAGGAGAAAGATATGAAAATTTATCCGATCAAGCCTTATCTGCGCTCCGATCTCTGGGGCGGCGAGCGTCTTTTTGCATACGGCAAGAGCTCCGAGCAGACCCGTGCCGCGGGGCGCATCTCCGAGAGCTGGGAGCTTTCCTTCACGAAGGGCGGAGAGGCAACGCTTGCCGACGGTACGCCCCTGCCCGAGGCCTTCACGAAGGAGGACTTCGGCAAAAGAGCGGCGCACTTCCCCTTCTTCCCCGTGCTGACGAAGTTTATCGACGCCAAGCAGAATCTCTCGGTGCAGGTGCATCCCTCGGATGCTTACGCGCTTGAAAACGAGGGGCAGTTCGGCAAATGCGAGATGTGGTATATCCTCGCCGCCGACGAGGGCGCGGGCCTCTATCTCGGCTTTGAAAGAGAGACGAACGCCAAAGAGGTCAAAGCCGCGGCACAGGACGGCACGGTGGAGAGCCTGCTTCACTTCCAGCCCGTCAGGGCGGGCGAGGTCTACTTCATCCCCCCGGGCACGGTGCATGCCATCGGCGCGGGCGTGATGCTCTTCGAGATCCAGCAGAACAGCACCCTGACCTACCGTCTCTACGATTACAAGCGCCGCGACAAGGACGGAAACGAGCGCCCCCTGCATCTCGAAAAGGGACTGCGCGTGGCGAATTTTTCGCCCTACAAGGCGCAGGATTTCAGCGGTGCCGACCCCTCTATTATCGGCACTTGCGAGTATTTTGAAACGCGAAAATACAAAGTAGAGTTTACAAATCCTGTCGTTTTCTCGATCAAGGACAGCTTTATCAGCCTCAGCTGCACCAAGGGCGAGGGCGAGATCTGCGGCGAGAAGATCAAAGCAGGCGAGAGCGTCTTTATCCCCGCGACCGAGGAGAGCATCACCCTGACGGGCGATATGGAGATCCTTGCCGTGAGCGTCTGATACGAAAATACAACTGAATAAATACGGGAATACAACTGAATAAAACAGAAAGGATCCGTCCATAATGCTTGTACCAAAACAAACGAAAGGATGGATTTTTTCTATGACACTCACCCCAAAGGAGACCTCGCTCCTGAACGATCTGAAGAGCAGCGAGCAGCTCTGCATCGAAAAGTACGGGCAGGGCTGCGAGCGCGCCTGCGATCCCGCGCTGAAGGACCTCTTCTCTGCCCTGAAGGCGACCGAGGAGGGGCATCTCGCCACGATCAACCGCATTCTCGGCGGCGAGGAGGTGGAGATGATGGCGGCGCCCACGGCGAAGAGCCAGTCCTTCGATCCTGCGCCCTCGTCCTGCGCGCCGAGCGAGAAGGAGAAGGACGCATTTCTCTGCAAGGATGCGCTCGCGATGGAGAAGCACGTCTCCTCCGTCTATAACGTAAGCATCTTCGAATTCAACTGCCCCACCCTGCGCGATACGCTCGCCCATATCCAGAAGGAGGAGCAGAACCACGGCCAGCAGCTCTATCAGTATCTTTCCAAAAACGGAATGTACGCATAAAGCGCTTTTCTTCCAAAGTATAAATACGCACGCGCACCGAAAAAAATCGGTGCGCTTTTTTCTGTCATTTATCAACAAGAAGGCGAAGAAAGCGTCACAGTCTTTTGAGAAAAACGCCGAACTTATTAAAATTTGTACATTTTTTGGCAAAAACTATTGCAAATTTAAGTCGGCTGTGCTATAATCATCACATCAGTTTCCTAAGAGGCTTTCGGAATCGCAAGAGACCGATTGACCGAGGAGCTCTGGAGAATCCCTTAAGTGGGTGCCGAAGGTGCAAGACGCGCGTTATGCGGTCGAATCTCTCAGGCAAAAGGACAGAGAAACAGAAAACCGCCGAATTTCTGTTTATTTTATCTTTTATTCCGGAGCCACCGATACTGTCGGTGACTTTTTTATTTGCAAATTTAAAAACTGAAAGGAAAAAAGAAAATGGATAAGATCCAAGAATTTCTGCTGAATATTGCAGCAACGGTCAACACATATCTTTCTAACTACATTCTTCTTATTCTTCTGGTGGGTATCGGCGTATTTTACTCCATCAAGACCAAATTCGTGCAGGTGCGCTGCTTCGGCGAGGGCATGAAGAACGTATTCGGTAACATCAAGCTGAAGGGCGGCAACAAGGCGGGCGGTCTCTCCTCCTTCCAGGCACTGGCTACGGCGGTAGCGGCGCAGGTCGGTACGGGTAACATCGTCGGCGCTTGCGGCGCGATCCTCATCGGCGGCCCCGGCGCGATCTTCTGGATGTGGATCATCGCCTTCCTCGGCATGGCGACCATCTACGCAGAGGCAATTCTCGCACAGAAGACCAAGGTCGTAAATGCAGACGGCTCCTGCGAGGGCGGTCCCATCTACTACATCAAGACAGCGTTCAAGGGTAACTTCGGTAAGTTCCTTGCAGGCTTCTTCTCGGTTGCTGCGATCATCGCGCTCGGCTTCGTCGGCGCTATGGTACAGTCCAACTCCATCGCAGAAAACACCGCAGGTGCCTTCGCGGCGTGCGGCGCGGGCGAGACCACGATGACCGTGGTTAAGATCGTGATGGGCGTGATCGTTGCCGGCCTTGCAGGCTTCGTGCTTCTCGGCGGTACCAAGAAGCTCGCCTCCGTGACCGAAAAGATCGTTCCCGTCATGGCGACTCTCTACCTCGTCGGCGGCATTTTGATCCTCTGCATCCGTATCCAGTACGTTCCCGCAGCGATCGGTATGATCTTCAAGTATGCCTTCTCCGCGCAGGCGATCGCAGGCGGCGGTATCGGCTACGCGATCTACACCGCTCTGACCCAGGGCGCAAAGAGAGGTCTCTTCTCGAACGAGGCAGGTATGGGCTCTACGCCTCACGCACACGCGCTGGCTGACGTCAAGGATCCTCACACCCAGGGTACCACCGCTATGATCGGCGTGTTCATCGATACCTTCATCGTTCTTACGATGACCGCTCTGATCGTTATCTCCACTCTGTACGCAAAGGACGGCGTGATCGGTAAGCTCATCGCTCAGAACGAGGCGGCGCTCGACGCAGGTCTGAAGGTCGTTCCCGTTGCGGATCTTGCATCGCTTGCAGGTCTCACCAAGGCGAACCTTGCACAGCAGGCGTTCACGATGGCATTCGGCGGCAGCAAGGCTGCCGGCATCATCGGCTCGATCTTCGTTGCGATCTGCCTGTTCTTCTTCGCCTTCTCCACCATCCTTTCCTGGAACTACTTCGGTAAGGTGAACTTCCTTCACCTCTTCGGCAAGAACTCCAACAAGATCTACGTTGGTATCGCAGTCGTATTCGTATTCCTCGGCGCGATCTTCCAGAACGACCTCGTTTGGGAGCTGACCGACCTCTTCAACTACCTGATGGTGCTTCCCAACGCGATCGCGCTCTTCGCTCTTTCCGCAATGGTCGTTTCCGCTACCAAGTTCGGAAAGAAGAACGAGCCTGTGATCAAGGATTAATTTCGTTTTTCAAAAAGGGCTGTCGCATTTGGGATAGCCGAATAAAAGCAAGTGGAGACACTGTAACCGGTGCCTCCACTTTTATTATTGGGGTATTGTATTGGCTTTGCGGTTGAAGCCCTACGTTTTTCTACATTCTATCGGTTTTTATCGGATTCTTCATGAGACACCCCCTTTTTTCTGTTTCATGGGAAAACATCTTGATTTATTCTCGCAAATCTATTATAATAAAAATAATAAGACTTCGGAGGACATCTATGATCTCGAGAATATACAGCGCGGGGCTCTTCGGCATTGACGGATTTTTGGTCACCGTAGAGTGCAGCGCCTGGGACAGAATCCCCGCCTTTGAGCTTGTCGGCCTGCCGGACGCCGCCGTCAAGGAGGCGAAGAACCGCGTGCGCTCCGCCTGTGAGAACAGCGGCTTCGTTTTTCCGCCGCTCGATCTTTGCGTGAACCTCGCGCCCGCAAGCATGAAAAAGGAGGGAACGGCGTTTGACCTCGCCATCCTCACCTCCGTGCTGCAGTGCCAGGGCATTCTTCCCCACGCGATGGATTTTTCGGACAAAATGCTGATCGGCGAGCTCTCGCTCTCGGGCGAGGTGCGCCGCGTGGACGGCGTGCTCCCGATGTGCGTATGCGCAAGAGACGCGGGCAAAAAGGAGATCTACGTTCCGATGGAGAACGTAGCGGAGGCCTCCGTGGTAGACGGCATCGAAGTCTACGGCGTGACGAGCTTCCGTTCCCTCGTCAACCATTTCCTTGGCAAGGAGCCGATCGAGAAGAGCCCGAAGGGCTTCGATCCGAGAAGGCTCTCGCTGCGCGAGGGCGAGGAGGATTTTTCGGACGTGCGCGGTCAGCTCAAGGCCAAGCGCGCGATGGAGATCGCGGCGGCAGGCGGCCATAACATCCTGATGATCGGCCCGCCCGGCTCGGGCAAGTCGATGCTCGCCAAGCGGCTCGGCTCGATCCTTCCCGATATGACCTTTGAGGAGGCGATCACCGCCACGAAGATCCACTCCGTAATGGGCACCTTAAAGACCGATATCATCTGCACGCGCCCCTTCCGTTCGCCGCACCACACGGTCACCCCCATCGGAATGATCGGCGGCGGTGCGAAGGCACAGCCGGGCGAGATCTCGCTCGCGCAGAGCGGCGTGCTCTTCCTCGACGAGCTGCCCGAATTCCCGAAAAAGGTCACCGAATCCCTGCGCCAGCCTCTGGAGGACGGCTGCGTGACCATCACGCGCGCCGCCGCAAAGATGACCTACCCCTCGCGCTTTACGCTCGTCTGCGCGATGAACCCCTGCCACTGCGGCTACTTCGGCGATCCGAACAAGCAATGCACCTGCTCGCCCGCCTCCGTGCGCAAGTACCTCGACCGCATCAGCGGCCCGCTGCTTGACCGTATGGACCTCATCATCGAGCTTCCCTCGGTCTCCTACGATGATATTTCCGGCAGCACCCCGAAGGGGGAAAGCTCTGCCTCGATCCGTACGCGCGTCAACGCGGCGCGCGCCTTTGCCGCCGAGCGCCTGCGGAGCGCAGGTGACGATCCGTCCGTTCTGAACGGCGCGATGAGCCCCGCCCAGCTGCAAAGGCACTGCGTTCCCACCGAAGATGCAAAGGAGCTGATGCGCGAGGCGTTCGACTCCCTCGGGCTTTCCGCCAGAGGGCACGACCGTATTCTGCGCGTGGCAAGAACCATCGCGGACCTCGACGGCGCAGCCGAGATCGGTGCCGACCATATCGGCGAGGCGATCATGTACCGCTCGCTCGACCGCAAGTACTGGAAGCGCTGAGCCTATCCTCGCGATATAAGGATCCCGTTTTTCAAATACCAAAGAGGTGACACCTATGATTCGCGTACTGTTCTGCTGCCACGGCAACATTTGCAGAAGCCCTATGGCCGAGAGCGTTTTGACCCACAAGGTGAAGGCGCTTGGGCTTGCGGACAAATTTTTGATCCACTCCATGGCGACCAGCACCGAGGAGCTCGGCAATCCGCCCCACAGAGGCACCGTCCAAAAGCTGCGGGAGATGGGGATCCCCGCCGTGCCGCACAGGGCCACGCAGATCTCTGCGAGCGACTACGGAAAATACGACTACATCATCGGTATGGACCGATGGAATATAAAAAATCTCACCCGTATGCTGAAGGGAGATCCCGACGGCAAGGTGTATAAATTCTTATGCTTTGCAGGCTCCGATCGCGACATCGCCGACCCGTGGTACACGGGCAATTTTGACGAAACCTATCTCGACGTGGTTGAGGGCTGCGAGGGCTTTTTAAGATACCTGAAGGAAAACGGCGAAATATAATGTGCGTATATGCCGCTTTTGGCAGGAAAAATACCGTTTTCGGAATACCCCCCTTGCCTTTCGCATAAGGTAAAGCAAGAAAAAGGGGGGAGAGGCGATGGGCGAGCGGCTGGAATTTTCTCATAACGGCATATGCCATTTGATCCTCGGCTATGCGCCGCCCGCGCTGACGGACGGCAGGGCACAGGCGCGCATTCTCCGTTTTCTCGACGCCGCCTATGCGTCGGTCAAGGCAGAGGCGGAGGCCGCCCTATCCCGACTTGCCGCGCGGTATGAAGCCGACCCCGATCCGAAAAAGCATCTGCGCCACCGCCCCTATCTTCTTTCTCTCTCGTTTTCGCTTACAAAAGAAAAGAATTTTTACCGGCTGGACGAATGCCTTTCCCTCACGCGCAGCGGCCGCTCGCTTGCCGAAAAAAGAAGGGCGGCGCGCTTTGACTTGCAAAGCGGCCGCCTGCTCGGTATAATAAAAACGAAATAAATTCAGTCTTGCGCCTCTGCCGCGCGTGCGCGCTCCGCATCCGCCTCTGCCCAGAACTTATCGAGCAGCATACGAAGCCCCCGCGCATCCCCGACGAACTTCAAGCCGTGCCACAGCTGTGGCACGCTTTTTTTATAGAGAGGGTCCGAAAAGCGATCGTCGATCAGGACGATCACGCCGCGGTCGTTTTCGGTGCGGATCACGCGCCCCGCCGCCTGCAGAACGCGATGGAAGCCGGGATAGATATAGGCGTACTGCTTGCCCGCCTCGTACTTCTCATCGTAGTACGCGGCCATTGCCTCGCGCTCGTAGCTGACGGAGGGGAGCCCCGTGCCGACGATGATCGCGCCGATCAGCCCGTCTCCCGCAAGATCAATGCCCTCGGCGTACACGCCGCCCATCACACAGAAGGCAACGAGATAGCCGCCGCCCTCCTCACGGAAGGCAGAGAGAAAGGCTTCCCTTTCCTCGGTGCGCATGGAGCGCTTCTGCTCCAGCACGCGGATCTTCGGGTACTTCGCGCGGAAGGCCGCCGCCAGCGCCTCGTTATAGGCAAAGGACGGCGTGAAGATCATATAATTGCCGCGCCTTGCGCTCACCGTCGCAGCGATCACGCGCAGAACGGCGGGCAGCGTATCCTCCCTTTGCAGATAGCGCGTTCCGATCTTATCCATCACGGAGATCGACATCTGCTCGCGCACGAAGGGAGACGGAACCTCCAGGATCTCGCCGTCACCTCCGAGGACCGAGCGAAAATAATGCAGAGGCGAGAGCGTGCCCGAAAAGAACACGGCGCTATGCCCCTTGGAAAGCCTTTCTCTGATGACACCCGAGGGGTCGATGCAGAAGAGCTTCAGCGAAAGCACGCCCGCCTCCAGAAAAATAAAATACTCGTATCGGCGGTCAAAGATCGTGAGGATACCGAAGAACCTCTTCAGCTTGTAATAGTAATCCTTCAGAGGGCGCAGCTCAGACGCACTCCTTTTTCCGTAGAGCGAATGGAGCGTCTGCTCCGCCGCGTGCAGAAGCGAGGAAAAGAGCTCGTAAAGCCCCTCGGGCAGATCTCTGCCGTGCGCAAAGCCGATCTCCCTGCCCTCCTCGTCCTTGCGAATGCTCTCTTTTACGTAAGGATAAAGGATATTATGAAAGCAATTCTTTACATTTTCTATCTCTTTTGCAAGAGGACTGTGTTCGGGGAGCGCAAGAGATGCGCCGAGAAGCTCGCTCTCCTCCACGCGCGCGGAATACATCTCGGACGCGCGATCGGGCAGATTGTGCGCCTCGTCCACGAGGAAGGCATAGCGGCCGCCCTCGGTGAAATACCGCTTCAGATACACCACGGGATCAAAGAGATAGTTGAAGTCGCAGATCACGACGTCGCAGAGCTCGGAATAGGAAAGGGAAAGCTCGTGCGGGCAGACCGCAAAGCGCGCCGCCGCCAGGCGGATATCCCTCTCCTCCGCCACCGTGGGCGCATTGTCAAACATCCAGAGCGTCGCCTCCGTGAGGCGGCGGTTTCCGCTCACCTCGCACCTCTCCGCTCCGTCGGTGCAGGCGCGGCGGTTCGGGCAGATACGGTCCTTTGAGGAAAGGATCACGGCGCGCAAAAGCGCGCCCTTTTTCTCCATATCGTAAATGCAGTCCCTCGCACTGTAGGCGATCGTGGTCTTGGGGGTAAGATAAAAGATCTTATCGCATTTCCCCTTGCCCAGCGCACGCAGGGCGGGATAGAGTGCAGAGACCGTCTTTCCGATGCCCGTGGGCGCCTCGGCGTAGAGCGTTTTCCCCCCCGAGACCGCACGGTACACGCCGTGCACGAACGCATCCTGCCCCTCGCGCATTTTTCCGTAAGGAAACGCAAGCCTTTCAAGCGACGGAAGCCTGCGCATCACCCTGTCGATCGCGGGACGCGCAAAGATCTCCACCGCCGTGCGGCATTTGATAAAGAAGGTCTCCAGCTTTTCAAGAGAGAGGCTCTCGTTTTTCTCCACGAAGGCGAAGGTATCGGGATTGATATAAAGGATGCGCAGCTTTATTTTTTTATAGCCCGCAATTTTTGCATACATATACGCGGCGGTAAACGCCTCGCCGCGCACCTGCGCGACCAGCGCCTTCGGCGGCCGCTTCGGGTCTCCCTCCACGCCGCGCGCAACCGTCAGACTGTCAAAGCTGATATGCTGCACCCTGGCGTGCAGCTCAAAATGCGTCTGCCCCTCTCCCTCAAAGGAATAAAAGAGCGACTCCTCCTTGGCATCGGGCATCGCCTCTCCCAGCGCATAGCGGAGCGCGGGCGAAAGCGCCTCTTCCTCCTCCACGGGCAGAGCCGTGCTGATGCCGCGCCGCGCAAGCATCACCCATTCCGTGAGACCGACGGCCAGCGCGCCGCTCTCCTTATCGTATTGCATCCGTCCGTCGCCCCCTTTCGTTTCATTACTTATATTTTAGCATACTTTTTTCATGCAGTCAACGCCTATCCGTTACCAACCTAAATCGAATACATTTGATTTGGGTCAGCAATGGCTACGGATTATGAAAAGCTCTCGCGATCCTTTTTCGTGCGATAGAAGGTGGCAATGGACGGAAAGCCGGCCTCAAGGATGCGCTCGGTTGCGCTTTTTTCACCCCCCTGCTTTTCAAGAAGCATATAGCGGTCCAGACGTGCGAAATTGATGTATCGGTTCAGCGAAACCCCCACACACCGATTAAAAAGCCTTGAAAAATAGGAAGGATTATAGCCAAAAACCCCTGCGATCTCTGCAAGACACAGAGGCTCACAAAGATGTTTATCAATATAATTCAGAATGTCCGCGATCACCGAAACATTTTTGCTCTTCGGCGCAACGGTGATCCCCTTATAATGCGACAAAAGCAGACCGAAGATCAGATCCACATAGCCGCGGATCACGATCGAGGGCGTATCCTTATCACACGCATAAAGTGCCTTGAAATACGGAAGGAGCGTGCGGTTAAACTCTCTGTCAGGCAAAAGATGCGGCAGAGTGCAGGCGGAAAAGAGCTCATACACATCGGGTGAGAGCTTCTCCGGCACGGCGATCACATATTTTTTATGCGGCAGCACGTCAAAGGATCTATGCCGATAATAGCAATGCACGAAAACGATCTGATCGGTGCAAAGAGAAAAAATCTTATCCTCTACCTGATACTGCGCCTCCCCCTCAAAAACATATGCCAGCTCAAAGGCGCGGTGAAAATGATAGCGCGAAAAATATTCCTTCTGGATCTCAGCAAAGAGCTGACCGCGCGTGTCCTTCAATGCCTCATAGTATACATCACTCATAAAAGCTCCAAGATGTAAAAAAATAATAATATAATGTACTGTTTTTCATTGAAAAAGTAAATACATAATGTTATTATAACATTGAAGAAATGCCTTGTCAAGGCATAAAAAGAGAGGAAAAGAATATGACAGAGCTTCGGTTTGAAAAATACACCATGCCCGCAGCGAACATGGGGATTGAAAGCACGCTTCCCGATATTCACAGAAACGCGTACATCCGCGCGCCCATCGCAGTCTCTGAAAATATCTCCGAGGAGGACGGAAAAAACATCGGCAAGGGGCTGATCTCCACCCTTCTTCCCTACTCGATCCAGGACGGTTATGACCGCGCGGAGAATCTACGCGACTTTGATGCGGCCGTGCTTGAAAATGACTGCATGCGTGCCGTATTTCTTCCCTCGCTCGGCGGCAGACTCTGGTCGCTCTACGATAAAAAGCGGGATCTGGAGCTTCTTTATAAAAACGACATTTTCCGCCCCGCGAACCTCGCGCTTCGTAATGCTTGGTATGCGGGCGGCGTGGAATGGAACGTCGGCATCAAGGGGCATAATCCCCTGACCTGCTCGCCGCTTTTTGCCGGGAGAGCCGAAAATGAAAAGGGCGAGCCGATTCTCAGAATGTACGAATTCGAGCGCATCCGCGGTGTGGTTTATACCGTAGAGGCCGCCCTGCAGGACGATGCGCTCATTGTGAATATTTCCATAGAGAACACGGACGAAAACGATGTTTACATGTATTGGTGGTCGAATATCGCCGTGCCCGAAACCGAAAAAACGCGCGTGATCGTGCCGACCGAAAAAAGCTTCTTCTGCACCTATACGGAGGGCAGATATTTCCTGGATAAGGGCGAGCTTCGCGACATCAGCGATGGGGATGCGACCTATGCGGTCAACGCGCCCTTTTCCAGAGATTTCTTCTATGATATTCCCGAGGAAAGCGACAAATGGATCGCTTCGCTCCACGCGGACGGCAGAGGACTTCTGCATTTTTCCGATCCCATTCTGAAGGGCAGAAAGCTCTTCGTGTGGGGCATGCATAACGGCGGCCGCAACTGGAACGAATGGCTCACCAAGGGAGCAGGACCGTACATTGAGATCCAGGCAGGCCTTATGAAAACGCAGCTGGAGCATTTTATCATGCCGAAAAAGAGCCGCATCGGCTGGCAGGAATGCTACACCGCGGCATGCCTTGCCCCCGCGGTGGCGCACGGCGACCTTGCTGCGGCAAGAGAGGCACTCGGAAGGATCGTTTCCGATAAGAAAGCACTGCTGGATCCCGCACGCTTCCATGCCGTAAAGAAGGATGCACCCACATATTACGGCTCGGGCTTCGGCGCGCTGGAGGAGATGCTGCGCGGTGCACCGATCAGCAAGGACTGCGTTTTTCCGAGAGACAGCATCGGCAAAGAGCAAGCGGACTTTCTCGCTCTCATAGACGGCAAGCCCTTCCCCTGCCCCGATCCCTCGCTCCCGATCGTTTCACACGCGGTGGGGGCACGGTGGCTTTCGCTGATGGAAAAGAACCCCGCACGGAGCTGGTATTACTATAACCACCTCGGTGTGATGCGCTATGCCGCAGGCGAGCACGAGAAAGCAAAGCAGTGCTTCCTTCGCTCGATCGAGTCAGAAGACAACGCATGGGCAAGGCGCAATCTGGCCCTGCTTTATAAAAATGTGTTTCATGAAGGCGAAAAGGCGGCAGAGCAGGTGCTGCGTGCCGTGACACTCTGCAAGGACTATCCGCCCCTTTGGCTTGAATGTGCCGAGGTGCTGATGGCGGCGGGATGCTACGAAACGCTGATCGCACTCTACGAAAAGGATATGCCCGAGGCCGTACGCGAAAAAGGAAGGATCCGCATGATGATCGGCGGATGCTATACAAAGCTTTCAGAGCTTGAAAAGGCAAAGGAATTCTTGTGCGAATCTCTCGTTGTTCCCGATATCCGAGAGGGCGAATACGCGCTTTCAAATATGTGGATCGAGCTTCACGCAAAGATAATCGCAAGGGAGCGCGGTGCAGATGCCGGCGAGGTCAAGGCCGATGAGGTGCTCTCGCTCTATCCCCTTCCCTACGCATGGGACTACAGAATGCACTGAAAACGGAGAAGAAAAATGAAGAACGAATATATCCTCGGTGTGAATTATTGGGGCAAGCAGTGGGGCACGGAAATGTGGCGCCACTATGACGGAAAAGAGATCCGAGGGGAGCTTGCCGAGCTGAGAAAATACGGTGTGAAATATCTGCGTGTGTTCCCGAATTGGCGTGATTTTCAGCCGATCGTGCAAAACTACGCCTGGCGCGGCACACACGGCGAATATGCCAATGCTGTGACAGGAGAGCCGGTGTACGGTGATGGGGTGGACGAGGGACGGATCGCAGACTTCCGCGATCTCTGCCGTGCGGCAGAGGAAAACGGCTTAAAGCTTGTGGTTTCGATCGTAACGGGGTGGATGAGCGGCATGCTCTTTACGCCCCCCGCCCTCAGCGGAAAAAATCTGATCCGTGACCCCGAGGCAATCATGTGGATGACGCGGTTTATACACCGCTTCGTGCGAGAGCTGAAGGACGAGCGTGCGATCGCACTCTGGGATCTCGGAAACGAATGCAACTGCCTCGGAGAAGCAAAGAATTCCTTCGAGGCCTACCGCTGGACACTGGCGGTGGTGGATGCCATCCGCTCCGAGGACAGAAGCCGCCCGATCGCAAGCGGTATGCACGGGCTTTCCTCGGGCAATGACGCGCCCTGGCAGATCACGCATCAGGGCGAGCTGTGCGATATTTTGACCACGCATCCCTATCCCTCTCCAACCGTGGGCGGTGATATTGAACCTTATACACGCCTGCGCATGACCTTCTTGCCCACGGCGCAAAGCCTTTATTATGCGGGTGTCAGCGGCCGCCCTGCCTATGTACAGGAGAGCGGTGTTTTTTCCCAATCCATCGGAAGCAACGAAATGGCGGCAAAATTCATGAGGATCCAGATCCTCTCCACGCTGGCAAACGGCATCGGCGGCTACCAGTGGTGGTGCGCCTTTGATCAACAGCATCAAAGCTTTCCGCCCTACACCTGGGCCATGGTGGAAAGAGAGCTTGGACTCTTTTTCGAAAACGGTGAGCCAAAGCCCGCCGCCTTCGCCATGCAAGCAATGTCATCGCTGCTTGACCGCCTTCCCTCTCCCTTCCCGAAGAGAAAACCGGACGGCGTTTGCCTTCTTTCCCGCGGCCAGGAGCAGCAAAAAATCGCCATCGCGGCACTGACACTCGCTAAGCAGGCAGGCATAGATCTCGATGTAGCCTACAGCGAGAACGGAAACATCCCCGCATCCGGTCTCTATTTTCTCCCCGCGATCACGGGATGGCAGATCATCTACAAAAAGACCTGGAATACGCTTCTTGAAAGAGTACGCGCGGGCGCATCTCTTTATATTTCCTTTGACGGCGGACAGATCACGGATTTCCCCGCGCTCGTAGGCGCAGAGTCCCACGGCTTTCTTGCGGGGGGACAGCATACCGTTCGTATCGGAGAGCAGAAGATCCCCTACAGCGGAAAACAGATCCTTCTTTCACCGACAAGTGCAGAGGTGCTGCTCGAAAACGAAGAAAAGAATCCCGTGCTTCTCAAAAACCGCTATGGCAAGGGCTGCGTTTACTTCTGCAATTTCTCGCCCGAAAGGCTTGCCTTCGACGCGCCCGACGGCTTTGGCACATTTCCCCTCTATGCGATCTATCGCCTTACGGCAGAAGAATATATCCATACCAAGCCCCTCTCGGCAGAGAATGCAAGCATCGGCATCAGCATTCATCCCGAAGACAGCAATACCTGCCTTGCCACGGTGCTGAACTATTCGGATCAGCCCCTCTCCCCCACGCTGAAATATCGGGACGGCTGGGAGGTAACCGAGGTGCTTTACGGCAATCCCGAGAGCATCCCCTCCTGCGACGGCGCGATCCTGCGCCTTTCCAAGCGCACATAAAATCAGCAAAACAAACCGCCCCATTTTTCCCCTCTCGCTTGACAATATGCGTGTCCTATGCTAAATGTAAGAAAAAAACGAGAAGGGGCTGTCTCATTAAGAATTCAAAATAATCAATACAAAATCCGAGGAAATTTAGCCGTAAATACGAACTTAGCGAATTCTTAATGAGAACAGAACCGTGGGGCGAACGGATTTAGAGCAGAATTCTTCGTTCTCGCCC
>JAGBBQ010000102.1 GCA_017938425.1 Clostridia bacterium | reverse complement strand
TTACTTGATTATCAGCCGACGATTTCTGCTCTAAATCAAGCAAGCCCCCAAAGGCGCTTCGCACTAAGAATACAGATATTCGCGCTTATATACTCTATAAAGCCTTGTTCTCTCTGTATTCTTAATGACTCAGCGCCTTTTCTTGTTGCCCCGTACCTGCTTTACGGCAGGCACGCCGCAAAAATTACCCGTTTTTTATTATACCGAAAGCCGATTTCCGTCCTTATCGAACGCGCCGCTCTCGTTGATATAAATATCCACCGCATCGAGGGTGCATTGCACGTACGCCGAGCGCGTGCCGCGCTTTGCCAGATTGCAAAGAAAGACGGTTTTTTTCGCATGCTTCATCATCGCCGCGCGCACGAGCACCTCCTCGCGCGAAAGATCCGAGATCACGCCGTCCTCCGAAAGCGAGCGTGCCGAGAAAAAGCAAAGATCGGCGCGCACGCGCGCAAACGTCTCTGCCGCATCCTCGCCGACGAGGCAATCGCGGTTCTCCGCGCAGAGGATGCCGCCGCTGCTATACACCCTTGCCTCGCTGTGCGAAAGCAGAGAGAGGATCTTGACGCTGTTGGTCACGAAGGTGAGCGTTCGGTTTTCCATCAGTGCCTCGGCAAGATAAAAGGCGCTCGAGGACTGATCGAGAAAAATAATATCGCCGTTCTTCACCAGGCGGCGCGCAATATCCGCCATCGCACGCTTTTCCGCGGCGTTCTGCACCGTGCGCGAGGAAAACGCAATGCCGCCCGAGGGATTCTCGTTGCGCTGTGCGCCTCCGTGGCTGCGGCGGATGAGCCCGCGCTTCTCCAGGGCGCGCAGGTCGCGGCGAATGCTCGATTCGCTGGCAAATACCGCCTCGCAAAGCCCCTTGACGGTGGCAAAGCCGCCCCTCTCGTCTATGATGCGCAGGATCTCGCGCTCACGCTCGGTTTTCAGCATTTCCCTTCTCCTTTTTGACCGAATTTGACCGTTTTTCAAATATTCTTGACCGATTTTCGTTTTACAGCCTCTTTTTTTATAAAAGATTGACTTTTTCTGACAGATTTATTATAATATCCTCGAAAGAATTTGTCAAGAGGAGAAGCCTTATGGATATGAGCTCTTTGCTTTCGGGCATAGACTGCGCCTGCGGGGCGCATCACAGCTGCGATATTGAAGCGGTATACGTGGAGGAGGGCGCGATCTCTCGCCTCACCGCGCTCTGCGAAAAATACAAACGCGTTCTTCTGGTGGCGGATGAGAACACCTACGCCGCCGCGGGCGCGAAGACCGAGGCGGCGCTTTCGGGCAGGATCTCGGCGCGCGCGATCTTCGGCCGTGAGATCCTGATTCCGAACGAGAGCGCCATCGAGCGCGTGACGAAGGCGCTCGGGGCAGCCGATCTCATCGTCGGCATCGGCTCGGGCGTGATCCAGGACCTTTGTAAATACGTTTCCAAATTTTCCTCCGTGCCCTATATGGTGGTCGCCACCGCCCCCTCGATGGACGGATACGCCTCGACGGGTGCCGCTATGATCCTCGGCGGAATGAAAGAGACCGTGCCCGCAGGGCTGCCCCGCGCGATCGTCGCGGACGTGGAGGTCCTGAAAAACGCGCCGACGGAGATGCTCGCCGCAGGCTTCGGCGACGTGATCGGTAAATACAGCGCACTCGCGGACTGGAGGCTCTCCGCCCTCGTGACCGGGGAGAAGCTCTGCCCTTATATCTATGACACCACCTATGCCTGCGTGGAAAAGGTGAAGGGGATGGCCGCGGGGATCACCGCACGCGACGGCGAGAGCGTGAAGGCGCTCTTCGAGGCGCTGATCACCGTCGGCATTATGATAAGCTTTCTCGGCAACTCACGCCCCGCCTCGGGAAGCGAGCATCATCTCTCGCATTTCTTCGAGATCTCGGGCATCGTGCAGGGGCTTCCCTACCTCACCCACGGCATCGACGTTGCTTACTCCACCGTCATCACGGCAAGGGTGCGCGAGAGGCTTTGCGCCCGCGCGTTTCCCGACCGCCGCTTCCGCGAGGATGCGGCAATCACGCAGGAGAAGCTCACCCGCGTCTATGGCGAAACGGTCGGTGCGGGCTGTGCCGCTCTGCAAAAAAGGGTCGGCGCGTATGCGCGCGATCTTTTGCCGATCTATAAAGAAAAAGAAGCACAGATCAAGGCGATCCTCGCCGAGGTGCCGACCGAGGAGCAGACCAAAGAGATCCTTTCGCTCGTCGGCCTGGATATGAAGGATTTCTACGCGCTCTACGGCAAGGAGAGAATTTCCGCCGCGGTGCGCTACGCCAAGGATCTGAAGGACAGATACACCGTGCTCTGGCTCTACTACGATCTTTTCGGAGAGGAAGAACTGATATGAAGAAGACAGATGTAAAAAAGATAAGGCTCATCGCGATGGACCTCGACGGCACGCTGACCCAGCATAAGGAGGCGCTGCTCCCCGCGCACCGCGCACTTCTCGACCGCCTCGGCGCGCGCTACCGCCTTCTGATGGTGGGTGCGGGGCAGGTGCGCCGCATCTTCAACCAGATGGAGCGCTACCCCATCGATATCATCGGCAACTACGGCCTGCAATACGCCGTTTACGATAAGGAATCTGCGGACATCAAAATCCTGCGGGATATTTCGCTGCCGCAGGGCGACCGCGCGTCGATCGAGGAGCGCGTGACCTTCCTTCGTAAAAAGCACGGCTTCACAGACTTCAAGGGCGAAAGCGTGGAATACCATCCCTCGGGCTGCGTGACCTTCGCCGTTCTCGGTACGAAGGCCGACCCGGCGGACAAGCTCGCCTTCGATCCCGACCGCAAAAAGCGCCGCGCCTTCTATGATGAGGTCAAGGCGCTCTTCCCCGAATACCGCGTTTTCATCGGCGGCTCCTCCTCCTTTGATATGGCGCCCGCACCCTACGATAAGCGCTACGCGCTGGAGGAATACTGCAAGGAAACCGGTTTTTCTCCCGACGAGGTGCTCTTTATCGGTGACGATTACGGCGAGGGCGGCAATGACGAATCGGTCTATCTTTCGGACTTCGGCTTCCTCACGATCGACGATTATCGCACCTTCCCCGAGATCACAAAGTTTCTTTTGGATTGATTTTGTAAATAATTATTTTCATTTTTTGAAATTCACGGCTGTATCCGCGAGGGTGCGGCCGTTTATTTTTTTCAAAACAAGACAAAACAAAGAGCAGGTTCGGACAGAAATTGACAAGTTTTATTTTGCCTATGTTTTTCTTTCCTATCCTCTTGACCTTCCCCATGTATTGTGCTAAAATAAAAGCATAAGCGCACGCGCGCACAAATTTAACAGAGGTAGACAAAATGAACTGCGATCGCATATTTAAAGAGCTGGAGGCGCTCTTTCCCGAATATATGGATATTTTGGAGCAGGCTTGCCTATTCGAGAGCCCGACCGCCGATAAGGCGGGCGTGGACGCGGCAAGCTATTATATTGCCGAGGTAGCAAAGAAAAAGGGCTTTGATATCGAGGTCTTTCCCCAGCCCGTATCGGGCGACGTCATCGGCATTCTGATGAATGGGGATGTGGATGCAAAGCAGCTCGTTTATTCCGGACATACGGACACCGTGCATCCCAAGGGGCTCTTCCCCGCCCCCGTGGTGCGCCGCGAGGGGGACAGAATGTACGGCCCGGGCACGCTGGACTGCAAGGGCGGCGTGGTTGCCGCGCTGATGGCGATGGACGCGCTGAAGCGCTGCGGCTACAGAAAGCGCCCTCTCGCACTTTGGCTGATGCCCGACGAGGAGACCAGCTCCGTCCAGAGCGGCAAGGCGACCATCAACTATATCGTTGACAGAGCGAAGGGTTCCGTCGCCTTCCTCAATCTCGAGGGCGGCAACTACGGCAAGGCGCTCGTTGCGCGCAAGGGAATCTTGCGCTATGAGCTGACCGTGCACGGTGTTGCCGGTCACTCCTCCCAGTGCCCTGACTACGCCAACGCCGTGACCGAGGCGGCACATAAGATCATCGAGCTCGAAAAGCTCAAGGACATCCGGGGGCTGACCTGCAACTGCGGCGTGATCCACGGCGGTACGGTCGGAAACTCGGTGGCCGCAGAATGTAAATTTATCGCGGATATCCGCTTTTCGACGCTTGCCGAAAGGGACGAGGCGATCGCCATCGTAAAGCGCGTGGCAGAGACCGTGTATATCCCCCGCTGCCATACCGAGGTACGCGAGGTGAGCTACCGCCCGCCAATGGAGGCAACGAAGGAGAACTACGCCCTTCTCGACAAGATCAACAGGATCAGCGAAGCGGTCGGGCTTCCCACGATGGAGCCGAAGCAGGGGATCGGCGGCTCGGACGCCGCTTACTCCACGATCGCAGGCATTCCCACCCTCGACAGCATCGGCTACACGGGCGCGGATTGCCACTCCGTCAAGGAATACGTAAATATGTCGAGCGTTTTGCTCGCCGCCAAGTACTTCGCCGCCGTCGCGGAATATATTGAGGACTGAAAAAATGACCGTAAGAGAAAAAATGCTGCTTGACAAAGAGGGCCTCCTGCAGCAAGGGCCGATCAACATCGTGATCCTCGGCGACAGCGTTTCGCACGCCGCCTTCAACGATTACCAGGATTACGAGGCCGTGTATTGGACGCGCCTGCAAAGGAAGCTCTACGCCGTTCGTAACTACGTGCCGATCAATATGATCTGCGCCTCGGTCGGCGGCACGGTGGCGAAGGATGCCCTTTCGCGCCTTGCGCGCGACGTGCTCTGCCACCGCCCCGAGCTTGTGATCGTTTGCTTCGGTCTGAATGACGTAGGTGGCACAAAGGAAGAATATCTCTCTTCGCTGAAGGAGATATTCACGCGCTGCAAGGCGGCGGGCGCCGAGGTCATCTTCCTTACGCCGAATATGTTGAACACGAGCGTGGAGAGCGGCACGCCCGAGCGTTATGTTGCATATGCGCACGTGACTGCCGAGATGCAAAATAGCGGCAAAATGGACACTTATATTTACGCCGCGGCAGAGCTTGCAAGAAAAATGGGCGTTACCGTTTGCGATGCTTACTCCGAATGGAAGAAGCTCGCCGAGAAGGAAAATATCACCCTCCGCCTCTCCAACCGCATCAACCATCCGACCGAACAGATGCACGCGCTCTTTGCCGATATGCTCTTCGATATCATTATGGGCGGCGCCGAATGCGAAAAAATGGCAAGCGACGATACGATGTATCACGGCTGATCAAAAATCAAAAATGTAAAAAATCCGGAAAAACACGTCATTTTTCCGGATTGCTTTTTTTATGATCCTATGTTATCCTAAATAAAAAACGGGAGAACGCACAAAATGAAGATCTACGATATTGCCGCCTATATCTGGCCGTCTTATACGGGTAAGGAGAGCCGCTCGCGCATCTTCTGGCCGGACGGCATCGGCGAATGGCAGACCGTGAAGCGCGTGCACGAAAAGCAGAACGGCACCTACCGCTGGGAGAGAAAGCCGCTCTGGGGCTACGTGGACGAGGCCGATCCAAAGCAGATGCACCGTCAGATCGGGGAGGCAACCGCCCACGGCGTGAACGTCTTCATCTACGACTGGTATTGGTACGACGACCGCCCCTTCCTCGAGCAATGCCTGAACGAGGGCTTCCTCGGCGCCGACAACAACGAGAAAATGCGCTTCTACCTGATGTGGGCCAACCACGATGCCAACTATACCTGGGACTACCGCATCTCGGATGATTTCGACACCACCGTCTGGCGCGGTGCGGTCACGGCAGAGCAGTTCGACCGCATCGGCGACCGCTGGATCGAAAAATATTTCTCCAAGAAAAACTACTACCGCATCGACGGCAAGCCCGTGCTCGCCATCTACGATATCGCCAACCTCATAAACGGCCTCGGCGGCATTGAAGCGGCGGCAGAGGCGCTTCGCGCACTGAAAAGGAAGGCAGAGGCGGCAGGCCTCGGCGGCGTGCATCTGCAGCTGATCAAATGGGGCGATCAGCCCGTCAATCTCTCGGGCGTGGACGGCGGCGCGGTCGCGGTCACCCCTGCGCTCGTCAGCACCCTCGGCTTCGATTCGCTGACGCACTATCAGATCGTGCATTTCACGGACGTCTGCCGCGACTACACGGCGATCATCCCCGATATGGTGAAGGAATGGGAGCAGACCGCGGCGCGCTTTGGCATTCCCTACTATCCCCACGTCTCCATCGGCTGGGACAACAACCCGCGCTTCCACTCCTTCCACCCCGATATCGTCACGAACAACACCCCCGATAACTTTAAGGCCGCCCTGCGGCTCGCCAAGGACTTCTGCGATCGGAACTGCATCACGCCCCTCGTCACCGTCAACAGCTGGAACGAGTGGACCGAAACGAGCTACCTCGAGCCCGACGATCTGAACGGCTACGGCTATCTCGAGGCGATCAAAGAGGTGTTCCTCGGAGAATGACCCTCTCTTCATATAAAGCAAAAGAGCGAAATGCCAAAAGCATTTCGCTCTTTTTTCGCAAAGGATCCTTACGTATCCCGCATTTTTACTTTGAGGGGAAGAGGCGGCGCTGCACGGCATCCACCACGCGGGCGAGTGCGGGTGCGACCAGCAGATTGAGGCAGAACTCAAAGATGAAGTTGATGCCCGCGCAGACGACAATGAGGAAATAGATCACCGTCTGCCCCTCGGCAAGGAAGTTCGATACGAGCGTCTGCTGCATACCGAGCGCGCCGAGAATGAAGATCGCGGTGTTGACGATGGGAGTGGCTGCCGCCGCGGCAAAGACCGCCGCATAGACGTTTTTCTTTTCGAGCAGACGGTAAACGATACCGGCCGCAAGACCCGCGAGCGCACCCTTGCCAAGGCAAAGGATCGCCGTGTAGATCGGATGATCCTGGATCAGGATAAAGGTGAAGCCGTCTGCACCGAAGAGACCGGCGAGAAATACGATCACGCCGAATTCAAGGCCGAGCAGAGCGCCCGCCCAAGGGCCGAGCAGCATTGCGCCGAGCGCGATCGGGATCAGAACGAGGCTGACGGGCGTGCCGCCGAGCATAATGCCCGTGCCCGTGATCTGCAAAACTGCCACCAGCGCCATCAAAACGGCAAGCTCTACCATTTTCAAGGTATTCTGTTTCGTTGTTTTCATAATGTACCTTCCTTTTCTTACCAAAGCCTAAAAAAGTGTGTTTTGTTAATCGATTGGATATAAAAATATATTTACTTTACAAAAAATATCCATTATAATAGTCTTAAAGACGGGCGGCATCCGCACGCATTCTCTGCGGCCGCTCCTCCGAGGGCGCATATCCGAAGTATTCCACGTACCGCTTATAAAATGCGGGATAGGTGGAAAAGCCGCAGCGCAGGTGCACCGCCGTCGGCTTCTCGCCGCGGCGCAGAAGCTGCTGCGCGCAGAGCAGGCGCTTGGTGGTCACGTACCGCATCGGCGAGATCTTCATCGCCGCCTTAAAGATGCGCGAAAAATAGTTCTTCGCAAGAAAAAGCGCGCTCGCGATCTCGTCCACCTCCTTGATGGTGAAAAGATTGTCGCCAATATATTCGAGCGCACGCTCGATGATCGGAGAATGGTGCTCGGGCGTCAGGAGAAGCGATTTATCCGCCATCTGCACGCTGTAAAGGATCTCGCACAGAAGCGCGTTCAGAAGATCCGAGAACACCGCCTCGTCGCACTCTCTTTGGTATCTGCCGAGCCTTGCGAAGCTCTCGATGATCAGAGGGCTCTCGCCGCAATGGATCACCTCGCGGCGCGAGGAAATGCGCTGCACGATGCCCGAGAGCGGATGCTCCGGCGTGATCAGGCAATTATAGCGCGCATAGCCGCCGCTCGTATCCAGCTCGATATAGTGATGGATCGCAGGGCGCGTGATGATCAGATCGTAGGGGGCAAAGGCATAGCGCCGATCCTCCATCGAGATCTCCCCGTTCCCCTCCAGGATAAAGATCAGCTCATAGCTGTTATGCGAATGCGGGGCGAAGCCGGGAGGCGCGATCTCGTGTGAATCAAATCGGAAGATCGGCATCGGACCGAAGGAAAAAATACCGCTCATTACATCCTCCCGTTTCTTTTTATATAGGATACTAAATTTTTTCCCTCTTGTCAAGATAGTTTTCTTATTCTATTTTCGTTTTTTATTCAAAGCATTAACATAAAACCACCAAAAAGGAGAGTTAAAATGAAAAAGTTAAGCGTTGCGCTGATCGGCCAGGGCCGAAGCGGCAAGGGCATCCACGGCTTATTTCTGAAAAAAGAGGAGAACCTCTGGTTTGACGTGAAGTACGTGGTCGATGCAAGCGAAAAGAGGCAGCAGATCGCGAAGAAGGAATGGCCCGAGGCAGAGATCCTCGCAAGCCACGAGGCGCTTTACGGCAAAAAGGACATCGATCTCGTCGTGAACGCGACCTACTCGCACTGCCATATTCCCGTAACGCGCGACCTTATCACGCACGGCTTCAACGTGCTTTGCGAGAAGCCCTTCGGCCGCACCGCGTACGAGTGCGATACGCTGATCCGCCTCGCGGAGGAAAAGGGCGTGAAGCTCTACGTCTTCCAGCAGTCCTTTTACGCGCCCTTCTACCGCTTCCTGCTCGACGTGATCGAGTCGAAGAGGATCGGCGACGTCGTTGCCATCGACATAAAATACAACAAGCTCGGCCGCCGTTGGGACTGGCAGACCCTGCAGTGCATGCTCGGCGGCAACGCCTACAACACAGGCCCGCACCCCTTCGGCTTTGCACTCGGCTTTCTCGGCTTTGCAGAGGATGCGCGCGTCGCTTGGTCGCTGATGGCGAATACCCCGCTCTTTGCAGGTGACTCGGATAACTTCTGCCGCGCGATCCTCGTTGCGAAGGATAAGCCCGCCGTGGAGGTGGAGATCTCCGACCTCGATGCCTACACCGATTATACGATCAAGCTGCAGGGCACGCTCGGCACGCTCAAATGCACCCCCGACGGCTACTGCCTAAAGTACGTTCCCCTTGAGGACAACGAGGCACGCACGCCCGTGATGACCTATCTTGAAAACGAGGCGGGCGAGCCCATCTACTGCAAGGAAAACCTGACCACCGTTTCCGAGGAGGGCAGCTTCGGCGGCACCGCCTTTGACATCGGCACCAGAGAGCTCTATAAGAACATCTACGAGAACATCACCGAGGGCAAAGAGATGTACGTGACCGCTGAGATGGCAAAGCGCATCGTCGGCGTGATCGAGACCATCCACGCGCAGAATCCTCTCAAGGTTCGCTTCTGATCTCTTTTTGATAAAAACGCGTTTTCGCTAAAAGCCTTAGCGAAAACGCGTTTTTTGTAAATAATTATTTTCTTTTTCGCCTTATACATCCAAGGAAACGATATCGTCAACCGTCTCGCGGCGCACCGCAAGCGTTGCCTTTCCGTCCGAAAGCATAACCACGGCAGGGCGCGGAATGCGATTATAATTCGACGCCATCGCGTACTGATACGCGCCTGCCGTCAGCATCGCGAGCAGCTCGCCGCGGCAAAGATCCGCAGGCATAGAAACGCCCTCCTGCAGAATATCGCCGCTCTCGCAGCAGCGGCCGACCACCGAGCACTCCTCTCTTTCTGCTCCCTCGTGGGGCAGAACGGGAAGCACCGTATAGGGCGAGCCGTAGAGTGCATAGCGCGGATTGTCGGTCATACCGCCATCCACGGAAACGTAGGTCTTGTAGCCGGGAATGCGCTTGACGCTTCCCACGCTGTAGAGCGCCATACCCGCATCCGCAACGATGCTTCGGCCGGGCTCAAAGGAGACGTGGGGCATCGGAATGCCAAGGGATGCGCAGGTCTTTTTCATCTCCTCTGCGACGGCAGTGAGCGTTTCCTCGATATCCAGTGCGGGCTGATCCTTGACGTAGCGCACGCCGAGACCGCCGCCGAGGTCCAGCTCCCTAGCAAGATAGCCGTAATCCTTATACATATCGCGCACGAAGGTCAGCATGATTTTCTGCGTGGAGAGATACACCGATGCATCGAAGATCTGCGAGCCCACGTGGCAATGGAAGCCCGCGAGCGCCACGTGCGGCAAGGAGAGTGCAAGCGCGCAGATCCTTTCGGCCTGCCCCGTTTCGATCGCGGAGCCGAACTTGGAATCCACCTTGCCCGTGGCGACCGCCGCATAGGTATGCGGATCGATGCCGGGGGTAATACGCAGAAGCACGCGCTGGGTGATACCGCGGCGGGATGCCTCGTTCTCGATGGCGTAAAGCTCCTCGGCGTTATCCGCTACGAAGGTGCCGACGCCCTTATCCATCGCAAATGCGATGTCCGCATCGGTCTTATTGTTGGAATGGAAGTACGCACGCGCGAGCGGAAAGCCCGCCCTGGCCGCCGTATAGATCTCACCCTGGGAGACCACGTCGATGCCGAAGCCCTCCTCTGCGGCGATCTCGTAGATGCGCTTGAAGGAGGCCGCCTTGGAGGCATACTGCACGCTGCCGCGACCGCCGAACGCCTTTTCTACCGCCGAAAGATAGGCGCGCATACGAAGGCGGATGCGATCCTCGTCATAAAGATACAGGGGCGTGCCGTAGGTTTTGGCGAGAGGCGCGAGCGCCTGCCCCGCAAAGGTGAGCGCGCCCATCGCGTCTCTGCCGACGTTTTCACAAATCAGGTCTTCTCGGTTCTGAATCTCAATCATAATCTATGTTTCTTTCGTAGAATGGATTAAAGCATTTTCTTAAGCAGCTCTTCCCTTGACATCGGCGAGAGCATTGCGGGGGGGATATCGAACATCGAGATCGCGCCGCAGCGCCCCTCGGCACGCATACGGACGACCGCACGCGCGGAGGCGACCAGCACCGAGGCGGTGAACTCGGGATTGGAGTCCAGCTTCAGCGAGAACTCCACCGTATGGCGGTTCTCTCCCGCAAGCCCCGTCACGCCGCCGCGGATGACCGAGCCGCCGTGCGGCATACCGCTGTGCTCGCGTCTGAGCGTATCGAGCGAGACGAAATGCACCGTCGTTTCGTAATCCGCAAAATAGTTTGGCATCGTCTTGATCTCGGTTGCGATGCGATCGAGATCCGCACCCGCCTCTGCCACCACGTAGCATTCTCTCTTATGCTTCTGCCCCGTGGTCAGCTCGGGATTTTCGCCCGCACGCACCGCGCACAGCGCCTCCTCGATCGGCACGGTATACTGCCTGGCATCCACGACGCCCGCAATACGGCGGATCGCATCCGAATGCCCCTGGCTCACGCCTCTGCCCCAGAAGGTGTAGTCCTTGCCGTTTGGCAGGATCGAGGCGGCGTACAGCCTTGCCAGCGAGAAAAGTCCGGGATCCCAGCCCGCAGAGATCAGCGCGAGCGTGCCGCCTGCCTTGGCGGCGGCATCCACCCTTTCAAAATGCGTGGGAATATTTTTGTGCGTATCGAAGCTGTCGATCAGATTAAAATCGCGTGCAAGCATCGGCGTGATCACAGGCAGATCGGTCGCACTGCCGCCGCAAACGATCAGACAGTCGATCTCCCCCTTAAACTCACTCAGCCTCTCGGCGGCGTACACCCTCGCATCCGTCAGCGGCTTGACCGACGACGGGTCGCGGCGCGTAAAAATACCGACGAGCTCGATATCCTCATACATCCGCGCGGCAAGCTCCACGCCCTTTCCGAGATTTCCGTATCCGTAAATTCCGATTCTCATAGCTCCTCCAAGCCCATTGGCCTTCTTTAAGTAAAATTATTCGCCGGCTCTCACGATGTCATCCATCGTATAAAGCCCTGCGCTCCTGCCGCAAAGGAACTGTGCCGCGGCGAGCGCACCCTCGGCAAAGAGCGCGCGGTTATGCGCCTCGTGCTTCAGGGTTATCGTCTGGTTATCGGTGGCAACGATCACCTCGTGGATGCCGACCACGTTGCCCATACGCAGAGAATGGATGCCGATCTCATTCTTCTCGCGCTTGCCCTGTCCCGCACGACCGACGTGAGAGTAGGCCTCGGGGCGCACGGTCCCGATCGCATCCGCGATCATCAGCGCCGTGCCGCTGGGGGCATCGAGCTTGCGGTTATGATGTGTCTCCACGATCTCGATCTCCGCCTCGGGCATCGTCCTTGCCGCGGTCTTTGCAAGCTCGATGAGCAGCGCGATGCCGAGCGACATATTGCCCGAATAAAAGACGGGGATCTCCTTCGCGGCGGCGAAAATGGCTTCCTTTTCCTCCGGGGTATGCCCCGTAGTGGCGACCACGGCGGCAAGCTTATTTTCCTTGCAGAACGCAAGCAACGCGGGCGCGCAGCTGTGGTGCGAAAAATCCACCACGCAGTCGATCTCTGCCGCATTCTTCACCTCGGAAAGAGAGGAAACGCAAAGCGCATCCGTGCCGTCCGCCGAGGGATCGACGCCCATCGCAAGACGCGCGCCGCGCAGCCCCTTCTCGCAGAGTGCCGCGACCTCGCGGCCCATAAAGCCGCACCGTCCGTTCAAAAGTATATTCATAAGCCTTAACCGATAATTCCTTCCTCTTTCATAAGAGCGAGCAGCTTCTTTTCATTCTGCGGCTCCATCGGCGTGAGGGGCAGGCGCAGATAATTCTCGCCGTAGCCCATAGCGGCAAGCGCCGCCTTGACGGGAATGGGGTTGACCTCACAGAAGAGCGCGTCGATCAGAGGGAGCAGGCGCAGCTGCGCATCGAGCGCCTCCTTGCATCTGCCCTCGAAATAATCGGTGCAGATCTTCTTGGTCTGCGCGGGCAGAATGTTCGAGAGCACCGAGATCACGCCCGCGCCGCCGAGCGAAAGAATGGGCACGATCTGATCGTCATTGCCCGAATAGATATCCAGCTTGTCGCCGACGAGGGATGCGAGCTTCGCGATCTGCGAGATATTGCCGCACGCCTCCTTGATGGCAACGATGTTCGGATGGTCCGCCAGAGCGAGCACGGTCTCGGGAAGCAGGTTGCAGCCCGTGCGCGAGGGGACGTTATACAGAATGCAGGGCTTCGTGGAAGCATCCGCGATCGCGCGGAAGGAGGCCTCCATGCCCTTCTGGGTCGCCTTATTATAATAAGGAGTCACAAGAAGCATTGCGTCCGCTCCGACCTCGCAGGCATACTCGGTCAGCGAGATCGCGTAGGCGGTATCGTTCGAGCCGGTGCCGGCAATGACGGGCACGCGGCCTGCCACCTTCTCCACGCAGAAGCGGATCGCCTCCTTATGCTCCTCGTCCGAGAGCGTCGAGCCCTCGCCCGTGGTGCCGACGGCAACGATGGCATCCACGCCGCCCGCGATCTGCATCTCGATCAGGCGCGCAAACTGCTCGTAATCCACGCCGTCCTTGGTCAGGGGTGTGGCGATGGCCGTAGCCACGCCGCGAAAAACTGTGTTCTTCATAACTGTTTTCCTCTTTTATATATATAATTTTATTATTTCCGTAATGACCCGCCGCGAAAACAAAAAAGGCGGCTCCGCGTGCAAGCAATGCACAAGCCACCCAACGCAAAAATATAGAAAACGAAAAAACCGCTCTCCAAAAAGAATGCCTCGGATAGCTCTTCGCAAAAAATTGCGACAGCAGAACGGATCTTCTCCGAGCTGCCAGCTAAGATGCCCGCCACGGCATCCGCTTCGGCACCCACGCCCTTCCCACACAGCCTCGGCGGCTTTTTTCCGTGCGGTACTCATCGTGCAGTGCGCCTCTATCTCTTATAAAAGAAGTATAGCATAACCTTTGCCGCTTGTCAATCATTTTTTTGTAATTTTATAAAACAAAATGAAAAAAAGAAAGAGGGTGGCGCAGGTTCATAAAACCTACGCTACCCCCAAATGCGCGAAGGGAATAGGAGATATTCCTTAGCGCATGGATTGCTTTGAAGTTTTTTTCTTTATATTTCGGTCATTTTCGATTGCGCCGGGAGGCGCCATCCCTTATCGAAATGCAGGTCAGCTAAGGCCGAAGATCTTGCGCAGCGAAGCGGCCGCATCGTCGTTCTCCAGCGCGTTGATCGCGGCGGTGATCTCCGCCCTCGTCTCATCGTCGGGCAGCTCGATGGCAGACTCGGTCTCCACCATGCTCTCGATCGCGGGAAGGATCAGCGTGCTCTCTGCCAGCGTGTTCACAAGCTCGGTGGCGGTCACCTCACCCTCACCCTCGGCGTACTCGTAGAGATCGAGGATGACCTCGCCCTCCTTCTCAAAATTCACCGTGGAAATATCAAAATTCTCGAGGATCTCGCTCATCTCGGGAGGGATCTCCTCTCCCGCATCGGCAACCACGGCGGCGATCATCTGATTGACGGTCGTCTTCGCCTCCTCGCTCATCTCACCCTTGATCTGATCGAGGTTCTTGAAGGACTGATGGATGGCGTCGCGGTTCTCTGCGGTGAGACCGTTCTCAAAATTGATCTCGGAAAGCACCACCAGCTCGTCGGCAAACTTCGTGGTGGCGACCGTGGCATCCACGTAGCCCGAAAGGGTCACGGTATTGCCGTCTGCGTTCTCGGTCTTCGCAAGCGCATTATAAAAGCCCTTGCCGATCGCGGTATACAGCTTGGAGACGGGGCCCTCGGCATACGCATCAAGATCCACGCCCGCATCCTGCATCGAGGCCTTGGTCTCTGCATCGATAACAGGCTGACCGTCCATCTCAATATTCATCAGCTTCTGCACATCCAGAACGACGCCGTTGAGGGGCGCGCAGATGCAGAAGGCGATCAGAGCGCCCTGCACGAGACCGATCAGCATACCGATGCCCTTCTTGCCCTTGGGAAGGAAGAAGCCGATCACGAAGAAGAGGATCGCGGTCACGATCTTCAGAGCGATAAACGCAAGCACAAAGAGCACCACGCCGAGAAGGATCTCGACCAGGGGCTCGATCACGCCCGCCATCGCGCTTCCCTCGCCAAGCGACTCGGAGAGCGACTTGGACAGGCTCACGCCGTTGATCTCCATCGTGAGAACGGCATCCACGTACAATGCCTTACCGAACCAGGCGGCGGCAAAGGCCACGCCCAGCGTGATCAGACGAACGATGCTGCGCACCGCGCCGCGCTTCAGACCGTAGAGAAGTCCGAACACCAGAAAGAATGCAGTGATGCCAAGCATCACGGTAGAAATGATATCCATATGTATTACTCCCAAAGTATATTTTATCGGCAACGCTGCCGATCTATCCTCATTATAGCATAGCGAATGCGAAAAAACAAGAGATTTTTGAATAATTGTTCACAGTTTATACTTTTTTTGTTCTTTTATACAAGAGCGGTCACCGCGCCCGCACGCGCGATCACATCCTTACCGTTCATATGCAGATACACGTCGGTGGCGGTGGGGTTATGCACGCTTCTGTTCTCCACGTCAAAGACGAGCGCGTGGAAGGCGGAGATATACTCCATGATCTCGCCGTTGGTGGCGTAAAAGATCTCCTCCCTCTTTCCGATATAGGCGGCAAACGCGCGTATGACCTCCCAGTTATCGTTATGCCTCTCGTCAAACTCGTAGGAATGCCCCCAGAGATAGAAGAGCCACGGCTCGTCGCGGTAGGAGCTCTCCTCAACGAAGCGCTTCGCCAGCGCCATCAGCTCCTTATCGTTATGATGGCAGGTGGGATCCCATTCAAGGGGCTTTTCCGGCAACGCAAAGCTATGGGTGCTGTGCACGGTTCTCGCGTAGGTAATACCGCAATCGCGAAGGGCATCCACCACGCGCGCATCGTAATCGCCGTAGGCGTACGCCATACCCGTCACGGGCGCGCCGACCAGCGCCTCGAGATTTTTTCTGTCCTCAAGGATCTCCATCATCCAAGCGGGCGTCTGCAGGCCCGTGGGTGCAAGATGCTTATAGCCGTGCACGGCGATCTCGTGCGCCGAGGGCACGTATTTTTGCGCGATCACCTCGGCAGAGAGGCGAGAGCCGATGCCGAAAAGGCCGGAATTCAGATTGAAGGTGCACCGGATGCCTGCCCCGTCCAAGATCTCCATCAAGGGAAGATCTGCGGGCACGCCGTCGTCATAGCTCAGCGTCAGCGCCTTGGAAAGGAAGCCCGGAAAGCGCAAATACAAATACTGATGTCCCATCGTTATTCTCCTTTTGTATATAACTATTTACAATTTTATCTGTTTACCGGCAGGTGCGATGCGATTATCCCCGTGATAGAAGAAATACACGTCCTGTGCCGACGGGTTATAAACCGTCCCTCCGTCCGCCGAGAGCCGTAGCGACCTATAGGCGTTCATATAGGAGATAAACGCGCCGTTGGTCACGTACCAGAGCTCCTCCCTGCCCGCCATATGATCGGCAAAGCGCTCGATCACGTCCCAGTTGTCGCGCTCGACGAATTCATACGAATGCCCCCAGAGATAGAAGAGCAAGGGGCGGTCATTGTCCTTCGTATTGTTCACAAAGGACTCAGCAAGCTCCATAAGGCGTGCATCGGCATGGTGGCAGGTGGGATGCCAGGCCAGCGGCTCGGTCGGCGTGCGGAAGGCGCGTGTCGAAACGACGGTGCGCGCATAGGCAAAGCCCGCCTTACGAAGCAGAGAGATCACCCTCTCATCGTAATCCCCCATCGCGTAGGCAAGCCCCGTGACGGGCGCGCCCGTCACGCTCTCCAGACGGCGGCGGTCGCAAAGCACCTCGTAGAGCGCCTGGGGCGAGGGGAGCGAGGAGAGCCACTTGTGCTTATAGCCGTGCGCCGCGATCTCGTGGCCGCCCGCCATGAGGGTAGTAAGCTCCTCCGCATACAGCCTTCTTCCGGGCACGCGCGTCATCGGATGGCCGAAATACCCCGCATTCACGTTGAAGGTGCACTTCAGCCCGTAGCGGTTCAGAATATCCGCAAGATAGAGGTCGGGCGTGATGCCATCGTCATAGCTCAGCGTCAACGCCTTGTTTCGAAAGCCGGGGTATCGCATATAAAAGGAAGGATCTGCCATATTCATTCCTCCGTTCTTTTTTTCTATTACCATTATAAAGAATACAAAACAAAAAATCAAGAGCCGCGGCAAAAGAGATGGCAACAAAGAGCCAAAAAAACAAAAAAGAACGCAAAAAAATACATAGACTTTTTCACTTCCGTATGCTACAATAGCATTAGAAATCAAAAAAAGAAAGGGCGCAAGAAAATGGAGCTTATCACCCTGCAAATGGACCTCGGAAGACAGAAGGAGACCGTGGATTATATAAAATCCTTCGTTGACTTCGCAAAGAAAAACGGATACAATTCCATCCTTTACTATATGGAGAGCGCCGTTCGCACCGAGGACACCGCATTTCTGGATCCCGAAAAGACCTTTACCCTCGACGAGATGGCAGAGATCGTTGCCTACACCGAGGGGCAGGGGCTGCTTGCCATCCCCGGCTTTGAGAACCTCGCGCACATGGATCAGTTCCTCGCCAAGGAGGAGTATGCACACCTTGCCGAGTGCAGAAACGGGCAGAACAGCCGCTATTACGTAAAGGGGAACGGTTCCTGTGCCTGCACCTCGCAGCCCGACTTCTACCCCCTGATCGACAAATACGTCGAGGACGTGATGGCGCTCTTCCCCTGCAAGTACGTGCATATGGGTATGGACGAGATCTTTGACTTTGCGACCTGCCCGCGCTGCCAGAAGCGTATGAGGGACGAGGGAAAAACGAAGGACGATCTTTTCGTCGAGCATATTCTGCACACACACGCCCTGATGCAAAGGCACGGCAAGACGATGATGATGTGGGACGATATCTTCGAGCAGATGGACGTACTTGACCGCCTGCCCCGCGACATCATCCTCACCAACTGGAACTACGCCTTCGTGGGCGAGGAGCCGCGCGGCCATTGGCTGAACCGCGCAAAGCGCGACTGGTTTGCCTACTACGAGTCTCTCGGCTTCCGCTATATGTTCTGCACGATGGCGCATCAGACCGCCACCACCTTCAATACCGACAGCTTCACCGCCTACGCGAAGCGCTACAAGCCGATGGGCGCGCTGATGACCTGCTGGTGCCACGCGACCGATTTCTATCTCGGCGGCTATCCGCACATCGCGCTCGCAGGCAGAGAGTGGAGCGAGGGGCGCACCTACACAAGAGAGGAGCGCCGCGCGCTCTTTACCGAGATCCTCGGCAGCGAGGGAGCGGCAAGGCTGCTGCTCTCGATCCAGCTTCCCTATTTCTTCAGCTATTTCAGAAACAATATCGCCGAATACACCGAGGAGAACAACTACATCCTGAACGGACTGCGCCTGCAGCTGGAGGAGGCGCTCGAGCAGCTGATGGGCTATTACGAGGCGGCAGAGGGGCTCGGAAAGGACATTCTTGCCGATTCCTACGCCTTTATGCACCATTGCTACACCACGGTAAAGCTTGCCGAGATCGGCACCGAGATCTTCGACTGCTATTTCCGCGCATCGAAGGACTTCTCCCTTCCCTTCCGTAAGCTTGACACGCTGGCGGCCGAGAGCCGCAGGGTGAAGGAGATGCTCGACCTCGTTTGGGTACGTCAGCGCCCCGGCATCGTAAGCACCGACGGGCAGTACGAGGCAAAATACGCCGCGATCCCCGCACGCTATGCCGCCGTCAAGGAGTCCGCGCTGAGGAACGCGGGCTGCGCGGTGCTGATCGCCGATCTGATGCTCCATTGCGGCTACGGCGTGCCGCGCCTTGAGATCCTTGTAAAATACAAGGGCGAGGAGAAACAGACCCCCGTATTCTCCGGCGGTCTGAAGCCGGGCATCCACACGATGGACGCAGGCTCAAGCTTCGCTATGTATTTCGCGATCCCCGAGGGAGAGATCGAATACGCCACCGTTTCGGTCTACGGCGAGGGCGTGCTCTTCCTTGAAAACCTGCGCTACCGCAAGGGCAACGAAAAGAAGGTCGCCGCTACGGTGGAACGGGTGCGGGGCAGCGTGAAGGACGCGGAGAACGTTCTCCATAACGACACGCGCTTTGCCTGCCTCGGCAACGACGACGCCGTCGCGCTCTTCAACCATTACGAGCTCGACCGCGATCGCCACACCGTAAGGATCACCTTTAAGGATCAAATGGATTATAAGATCAAATAAAAAAGATCGGGGCTGCTCCGTTCGGGCATCCCCCAAAAAAGAGCGAAGATTCCGTAAAAACACGGTTTCTTCGCTCTGTTTTTTATGCTTTGTTATTTTTCCGAGCGAAAAAGCATTACCCTTCCGTTTTCGATCTCGACGAGGGGCGTGCCGCCCTCCTTGACGTACTTTTTGATCCGTCCTTTAACGATCACGAGATCGGAGAGGGTCGGCTTCTCTTCGAGGGCATCGTAGCGCAGCGCACCGCTTGCATCGTAAAGGCCGTAGATATACAGCGTTTCGCCCTCACCTGCCGCGACCGTGCAGTTTCCGTAGGTCGCGTGCGGCTCAGTCACGATGCGGCCGAGCACGGCATATTCCTCCGCGGTGACTTCGTTTTCTCCGAGCGCATTGCCCATCGCGAGTGCCTCGGTGATCGGCACCGTCTCTATGCACGCATAGATCCGAGCGTTCTTCAGCTCCGCCTGCGGCGTGCTCTGTTCATCCTTTTTATAAAGAAGCGCATTGCCGAAAACGAGGACGGTTTCCCCCTTCTTTGGCGGCACGGCAAGCGCATCGTATCGCTCGTCATTTGCGCCGCGCAGCCCGTAAATATAGATCTCCTCGCCGTAAATATCGCGTACCGTACAGTTGCCGTAGGTTGCCTGCGGCTCGTCCACGATCGTGGCAAGAACGTAGTAAGGACCGATCTCCTTGTTCACACCCGCCGCAGAAATATCCTCCAGAACGTCCGAGATCTTCGTGATCCTCTGCGCGCTGCCGCTCTCTTCTCCGCCCGTGCCGCCTTCGCCGCCGGAGCCGCCGCCCCCTTGGGGTGCATCGGGATCGAAGCCTCCGTTTTTCATATACTGCGCAATGAGATCGCGCGCGAACACCTCCTCGTCCAGAGCCTCTACGACCGTGAGGCGGTTGGGCGCGTAAAAGGCGGAATACGCATCCGTCACGATATAATAGGTCGCGCCGTCACCGATCGTAAGAGACGCGCCGTGATCACTCATAGAAATAAAGTAGTTCGGATTCTCGGTATACAGGAAATTCGCCTTCAGATCGCTGCCTGCGATCCTGCAAAGATAGAGTCCGTTATCAAACGGGAAAAGGCTGTAGATATCCTCGTAGCAGACCTCGCCCGCAGAAAGCATATACGGAGAGCGGATGCTGATATAACCGCCGCCGAGCACGATATCGTAGTCCTCGCCCCATACCTCAAGTGCCTTTTCGAGATAAAGATCCGCACAGAGCCGGCGCAGCGTGTCACCGTCAATATTTCTGTCCACCGTTCCGAGAACCTCGCTGCCCTTTGCGATCTCGCTTTCGTACTTCTCCTTCAGACCGTCCACGACGGGATTGGATGCCTGATCGTCATATACGTGCGAACGCACCGTGGCAATATCCGTGATACGGGAGCTGTCATTTGCGTAATTGAGCTGCACCTCGACGTGCGAGATCGCGGTATTATCACCGCCGCCCTGAATATGATAGACACCGTGGGAATCCTGCAAAACGTACTCCTGATGCGTATGCGATTCAAAAACGAGATCCACGCATCCGTCCGAGAGCGCGACGTCATAAAAGCTTTCCATCGCGGCATCGTCCACGTAGCCCGTGCTTCCGTAGCCGCTGACACCGTCGTGCACAGCGAATACGATATAGTCGCACCCTGCGGCGCGAAGCCTCTCGGACTCCGCTCTCACGAGCGCGCTCAGCTCTGCGCCGACCTTGAATTCGATCCCCATCACCTTATCCTGGCTGATGGAGGAATGGCAATCGCCGATCGCGCCGATGATCCCGACCCTGGCATCGCCGCAGGCAACAGTGATCGAGGGCGAGGCAAAATCCACGCGCGTATCGGTCGCCGTATTATAAATATTGATCGCAAGGAAGGGAAAGTCCGCCAAGGTAAGATTTTCGCGGATATAATCGTTCGCCCAGTCGAATTCGTGGTTTCCGAGCGTCATTGCCGAGGTGCCGATCGCATTGAGCCATTCGGTCATCATTCTGCCGCGCGTGAGATTGGACTCCGAGGTTCCCTGCCACATATCGCCGTTGGCAAGCACGATCGCGTGATCGTCCGTCTCTCTCGCGTTTGCAAGATAGGTCGTCAGCTCATCCACGCCGGGCTGCGTATCCGTATCGGAAAGCTTTCCGTGAAGATCGTTGATGGTATAAAAATCGATGATAACGATGACCGATCCGTCACATAGGTCACACCTGCCGCTGTTGTCCGCATCGATAT
>JAGBBQ010000101.1 GCA_017938425.1 Clostridia bacterium | reverse complement strand
TTTGAAGCGCATTTGCTACATCCTCATAATTCCACCACGACAACCCACCGCCGTGTAGAAGAATAATTGTATCAAGACAATGCTTTCCATATTCTATATACTTCATTTTTACACTCACTTGTAAATTCTGGATTTTCGGTGCGTTTATTATATCACATAATCCATTGAAAATCAATCATTCTTTTAAGCGAATCAATAATTGAACGATACAATATAAATTGAACGAAAAGGGGTGTAAACCCGACACTCGACGACTATGCGACTTGACTGGGGAACCTTCAATTCCCGCGGCATCCCCTTCCACCTCCGCCTTTGCCGGGGGTGGAAGGGGATGGCATGCTCGCACAAATAAAAAATACCGAGCCCAAAGCTCGGTATTTGTTCAAAAGGGCTATGAAAGGATAGAATTAACTCCCATCGCCCTTACTACGCAAAAGCTATGCCGGGAATTTGAACAAGAGTGCGCCAAAGTGCGAACAAGTAGTGGCGCACTCTCGAAAAACGCCGTTTTGCGCGCGAACGCCCAAAACGAGCCGCAGAGCGGCGGCGTTTTTATCCTCGGCTATAGCCTTTGTGCGAGGGAGGGCGAAGTGCGGCCTCGGAGACGGGTTCTGCTTCACCGTCTCCGCACAAATAAAAAATACCGAGCTTTAGGCTCGGTATTTTTGGTGCGGGAGACGGGAATTGAACCCGTACGGTAAAACCACACGCCCCTCAAACGTGCGCGTCTGCCAGTTCCGCCACTCCCGCAGAACGATATCAATTATACACTATAAAAATCCATTTGTCAACCCCTTTTTCAAAAAAAGTTGAAAGAATTTTTTGTTATTTTTTTTGAGGCTTATTGACAATCAAAGGTGAAGGTGTTATAATATAAACAGTTGAACAATCATTCAACCGTTGGAGGTAAAAATGAAGCACGATCATACGCCGCTGCCGCAATGCGAGCACGAGGAGCATCACACCGAAGCACAAGAGAAGAGTATGGGGCAGATGCCGGAGGAGACCGTGATCTACGAGCTTTCGGATTTTTTCAAGATCCTCGGAGACAGTACGCGGATGCGCATTCTCTTTGCCTTGGACGGTGCGCCGCTCTGCGTGTGCGATCTGGCAGACCTCTTGGGGATGACGAAATCCGCCGTCTCCCATCAGCTGAAGATCCTGCGCCAAAGCGACCTTGTCACCTATCGCAGATCCGGGAAAAACGTCTTTTATACGCTTGCTGACGATCACGTTGGCTCGATCATAGAAACCGCCCTTGCGCACGTCAAGGAATAATACGATTATTATAATTAAAAAAGGAGAAATATTATGAAACTCAAATTTTCCATCACGGGGCTTGACTGCCCGAACTGTGCCGCAAAGCTCAGCGCCATGCTCGAAAAGGAAGAGGGCATCGATAGCGCGAAGATCAATTTTCTCACAGAGAAGGTAACCGTTGAGACGGCACTTGCTGAGTCGGATGCGCTTGCTCTTGTGCGCGCGACCGCTGCAAAGTTTTCTAAGAGCGTTGTGATCGAATAAGCGGCGAGGCGAACGATCATTTGCCGCTAATTACAAATAATTATTTACAAAATAAGCAAATATAATGAAAAAATCAAAGCTGAATATCATAAAGCATCCGATATTTTTGATTTTCTCCTCACTCTTGCTTTTGATCGGAGCACTTCTTGTTGCCTCACTCTCACAGGCCGTTTCCTTGGCACTCTATATCGTGGCGCTCCTTGCCGTCGGCCATCCGGTGATGCTGGATGCGCTGCGCGGCATTCTGCGAAAGGACCTGCTGGATGAAAAGCTTTTGATGTGCATTGCCTCGATCGGCGCTATGTGCATCGGTGAGTATACCGAGGCGGTCGCCGTGATGATCTTCTATTCGGTCGGCGAGTATTTTGAGGAGCGTGCCGTAAAAAAGGCGCGCGCCTCGATCCGTTCTCTGATGGAGATCTGTCCCGATACCGCCACCGTCCTCACGGATGGGGAAGAGGTGGAGATGGATGCCGAGGATGTCGAGACGGGCGCCACCCTGCTTCTGCGCGTGGGTGACCGTGTGCCGCTCGACTGCAGGATTGTAAGCGGCGCCTCGGACGTGGATACCTCCGCCCTTACGGGGGAGTCTGCGCTTCGCTCCGTCGCGGTTGGTGATACGCTCGATAGCGGAACCGTGATCGTCAGCGGTGTGCTGACGGCAGAGGCGCTCCGCCCCGCGGAGGAAAGCGCTGCCGCGCGCATTCTCGCCCTCGTTGAAAATGCAACCGAGAATAAATCTAAGGAAGAAAGCTTTATCACGCGCTTTGCGAGATGGTATACGCCGCTGGTTGTCGGCGCCGCCGCCCTGCTCGCGTTTTTGCCCCCGATCCTCAGGCTCGCCCCGCTTTCGGAATGCGTGCACCGTGCGCTTCTGTTCCTTGTCGTATCCTGCCCCTGCGCACTTGTGATCTCCGTACCGATGGCGTTCTTCGGCGGCATCGGCGGCGCGGCGCGAATCGGCGTGCTCTTCAAGGGCGGCAACGTCTTTTCACCGCTGGCAAAAAGCACCCACTTCGTCTTCGATAAGACCGGTACTCTCACCACGGGTGAATTCTCCTTGAAGGAGATCCGCGCGCTGCACGCATCCCCCGATGCGATTCTTGAGCTTGCCGCCGCAGCGGAATTCGGCTCGAACCACCCGGTTGCAAGAGCCATCCGTGCCGCCGCGAAATGCACCTTGACCGCAACCGACGTCAAGGAGCTGGCAGGGAAGGGCATCATCGCCCAAATTGAAGGCAAAACCGTTGCCGTCGGCAATAAACGCCTGATGCAGTCCTGCGGCATTGAGGCAAGCTCTCTTTGTGAGGGTGCGACCTCCGTTCTCGTCGCCGAAAACGGCACGCTCCTCGGCGAGATCCTGCTTTCGGATACGGTGAAGCCCGAAGCGGGGGACGCACTTTCCTCCCTTCGCTCCCTCGGCGTAAAGCACCTTTCGATGCTCACGGGTGACGGTGAGAACGCCGCACGCGCCTGCGCCGAAAGCCTCTCTCTCGACGGCTTTTCTCATTCGCTGCGCCCCGAGGATAAATATGCCGCTCTGCAAGCGCTTTTAAGCAATAAGGAAAATAAGGTCGCCTACGTGGGTGACGGCATCAATGACTCTCCCTCTCTCGCCCTTGCCGACGTTGGTATCGCGATGGGGAGCGGCGGTACGGACAGTGCGATAGAGGCCTCGGACGTCGTGATCATGTCGGCAAATCTTTCGCGCCTTCCGTCTGCGATCCGCATCGCGAGAAAAACGCTTCGCATCGCGAAGGAGAACATCGTCTTTGCTCTCGCCGTCAAGCTCGGGATCCTCGTCCTGGGCGCCTTTGGGCTTGTCGGAATGTGGTGGGGCGTGTTTGCGGATGTCGGCGTTGCTGTTATCGCTATCCTCAATTCTATGCGCACTTTAACATCCAAATGCAAATAAAAATTTACAAAATGGTGTAAAATGAGCGAAAAACGCTATCTGATCTACAACAAACCGCGCGGCGAGATCACTGCGAGAAGTGACGCGAATCGTAAAACGGTGATGGATAGCATCCCCGAGCAATACCGTGATCTTTTTCCGGTCGGCCGACTGGATAAGGAGACCGAGGGGCTGCTTCTTTTTACGGATGACGGCCCCCTCTGCCAGCGCCTTCTGCATCCCGATACGCACGTCGAAAAGACCTATCTCTTCTACTCCTTCGGCGTGCTCTCGGCAGAGGACCTTCGGCGTCTTGAAAGCGGCGTTCCCCTGGAGGGCCTCGGCGTGATCTCTGCGCCCGCAAGGCTCAGTATCCTTCGCGTATGCCCCCTGTCCGAGATCGGGGAGGAGCTTTCGGAATATGAAAAAAAGCGTTATCGCCGCCATTGGGATGACCCCGTCACGGTCGGAACGCTGACGGTCACGGAGGGAAAGAAGCACCAGGTCAGAAAAATGCTTCTTGCCGTCGGCGGCAGGGTAATGCTCCTGCGCCGTATTGCCTTCGGGCCTCTGTCTCTCGGGGATCTCCCCCTCGGCGCGATCCGCCCCCTCACAAAAGGTGAGCGCACCGCAATTCTTTCATAAAAAAACGGTGGGGACTGCGTCACCTGCGCATAACCCAAACAGAGCGAAGAATCCGTTCAAAACGCGGTTTCTTCGCTCTGTTTTTATTGTATGAAATGCACGGATCTATCTGTCCTTCATCCGTCTTTCCATCTCGCGCTCCGCATCGCGCCTTGCAATACTGTAGCGCTTGTCGTAAAGCTTCTTTCCTCGGCAAAGACCGATGCACATTTTCACGTGCGAGCCCTTGAAATAAAGAGAAAGCGGCACGAGTGTGTAGCCGTCGCGGGTCACAAGGCCGAGCAGCTTCATAATTTCGCGCTTGTGCATCAGCAGCTTCTTCTCGCGAAGCGGCTCGCGGTTGAAAATATTGCCCTGCTCGTAGGGGCTGATATGAACGCCGAGCGCGAAGATCTCGCCGTCGCGCAGATCGCAGTAGGAATCCTTAAGATTGACGCCGCCGCGCCGAATGGACTTGACCTCGGTGCCGTAGAGAGCAATGCCGGCCTCATAGGTCTCTTCGACAAAATAATCGTGCCTCGCCTTGCGATTTTCGGCGATCACGCGGCTGTCCGACTTATTCTGAGCCATAAATATCTCCTCTCTGACGGTTTTCTTTTCTCATTTTATCATATCACGCGAGAAAAATCAACCCCGAAGGAAAAATATTCTTCACCGCATCTTCACGCTT
>JAGBBQ010000100.1 GCA_017938425.1 Clostridia bacterium | reverse complement strand
GAGAGCGCAAGAGCCGCCGCCGATGCCGCGAGGGCAGAGCGCGAGGCAGAGCTGCGCCGCGAGCAGGAGCATAAGCAGGCGAACGCCGCAATGGTGGCGCTGCTTGCCGCCTCCGACAGCCGCACGGCCAAGGAAGAGAGAGCCGCCGCTACGGCAGAGACGAAGCGTCTGGATGCCGCGATCGCGAATGCGAACCGCCGCTACGAACAGGCAGAGGCGAAGGCCGCCTGCGCCGCGAAAAACGAGCACGCGCTTTTGGAGCGTAAGAATGCGAAGAAGCAGGACGTGAAGGCGGCGCGCGAGGCGTATAAGAATGCCAAGGACGAGGCGACACGCGCAAACGATAAGAAGGAGATGCTCGAAAGAGCGAAGCTTGCCGCCGAGCAGTCCAAGGCTCTCGCAGACGAGGAGAGGGCAGAGCTTATCAAGCTTGCCACCGAGCTCGCCGAGGACGAGAAGAATGCCCAAAAGGCAGAGATTCTTCGCGAGAAGATCGAAAGGGCCGCCGAGAAGGAGGACCTTGCCGAGAGAAGGCAGGCCGAGGCGATAGAGGCGCGCGAGAAAGCGCTTGAGATCGCTTACCTCAACGAGGAGGCGAAGGCCAAGGCAAGCGAGGAGGCCGCCGAGCGCCAGAAGCAGAAGGCAGAGCGCCTTGCAAGACAGAGAGCGAACGAGAAGTCTGTCAAGAAGGCACATAAGGCCGCCCTGCTCGAGGAGGCAAAGGCCGAGAAGGCAAGAAGGAAGGCCGCAGAGCTGAAGGCCAGAAGGGCCGAGGAGGAAGAGAAGGCCAGGGAGCACAAGGCCGCCAAGGCGGCGCTTGCAGCCTTTGCCGCCGTCTTCGTATCCAAGGCGGATAAGAAGGCCAAGGACGATGCGGCGCTGAGAGCTTATCTCGGAAAGCCCGATTACAGTATGTTTATCGGTACCACCGTTACCGATGCCGAAAAGGAATATGAGGCAGCTCTTCTGAAGGAGGCGGATGCGCGTGCGCAGGTCGCCGAGCTGGAGGAGCAGAGAGCGCTTAAGAAGGAGCGTAAGGCGGCGCTGCTCGCCCTTGGTCTTGCCGAGGAGGAGACGGTGCGCGCCGAGCGCAGACTGAAGTCTCTCGAGGCGGCGAAGCGCGCGGCAGAGAAGTCCAAGGAGCTCTCTCCCGAACAGAAGGCGGAGATGCTTGCGCTTGCTTCGGTTGCGAATGCGGCGGATAAGAAGGAAAAGGCCGCGATTCGCAAGCTGAAAAAGCAACAGAAGAAGGCTGCGAAGGCCGCGAGAAGAAGCGCCCTTGCCGAGAAGAAGGCAACGGATAAGTACCAAAGAGAAGCACGCGAGTGGGAGAAGGCGGTCGCCGCCACCGAGGCGAGAGTCGTCGTTTCCGAGGAGCGTGCCGAAAAGGCAAAGGATAACGCCATTGGCGCACGGATCGAAAGACAGAATAAGAAGGCTCTCGAGCGCGCGTATAAGGAGGCGCTGATCAGCGAATACGAGGCGGAGAAGGCAAGAAAGGCCGCCGCCGTCGCAAAGAAGAAGGAGCGCGGCTTTGATGCCGAGCGTACCGCGGAGCGCAAGGAGGCCGAGGCGGCGATGCTTGCCTTTGCCGCCGCCATGGCACTGGAGACGAAGAGAGCGAGAAAGGCAGAGATCGCCCGTCGCAAGGCGGATGCGGCCGCCGAGCGCAAGCTTGCAAAGCAGACCGCCCTGGAGGTGCGCACCGCACGCGAGGCCGAGATGTATGCACGCGCGATGGAGGAGAGGGCGATCCTCTCCGAGCAGAAGGCCTTCCTGCTTGTACCCCTGAAGGGAAGAAAGCGGGAGAAGCTGAAGGCGTACGAGGCGGCGCTGTATGACAGAGCCGAGGCAAATGAGGCAAGAAGCGTTGCCGATACGCTTCGCGTAGAGGATAAGTCCGCTGCACAGGCACTGCCGCTGAGCCGCAAGGAGCAGAAGCTGAAGGCCGCAGCCGAAAAGGCGGCGCGCAAGCAGAAGAAGGCAGAAAAGCGCCTGGCACAGAGAGCGCGCTACGAGGGCAAGATCGCCCGCGCCGATGAAAAGGCGAAGGCGAGATACGACGCGGATATCGAAAGGCTTGAAAAGCAGCTCGCAAAGGCTGACCTTGAGCAGGAAAGAGCGCAGCTCGCTCTGGATGCCGAGGCGGCACGCACGGGCAGACCGCGCGCAATGGAGGCGCCCGAGAAGCGGACCGATCTTCTGGCAAAGCACGCGCTGACCGATCCCAAGCAGCAGAAGCTGCAGAAGAAGCTGGATAAGGCAGAGCTTGCGCGCGAGAAAGCGCAGCTGCGGCTTGACTTCAAGCGCTATAAGATCGAGGAGAAGGTCAAGAAGGTCGATATCAAGGCGCTTCGCAAGGAGGCGCTTGCCGGCCGTCTGACCGACGAAAAGCTGCGTAGAAAGCTCGCTTACGAGGCGAAGGTCGCCGAGAAGCAGAGGATCTCGGATACCAAGGCGTGGAACGCTCTGGTAGCAAGAGATAACAGGATCGCGCGCCACGACTCCTATATGCACATTCTCGAGCTTGACCGCCGTGACCGTGCACGTATGGCGGCCGAGGCAGATGCAAGAAATGGCGCGGCGTTCCGCACCGAGCTTCGCGCGAAGTGCGCGAAGGCGGCTCTTGAAAAGGGCGTCTTCCCGAAGGCGCTCACGAGAAGAGAGCGCTACCTGCGCAACCGCGACTTCCGTAAGCTTGATATGCAGACGCTCACCGCACGCTATGACAGCGTGATCGTGGAGGCGCAGCGCGATATGGAGCTGGCTCTTTGCGATCTCTCCTGCACCAAGGAGAATGCAAGGCGCGTCAAGTACGAGACGCAGAAGAGAGTTGCGAAGCTCAAAAAGGCGAAGCGCGAGGCGCTCCGTCTCGAAAAGAGAGATAACCGCCGCTACTTCCTTTGCATGCGTAAGGCTCGCATCAAGCCGAAGAACCGTTACGTTGACAGGACGAGGCTTGCCGAGATGCATCAGTATCTCACCGAGCTTCTGGAGGAGAGAAACCGCCTGAACGGTGAGCTTCTCGAGCTCTATCTCTTCGATTCCTACAGCAAGAAGACCGCGAAGATGAATACGCCCTGGTATAAGGCGTTCATCCGCGAGAAGAAGCGTTGGCACAAGAATCTGCGCGCCGATCTGAAGACGGTGAACGAGATGAACCTCTCCCGCCGTGATAAGCAGAGGCTGCGTGCCGATCTTGACCGCGTTGCAACCGCTCACGCAGATATTGCCGAGACTAAGACGCGCATCCGTAAGCAGGCGCTTCGCGGCGCCGCCAAGAAGCTGCAGAAGCAGGAGATCAAGGCGATGCGCAAGGATGCCGTCAAGGCGCATCAGCATATGAAGCGCAAGATGAAGATCGCAAGAGCCAAGGAGGATAGCCGTGACTTCTGGTACGTCTCCATGCTCTCTCTGGCGGTCACGCTTTCGCTGGTATGCATCTGCGTTCTGACCTGGCATTGGTTCGGGGATCGGATCCTTTCGTTCCTCAATGCGCGCTTCCCCGAGATCATGTCGCAGCTGAAATGAATTTTTTAGCCCCTGCGGGCAAGGCAGCTTGCCTGCAGGGTCACGGGAAAAAGAACGCGTGCATCGCGAAAATTCATTTGCATTTCGTGCGGTCGCCATACGCGACAGAATGGAGTTTTTTATGAGAAAGAAGAAGCAAAATCCGAAGGAAGCGCTCAGCCTTCTGACCGAGTCGCAGCGCCTTGAGAAGCAGGCACAGCTCGAAAAGCAGCGCCTGCGCGTTACCAAGGAGCTGGAGCAGCTGATGCTTGAGATCTCGAGGGTGAAGAGCGGCGCGCCCGTGCATATGCGGTACCGCAGAAGGCTTGGACGCCGCCCGAATGACGTTTTGGACGATTGAAATGCCATTTTTTCATTAAAATTCGCAAAAACACTTGATTTTTTGAAAAAATATGGTATAATGGTAATGAACAGAATAGAGAGGATGAAGAGTGGCTTGCGAGTCACTCTTCATTTCTTGTGTTTGGACATAATATATAAGGAAGAGACCGAATGAAAAAAAGTGTTAAGGATACGGTGCGTGAGGCGATCCTGCCCACGGTGACGGAGCTCGGATATCGCATCTGGGATATTACCTATGCGAAGGTCGGCGCGGATTACCATCTGGAGATCACGATCGATAACGATGCGGGCATTCAGATCGAGGACTGCGAGCGCGTGCATCGCGCGATCGACCCGATCCTCGACGAGGCGGATCCCATCGAGGGCTTCTATTATCTCGAGGTTTCCTCGCCCGGTATCGAAAGAGAGCTTCGCACGGAGGAGCACATCACGGCGTTCCTCGGCGCACGTGTGGAGGCAAAGCTGTTTTCCCCGAAGGAGGGGCGCCGCGCGGTGCGCGGTACGCTGCTCTCGCTGGAGGAGAACGGTGCTGTGCGCATCGAGGAGGATGCGGGAGAGATCCTCACCCTGGAAAAGGGAGAGATCTCACGGCTTGCAACTCTGTTTTTTGAGGAATAATAAGGAAAGGAATGCGTAATCTTTACGCGACATAAAGATGAATCAGGATTTTTACACAGCCCTGGACCTTCTGGAGAAGGAGAAGGGTATCCCCAAGGAGTATATGATCGAGAAGATCGAGGCAGCGCTTGCAAACGCCTGCCGTAAGGAGGTCGGTCAGACGGCGGTCGTACGCGTGCAGATCGATCCCGTGAAGCAGGATATGAAGGTGTTCCAGCAGAGAGCCGTCGTGCCCGACGGAGAGGTGGAGGATCCCAAGAGCCAGATCTCTCTTTCCGACGCGAAGGCGATGAGCCGCCGCTACAAGCTCGGCGGCGTTGTGGAGACCGAGCTCAAGACCAAGACCTTCCGCCGCCTCAGCGCGCAGGCAGGCAAGCAGATGATCATTCAGGCCATCCGCGATGCCGAGAGAGAAAGACAGACGCGCGAGTACGAGGATAAGAAGGAGGCCATCATCACGGCCATCGTGGATAAGGTGGATACCACCACGGGCAACCTGATCCTGGATACCGGCACGGGCTATGCAACGCTTATGAAGTCCGAGCAGATCCCCGGTCAGAGCGCCGAGGTAGGCGACCGTCTCAAGGTATTTATCTCCGAGGTGAAGAGCGGCGAGACCCGCGGTCCGCTGGTAACGCTTTCCCGCGTACATCCGAATTTCGTTAAGCGCCTGTTCGAGCTGGAGATCCCCGAGATCCAGGACGGCACGATCGTGATCCGCGGCGTGGCAAGAGATGCGGGCAGCCGCACCAAGATCGCCGTGGAGTCCAGAGACGAGAACGTGGATGCGATCGGCTCCTGTATCGGTAAGAACGGTATGCGTATCGGCGCGATCCTCTCCGAGCTCGGCGACGAGAAGATCGATATCATTCAGTACAGCGAGGATCCGGTTGCTTTCGTATGCGAGGCGCTTTCGCCCGCAAAGGTGATCTCCGCGCAGATGGACGGCGAGCGCACCTGCCGCGTGACCGTGGCACCCGATCAGCTCTCGCTTGCGATCGGCCGCGAGGGTCAGAATGCGAAGCTTGCCGCTAAGCTCACCGGTATGAAGGTGGACATCAAGGCATAAATTTCTCTGTAAAAACGAAGGAGGGTAAGGGTATGGCACAGACGCAGCGTAAGATCCCCGTGCGCAGATGCACGGGCTGTGCAGAGCATTTTCCGAAAATGGAGTTGATCCGCGTTCTCAGAACGCCCGACGGCGGGATCGTTCTGGATGCGACGGGTAAGAAGTCCGGCAGAGGCGCGTATCTTTGCAAAAATCCCTCCTGTCTGAAAAAAGCGAAGAAGGCAAGACGCCTGGAGGCCTCGCTTGCGTGCGAGATCCCCGAGGAGGTCTACGTTCGCCTGGAGGAGGAGTTAACAGGTGCAGACGGACAGTAATCAAAGGCTTCTCGGAATGCTTGGCTTTGCCATGCGTGCCGGAAAGCTTTGTATAGGAACTCCGCTGGTTTGCAAGGCACTCGCGCAAAGGGGGAAGGACGGAGCAAGGCTCGTGCTTCTTTCCGAGGGTGCATCGGAGGGGACGAAGAAAAAGGTCCGCTTCAAATGTGAATACTACGGCGTGGGTCTTTGGGAGATCCCGCTTGCGCCCGAGGCGCTCGGAAGGCTTCTCGGTAAAACCTATGCTCCTGCCGCCATCGGCGTTTGTGATGACGGCTTCGCGAAAGAGATCGATGCCGCCATGGCAGCACGAAACAACGATACAGAAAGGAAGTTTCCTCCCATCGGAAACCGGTGATATATATGGCAAAAAAGACGATAAAACTCTCTCAGCTCTCCAAGGATTTCGCAATGAAATCGAAGGATGTTCTTGATGCCTTTAAGGACCTGGGACTGGAAAAGAAAAGCGGCGCGAATGCCGACGATATGGAGTTTGCCCTCTTCTTTCAGAAGGTAACGAAGGCAAATCAGATCGAAAACTTAGACGATTACGTAAAGGGCGTGGCAAGCATCCGCGCCGAGAAGCCCGCAGAGGAGGCAAAGCCCGTCGAGGAGGCGAAGCCTGCGGCAAAGGCGGAGGAGAAGCCCGCCGCATCGGCTGCGGAGCCGAAGCCCGAGGTAAAGGCGGCGCCCAAGGCAGAGCCGAAGCCCGAGGTGAAGGCGGCACCCGCGCCCGCGGCAGAGATGAAGCCTGCGGCAGAGCCGAAGCCTGCGGCAGAGACAAAGCCTGCGGCAAAGGCAGCGCCCGCACCCAAGGCGGAGCCGAAGCCCGAGGTAAAGGCGGAGGAGAAGCCTGCTGCACCCAAGGCAGAGCCCCCGAAGCCCGCGTATCCCATGCCTCGCCGTTTGGATAAGCCGCTGGAGCAGATCCCCCCGAAGAAGCCTGCGCAGCCGCAGGGGCAGAGGGGCGGCTTTGACCGTCAAAAACAGGACGGAAGAGACAATCGCCAGGGAGATCGCCCGCAGTACGGCCGCCGTCCCGAGAACAACGGCTACGGTGCACGTCCGCAGGAGAATCCCTTTGCAAGAAAGCTCGATAATATGAGAAGAGAGGCGCAGGGCTTTAAGCCCGCCGGCTCGCAGACCCCCGTGCAGAGGCCGCAGCCCTCGACCGCTCGCCCCGCGCAGCAGGCACAGCTTGAAAAGCTGCAAAAGCAGCAGCAGGCGGCGGCAAGCAAGCCCGCAGCGCCCGCACCCAAGAAGGAAGAGAAGAAGGCGCAGAAGCAGCAGTTCAAGACGATCACGCCCACCGTGAACACCAAGGACGTCAAGGGCGGCGTCAACATTGGCGGCGAATACAGCACCACGCAGCAGAAGACGCGCGTCGTGGATATGCGTACCTCGGACGTCAACCTTTCCAAATATGACGACCGTTATAACGAGCAGTTCTTTGCGATCGCAAACGGCACGGATTCCAAGGCGCAGAAGCAGAAGCTGAAGAAGCAGGATAACCGCGGTCAGTTCAGCAAGAGTGCAAAGGATAAGGAGAGGGCGGCACAGGAGAAGATCAAGCGTATGGAGGCTGAGCTCGCGAGAAAGAAGCAGCTTGAGATCACCGTACCCGACGAGATCACCGTATCCGAGCTTGCGCTCCGTCTGAAGAAGAGCGCCGCAGAGGTCATCAAGCGCCTGATGCTGATGGGCGAGATGAAGGGCGTGAACGATATTCTTGACTACGGCACGGCAGAGCTGATCGCAGATGAGTTCGGTGCCAAGGTGACCAAGGAGGTCGTCGTTACCATCGAGGAGAAGCTCTTTACCGAGGCAGAGGACACCGAGGAAGATCTCGTGCTTCGCGCACCCGTCGTCTGCGTTATGGGTCACGTTGACCACGGTAAGACCTCGATTCTCGACGCCATCCGTCACACGAACGTAACCCGCGGCGAGGCAGGCGGTATCACGCAGGCCATCGGTGCATACCGCGTGAAGGCGCAGGGACAGGATATCACCTTCCTGGATACCCCCGGCCACGAGGCGTTCACCGCCATGCGCATGCGCGGTGCCAAGTCCACCGATATTGCGATCCTCGTCGTTGCCGCAGACGACGGCGTGATGCCCCAGACCGTGGAGGCGATCAGCCATGCCAAGGCGGCGGGCATCGATATCATCGTTGCTATCAATAAGATGGATAAGCCGACCGCGAATCCCGATAACATTCTCAATCAGCTGACACAGTATGACCTCGTACCCGAGCAGTGGGGCGGTGACGTGATCTGCGTTCCCGTTTCCGCGCTGACCGGTATGGGTATCTCCGACCTTCTCGACAGCGTTCTGCTCGTCGCGGAGGTGAAGGAGCTTCGTGCAAATCCGAACAAGCGCGCAAGAGGCCTTGTGATCGAGTCCAGGCTCGACCGCGGTCAGGGTCCCGTTGCCACCATCCTCGTGCAGAACGGTACGCTCCATCAGGGCGACTACGTGATCGTCGGTAACGCCGTCGGCCGCGTGCGTCTGATGAAGGACGATAAGGGCAAGAGCATCAAGAGTGCAGGTCCCTCCGTTCCCGTTGAGATCACGGGTCTTGACGACGTGCCGCAGGCAGGCGACGAGCTGAACGCCGTTGAGGACGAGAGAATGGCAAAGGATCTTGCGGAGCAGAGAAAGGAAAAGCTGCGCCAGGAGATCCTTGCGGCGAACGCACGCGTCAACCTCGACGATCTGTTCAATCAGATCGCGGAGGGAACCAAGACTCTGAACGTGATCGTCAAGGCCGACGTGGCAGGCTCTGCCGAGGCCGTAAAGGCATCGCTTCTGAAGCTTTCGGGCGAAGAGGTGAAGGTCAGCGTCATCCACAGCGCCGTCGGCGGTATCACCGAGTCGGACGTTATGCTTGCTACCGCATCCAACGCCATCATCGTCGGCTTCAACGTGCGCCCCGATAAGAACGCGCTGGATTCCGCCGAGAGAAACAAGGTGGATATCCGCACGCACCGTATCATCTACGAGATCATCGATGAGATCGAGGCGGCGATGAAGGGTATGCTTGCTCCCACCTACAAGGAGGTGCTGCTCGGTCACGCCGAGGTGCGCCAGACCATCCGCGTGCCCAACGTCGGCACGATCGCAGGCTCTTATATCCGCGACGGTAAGATCACGCGCCAGTCTCAGATCCGCGTTGTGCGCGACGGTATCGTTATCTTCGAGGATAAGATCTCCTCTCTGCGCCGCTTCAAGGACGACGTGAAGGAGGTCGCCGAGGGCTACGAGTGCGGTGTCGGCCTTGAAAAGTTCAACGACATCAAGGAGGGCGATATTCTCGAGGCCTTCGTGATGGAAGAGGTTGAAAGATAAGATTTTGCAAACTAATATTTGCAAAATAGCATAATTTTTACTAAGATTGCGTGATATTCTTCGGAATTTCACGCAATCTTTTTTCTTTTTCAAAGGTGCTTTTTTGTGCTTATGAAAAGAGAGACGGGCGGCCGCGCCGGGGTGCGCCGAGGGCGGGCGCGGCCGCGCTTTTTGCTTTTAATTT
>JAGBBQ010000099.1 GCA_017938425.1 Clostridia bacterium | reverse complement strand
GTCGCGAAGCGCCTGTGCGACGTTGTCGCACGCGCCGTATAGCCGCACCGTCTCTCTTCCGATCTGTCGGTTGGCTCTCTCGGCCGCCTCCGTGACGCGCGCAAGGTCGTCCCCCGTGCCCAAAATGCGGATCTCTCTTTCGGGTGCGAGGCGAGCAAGCCTCGGCGCAAGCTCGCATAGCAAAAGGGCGGTGAGAGAGCGGTCCTTATCCAGTCGGGAAACGTGGAGAATATGTCTGCCGCGTGTGAAAAGCGGAGAGAAGCGGCGGGGATCGATGCCGTTGACGGTTGGCAGCACGTCGGTTTCCTTCACACCGTATTCGCGCACCACGTAATCTCCGAGATCCTCGCTGACGGCGAGGCATTTTCTTCCCCAGCAGGCGAGTACGCGCTTGGCGGGGGTAAGGGAAAAGTCGAGATGCACGGTGGTGACCAAGGGGATCTTCGGTAAACAAAAGTTGGCGAGCGCGGCGGTGTAGCGCGTATGCGCGTGAAGCGCGTGAAAGTCCATTTTTCGCATCCGCCGCAGCGCGCGGACAGAGCGAAGCACGCCGGAAAGGCTTCGCTCCTTCAGCGGCGCAAGGTAAACGGGGATCCCGGATGCGCGCAATGCCTCGGTGTAAACGCCGCCCGCGCAGAGAACGGATACGTCCGTGCCGCTCTCCTTCAGCGCCTGCGCCAGGGTGAGAAGATGCGTTTCCGCCCCTCCGATATCCATTCCGTCGATCAAAAGAAGTATCCGCATCCGCCACCTCCGAAAAAGAAAAAGCGCTCATAGTAGACTCAGGTCTATTATGAGCGCTTTTTCTGAAAATTATGAAATCAGAGAATGACCGTGTCGCTCTCCGCCGCATCTGCCTCCGCAGCGGCAAGCTGCACGTGGTAGGCATCGATCACCGCCTCCTCCAGCTCGTTGCGGAAGCGCGCGTTGATAGGATGCACGATGTCGCGATACGTCTCATCGGGGTTCTTTCTGGAGGGCATAACGATGAAGTATCTTTCTCTGGCGTAGATCACCTTGATGTCGTGAACTGCAAGGCAATCATCGAAGGTAACGGAAACGACCGCCTTCATCGGACCCTCGTCGAAAAATTTGCGGATCTTGATATCTGTAATTTGCATTGCTTCTCTCCTATGCCGTAGCATTTTTTTCTTTTTTGCATATAGTATACTATAAGTTTGCGACGAATATTCATAAGGAGTAATAATAATTTACATACGTATTGTATATTTTTTATGAACGAAACTCGAATAGTTCAGAAATATGGGAGGATAGCGATGTTTTTGTCGAAGGAGCGTTTTGCGGAGGATAGAGGTAGGCTCCTTTCCGAGGGAGCGAGGCTTTGCTTTCTTGGGATCGGGGGTGTGAGTATGCACGCGCTGGCGCTTTTATGCCGTACGCGCGGTATTGAGGTGTTCGGTGCAGACCGCGCGGAGAGTGAGCGAACGCAGGCGCTGCGAGCCGAAGGTGTGGCGGTGTACGTACCGCACGCGGGGGCAGCGCTGGACCGTGCGAGCGCCGTGGTCACGAGCCTTGCCGTCGGCGCGGAGGATGCGGATGTTTTGCGCGCAAGGGCGAGAGGCATCCCGATCTTTTCGCGCGGCGCGCTGCTCGGGGCGCTGATGGAGGAATACGCGCTCTCGGTCGCGGTCAGCGGTACGCACGGAAAAAGCACGGTCACGGCGATGCTCGCCTCTGTGCTTTCGGCGCTCGGCAGAGAGCCGACGGTCCTTTCGGGCGCGGGGCTTTCGGAGAGTGAAGAGAGCTTCCGTGTCGGCGGTCGGGCGCTTCTCGTCGCCGAGGCCTGCGAATACGGAGATAGCTTTCTTTCGCTTCGCCCCTCGGTCTCTCTCTTTTTGAATCTCGAATGGGACCATCCCGATTATTTCGCCGATGCAGAGCAGCTGATGCGCTCCTTTGCGCGCGCCGCCGATGGCAGCGGCAGCGTTCTTTATAACGCGGCGTCGCCGATTCTCTCGAGGATGATCGGGCGCTATGGGATCGGCAATTGCCTCTCGGTCGGGCGGGAGAGAGATTGCGATTATCGCTACGAGATACTCGCCGTCGACCGCGGCCGCGTCACGCTTCGCTTTGACGACGGCAGGGAAGCCCCCGTCGCGCTCTCGCTCTCCGTTCCCGGGCGCTTTCAGGCGGAGAATGCCGCGATGGTGCTTG
>JAGBBQ010000014.1 GCA_017938425.1 Clostridia bacterium | reverse complement strand
GGCACAGCCGTAACTTCATTGGGCGTAAGCCCACTTCATTTGCCGAAGGCAACTTCATTTACGGCACAGCCGTAACTTCATTGGGCGCAAGCCCACTTCATTTGCACAAAGTGCAACTTCATTTACGGCATAGCCGTAACTTCATTGGGCGCAAGCCCACTTCATTTGCGACTTGTCGCAACATCATTTGAGGCAACGCCTCAACCTCGTTCATTTGTGCCGCAAGCGGCAATGATGTTCTTCGCTTCGCTCGAAATGATGTTGCCCTTACGGGCAAATGATGTTGTGCCTGCGGCACAAACAAAAATCCGAAAGCTGAGCTTTCGGATTTTTGTTTAAAACGCGCATAAATTTTACCCATTATTTTTCTCCTTGGCGGTGTTAAGAGAAGCGATTAAAATTCTTTTAATTTCCGTGCACTTATCAAGCAAAGTTTTATCGTGATAAAAGCCACTTTCTAAAATAAGCTCAATCCAATATTCCGTTTCTGAACACTCTTTCAAAGCAATTTGAAGCTTGGCAATAAAGTCAGCTTTTCCGTGAGCATAAAATGCCTCTCTGATGTTTGCGCCAATACTCGTTCCCGATCGCAAAAATTGATTAATCAAGCCACTTTCGCACTTTGCTACTCTCAGATCCTTACACGCCCGTATCACCTCAAGAGCAAACGCCTTGGATTTTACAATCAACGGACTTTCAGTCATAACCTTACCACCTTTCACCTTAGTATTTTAAGTATATCATAAAACCTAATACTTTTCAACTTCAAAATAAAAATGCTTTTTGCCACGGCAAAAAGCTACATCAGCACCTTTTCACTATTCACTATTACTTATTACTTGCCAAAAATCGACAAGAGAATTTTAGTGAAAAGTGAAGAGTGAAGAGTGAAAAAGTAAAATCGACAAGCTTCTGCCGAAACTTGTCGATTTTTGTGAAGGGCGGACAAAAAAGATATTTCGTGGAGTTTTCGTATAGACTTGAACCCGTGTGTAAAACAAATGCTTTTCGACTAAAAGGAGAAAAGCTACATCAGCACCTTTTCACTATTCACTTTTACTTATTACTTGCCAAAAATCGACAAGAGTATTTTAGTGAAAAGTGAAGAGTGAAGAGTGAAAAAGTAAAATCGACAAGCTTCTGTCGAAACTTGTCGATTTTTGGCAGGGGTAGCTGGATTCGAACCAACGATGGAGGAGTCAAAGTCCTCTGCCCTGACCACTAGGCGATACCCCTATACTGACAACAAGAATATTTTACCATACATCGGCACAATTGTCAAGATTGAAATAAAATTTTCCTGTCTGAGGGGAGCGATTTGAGGCAAAGGACTCAGAGCGTGCCTTGGAGGCAGGCATCGAAAAAGGCAGAGATCTCACCGAAATACAGATCGGGGGCTACGTCAAAGCTTTTGCCGTGATCCGCGCCCTCGACGAGGACGAGCTTATGCGCGCCTGCGGAGGCGGCATCGATCCTTACGGACATTTCGGCAGGAACAAAGCCATCCGCGCTGCCGTGCACGATCAGGGTGGGGAGCGTTTTATTCGAAACCGCCGTGAGAGCATCCGCGCCCGACGGATCAAAGCCGCCGAAGAGCATCGCGCCGCTGCGCACCAAGGGGTAGACGAGCTTCGGCTTCAGCCCCATTTCCCCCATCACCTTCATTATGATCTCCTTCGGGGAGGAATACGGACAGTCCGCAAGGATGCCGACCACCGCCTTCGGCAAAGGAAGTGAGGCGGCCATCAGCACCGTGGCACCGCCCATAGAGATGCCCGAGAGAAAGATCTTTGCTCCCGGGAAGCGCCGCTGTGCATATTCCGCCCAGGAGAGGACATCCTTTCTTTCAAGAACACCGAAGGTGAGGCATCTGCCCTCGCTCTCGCCGTGCGCGCGCTGATCGCAAAGAAAAACGTGATAGCCGCGCTCGCGTGCGATACGGAAAAGACCGCAGCCGTCGTGGACCGCGTTGCTGCGATATCCGTGGAAGAAGAGGACGACGGGCGCCCCTTCCTCGCCCTTATAATACCGTGCACTGAGAGTCAGCCCATCGAAGGAACGCACGGTCACCCTCTCTAAGGGGGCGGAAAGCACGAGCGCCATACGCGCCTTATGCTTCTCGTACGCCTCCGAGCCGCGCTCCTCGCGGATGAAGCTTTCCGGATCGGCGTCTCGCATTTTCGCCGTGCCGCCAAAGGTCCTCTTATATGCGTAGAAGGAGCCGCCGAGCCAAGCCGACAAAAGCACGAAAGCGATAACGATAGCGGGAATCATTTTCTGCTGCTCCTTTCATCCTTTTACTTGTTTGATAATAATTATTTACAAAATCAGGTATATTATTCACGAATGAGAATGCTCGCCGCGCCGCCATCTCTGCGATTCTCGTCCAGAATGATCTCGCCGTATCCATCCGCTACGATGCGGCTGCCGTCCAGGGGATTCTTCACGCTGTCGATCCTTCCCTTCACCTCCGCCGTCACCACGGAATACTCAAACGAAAGGTCGCAGCCCTCCATCGTGCAGCCCTCCAGAACGACACCCGATGCGTAGCAGAGCGGCTGCGTGCCCGTGATCCTGCAGTTCACAAGGCGAAGGCCCTTTGCGTACCAGGCGAGATACTCACCGCTGACGGTGCTGTTATAGACCGTGACGTTCTTGCTCTCCCAGAAGGCATCCTTGGTATCTAAAACGGAATCGTAGATCTCGATATTCTCGCAGTACTGGAAGGAATACTTGCCCTTCAGCGTTACGTTGCGAAGGGTGATATTCTTTGCGTGCAAAAAAAGATATTCGCCCGCAAGGGTGCTATCCTCCGCCGTGATATCACGGCAGAACCAGCCGAATTCCACGCTCGCGACGTCCGCAGAGCGCAGGGAGATATTCGCGCATTCGCGTAGCGCCTTCGGCCCGTGGAGCACCGAGCTCTCGATCGAGATATCCTGCGAATACCAGAGAGGGGCACGGCAGGTCTCGGCCATACGGATCGAGGAAAGCGCCGCCCCCACGGTATGCCAGAAGGGATAGCGCAGAGCAAAATCACAGTCTCTGACCGTGATATCCCTCGCCTCCTTGAAGGCAGACTCTCCGTCCGCTGCGCCCTCAAAGCGGCAATTCTCTACTTCCGCATCCGCGATCGCGTACAAAGCGCGCTCCTCATCAAATATTCTGTCGGTGATCCTTTTCAAAGCCTTCTCCATTCTGCCGCCCCTATGCGCGCCGATTCCCGCGGCGCAAGCGCCTGTTTTTACTAATGAAAGTATAACAAAATTCTCTTATATTGTCAAGGGAATGCTTTTATTTTCCGACGTTTTCCGCACAAAAAAATATCAATATTTTTTCCCAACCGTATTGCATTCCGGAAAAAGGTGTGCTATACTAATTGCATCACAACAGAGTAGGACATCCTGCGTTTCAGTGCCGTGCGGACGGGGAGTTGCCGCGCGGACGAATAGGAGCAATCCTTGCGATTCGGTGTCCGCATCCCACTGTTCGGAGATCTATAAGCCCATATTTTCGGCCTCCGTATATAGAGATGTGAAATTCTGTATGACGGAGGTGTTTTTTTATGTCTGAAAAAAGGTTTTCCCCACTTAAGGACGTCAAGGTCCTCGTTCTTCTCTCTCTTCTCTCTGCGCTGAGCATTCTCTTCGGCAAGTATCTCGCCTTTCCCGGCGGCGGTGACACTATGATCCGCTTCTCCTTTGAGAATCTGCCGATCCTGCTCGCCGCGATGCACGTCGGACCGATCGCAGGTATGACCGTTGGCATTCTTGCGGATCTGATCGGCTGCTTTCTCGTCGGCTACGCGATCAATCCCCTTATCACGCTCGGCGCGGCCGCGATCGGGCTTGTGGGCGGTCTTTTCCCGAGGCTTCTGACAAAAAAAGCACCGAGGCTTCTGCGCATTGCTGCCACAGTCTCCATCGCGCACTTGATCGGCTCCGTGGTCATCAAGACCTTTGGTCTTGCGCAGTTTTACGCGATGCCCTTTATGATCCTGATGCTCTGGCGGCTTTTAAACTACACGATCATCTCGGCACTCGAGATCACGCTGCTCTATCTGCTTGGCAGGAATGCGGCGATCGCAAGATCGCTGCGCGCATTCTCGCGTGATTCCTCCCTCTTATGACGAAAGGAAACGGTTATGACCTACGATGAAGCACTCGCCTATATCCATAGCGTGAACGGCACCTTCTGCATTCCGGGGCTTTCGCGCATACGCACGCTTTGCGAGGGGCTCGGAAACCCGCAAAGCGGTCTGAAATTCATTCACGTGACCGGCACGAACGGCAAGGGCTCGTTTTGTGAGATGCTGACCTCGGTGCTGAGCGCGAGCGGAATGCGCATCGGCCGCTTTACCTCCCCTTATCTTCGCTGCTTCAACGAAAGGATCGCCATCGGTGATACGCCGATCGATAACGACACCCTTTGCCGACTCACAGAGCGCGTGCGCCCCATCGCGGATGCGATGGAGGATAAGCCGACCGAATTTGAGCTGATCTCTGCGCTCGGCTTCTTATACTTTAAGGAAGAAAAATGCGACGCGGTGGTGCTGGAGGTCGGTATGGGCGGCCGCTTCGACTCCACGAACGTGATCGAGTGCGCGCTTCTCTCGGTGATCACGGGCATCGCGCTCGATCATATCTCGTTTCTCGGTGACACCGTGGAAAAGATCGCCTACGAAAAGGCGGGCATCATCAAGGACGGCTGCCCCGTGCTTTCCGCCGTGACCGAAAGCGGCCCCGCCGCCGTGATCGAAAAGGAGGCGAGGGCGAAGGACGCACCCTACAAGGTGATTGATAAAAGCGCGGTGACGGTGAAAAAATGCGATCTTTCGGGTACGGTGCTGGATTTTGGAGATCATAAGGATATTGAGATCTCCCTTCTCGGACTGTATCAGCCCGAAAACGCGGCACTCGTGCTCTCTGCGATCGATGCGCTGCGCGGCATCGGGCTTTCGATCCCCGAGGATGCCGTAAAGCGCGGAATGAAGGCGGCGTATTGGCCCGGACGCTTTGAGATACTCAGAAAAGAAGCCCCCCTGATCCTCTATGACGGCGCACACAACGCGCAGGGCATTGCGGCGGCGGTAAAGAGCCTATGCCACTACTTCGGCGAGCAGCGGCTGACCGTGCTGACGGGTGTTTTGAAGGACAAGGATTACCGTGCGATCGGCGCGGATCTTGCGACCGTCGGGGCGCACGCCTTCACCTTCACGCCGAGCAATCCGAGAGCGCTCGATGCAAAGACCTATGCACAGGTGCTGACAGAAAGGGGCATTGGCGCGACCGCCTGCGCATCCTTAAAGGAAGCGTACGAAAAGGCCTTTGCCGATGCAAAGGAAAACGGAAGACCGCTCGTTTGCCTCGGCTCGCTCTACACCTACAAGGATCTTATGGATTACATAAACAATTAAAAGGAGATTATCACCATGCCAATGATCGTAACACATACCACCGAGAGCATCAGCAAGGAGAAGAAGGCGGCGCTCACGCGCGCACTCGGCGAGGCGATCACCCTGATCCCCGGCAAGACCGACGCCTATCTGATGCTCGAATTTCAAGGCGACTGTGAGATGGCCTTCCATGGCGATACGCAGCTTTCCCTCGCCTTCGTCGAGGTGAAGATCCTCGGCCGATCCACAAAGGCGGCGTACAACGATCTGACCGCTCGCATCTGCGATATTATGAAGGAGGTCTTAGGCGTTCCGACCGACGGTACCTACGTCAAATACGAGGAGATCGAGCACTGGGGCTTCGACCGGCATAATTTCTGAGCGCAAAACGAAAAAGGGGCTAAGCGAATGACTTAGCCCCTTTTTTTCTGCCTTGTTCAGAGTACCATTATGGAACAAAACAAAGAAAAACAATAACTTTATGTCTTTTTCCTTGTCTTTTTCCGACAAAATGCAAGCAGCATCACTTTTTCTCGACAAGAAAAAAGTAGGGTGCCGCGGGAGAATTGATGATGCGGAATTTGGAGCAGCAAAGCTTAAAGCGGCTGATAGCGGAGAGATATTCCTCGATCATTTCCCCCTCCAGGGCGCCCTCCTCGTGCCCGGGATAGATGGCGATCAGAAGCACGCCGTCGGGCGCGAGAGCGGCGAGAGCCGCCTCGACGGCGGGCATCGTGGTCTCTCTCATCGTAGTGATATGCTTCTTCCCGCTGCGCGGCAGATAGCCGAGATTGAACATTCCCGCCTTGATCGGCTCCTTCACGTAGTCTGCCAACAGATGATGAGAGGCGCAGATGAGAGTATAGTTTTCGGGCGCGCCGTTTGCCTCGAGATGCGCCTTGGTGGAGACGAGCGCCTCGGGCTGGATATCGAAGGCGTACACACGCCCGCTCTCGCCGACGGTCTTGGACAAAAACAGCGTATCACCGCCGTTTCCCATCGTGAAGTCCACCGCGACGTCCCCCTCACCGAGATGCTGCAGAATAAAATACTGATGCAATTCGTTCAGATCGATCATTCTTTTCCCTTTTTCCTTTTCCATTCGTCACGCCTTCCCCTCCACCGCATCGGGTGAGGCGGCAGGTCTTACGTATGCCGAATAATTCGTTTTGTAGATGACGAAGCCGGACTTTGCACCGCTCGGCTTCTTGATATTTTTTACGCGTGTGTAATCGACTGCCACCATATCCGCATCTCTTCCCTTTGAGTGATATGCGGCAACGGCGGCGGCCTGCGTATAGTCAAGCTCCGAGGGCTCCTCTCCGTCACAGAGCAGGACGACGTGCGAGCCCGGCATATCCTTTGCGTGGAACCAGAGGTCTCCCTTCGTTGCGACCTTGAAGGTCAGATAATCGTTTTGCGTATTGTTTTTTCCCACCAGCAGGCGGTAGCCCGAGGCGGTCACGAACTCGAGGGGCTTCTGCTTCGACACCTTCTGCGGACGGTAGCCCTTCATACGCGAGGCATAGCCGCTGTGGTACAGCTCGTCGCGGATCTGAAGGAGATCCTCCTCGGCGGATGCACGCGAAAGAAAATCCTGCACGCTCTCAAGATAGACCAGCTCCCTTTCCCACTCCTCGATCAGAGCGGTGAGCATCGTGCGCGCGTTTTTCTGCTTGGTATAAGCCTTGTACATTCTTTGCGCGTTCTGCGCGGCAGAGAGACGTCCGTCAAGCGGTATACGCACCTCCGGGCAGCCCTCGTCATAGTAATCCACGCATAAAAGCTCGGTATCGCCGCGCCTCAGCCGATAGATATTCGCCGTGATCAGGTCGCCGTATCGCTTGTACTGCGCCGCCTTCTCGCTTTCCAGGAGTGCCTCTCTTTGCAGAGCGATCTTCTTTTCGGTGCGTGCGATGGCGTTCTGCACAAGGCTGCAGATATCTCTGCCGCGCTGATGGATCTTCTCCAGGCGGTCGCGCTCGGCAAAGTATACGTCGAACATCGCGCAGAGATCTAAAAAGTGCGTTTTCTTCACACCGTCGCCAAGATAGGTAATGTCCATATAGGAATTATCTGCGGGTTTTCCCTCCGAATTGTAAACTATTGTTGGCTTATATGCGTGATTTTTCAGAATTTGCTGCCAAGCAAAGAAGGTGCTTGCGACTCTTTCCTTATCCGCATCCGCGAGCGGCGTATCGATACTTCCCGTAGCGCGGAAGCAAAGCTCGTGAGAGATCTGCGTTGCAATACCGCAAAACGTCCCCGTGATAAACTTCTCTACCGTGCGCTCCTCGGGAAAGGCGGAAAGGCGGGAGAGGAAGGTGTCTCTGTCTACCGTCAAGGGCGAGAGCTTGCCCTGCCCATCGGGAAGCCGATAGAGCATTCCCGGCAGGACCTGGCGGATCGTGGATGCCGAAAAGTCCACAAGCTTCATTGCCGTGACGATCTTCCCCGCCGCATCCGAAAGGATGAGATTGGCATACTTACCCATGATCTCGCAAATGAGGCGAAGCTCGACGCTGTATCCCATTTCGTCATAGGCGGAGAAATGGAGAAAGGCGATACGGTCAAAGCCCGGCTGCTCCACACGCAGAAGGCGCGCACCGCCCAGATGCTTTCGCATCTGCATACAGAACATCGGCGCCTTCAAGGGGTTTTCCTTATTGACGAGCGAAAGCTGCATACGCGGCGCATTCGGTCCGACGTTAAAGACCAGGCGCTTGGTCTCGCCCTTGGAGCGAAGCACGAGATCCAGCTCATCCGCCTGCGGCTGAAGGACGCGCTCTACCTTCGCGTCTATAAACTGCGCCTCGATCTCCGCGAGCACCGCGCGCATCATACAAGCATCGTATGCCATAACGTATATCCTTTTCCTTTATGATCTAAGAGAGAATTTTCAGCCGCCTTTTTGCCACGGCGAGAAAGGGGCTCTTCACACAAAAGCGCCCGCCTCTGTATTCATATTCCGTTTCGTACGCAGCCTTCCCCGTGCGGCAAAGCGCGCAGAGCAGATGCGCGACCGTTCGGTCATCGCATATTTCTGTACGCACGGCAAAAAGCGAAAGCGCGCTACCCGTGACACCGCCGAAAAGCATCGGCATTTTTTCGATCGGAAGGGATGCGCGAAGGCTCTCCGCCTTTTTCAGATCCACGGCCGCGGGCTCATCCGAGGGGATGAGAACGAAGGGCTGCTCGCATCGGATAAGCATCGCATCGCGCGATACAGCGGACGAAAACAGCACAATATTTTCAAACAATTCTTTACAAATATTTATATTTATCGGGATCATTTCCTCTTTTTTGTGGCAGAGGGGGAGCGAAAATACTTTTTCGCCTTCGCGTGCGACCTCAATCTCTCCCATCGGCCATCCCGCGACCGTGCCAAAATAAAAGGACACGGCGCGCGCCGCCTCGGGCGAAATGCTTTCTTCCCCGTCAAGGATGCCGACATCGCCGAAAAGGCTCGGATAAAGGCGGCAGCCCCCGCCCTTTTCGGCAAGCGCCGCCTCTCTGCTTTCATAAATATACAGAGGATAGTCCCGGTTTTCATCAAAGAAGGTCATTTTCTTCATACTGTCACCTCGGGGCAAAAACAGGTGCCCCGATATTATTGTATGAAGCAGCGCGCGAGAGCGCGCTTATTTTACCGCTCCGAGATAGGAAAGAAGCGCATCGGGGCGGTTCTCGACCTTGCCGCTCATAACCGCAAAAAGCAATTCCTGCAGCGCGTCTCCGATCGCCCTGCCGCGGTAGCCGAGGGCGGCGAGGGCCTTCCCATCGACCGCAAGATCCGAAAGCGCGGTGCAGGGGCGCTTTTCGATCCATTTCTCAAGCGCCACAAGGCGCGAGGGCGCGCAAAGGCGGAGGCGCACACGGATAGAAAGCGCGGCGCGCGCGCCTCCCTCTCCCAGATCGTGAAGAAGATAGGAGAGGCTCTCATCCGTGCCGAGATCGGCATCGTGAAGATGCGAAAGGATCTCCGTGCCGCGGCGTATGCTTGCCTTATCCGAGCGAAGCGCAAGCGCGCATTCCTCAAAGCGCACGGCGGCCACCTCCTTCGGCAGAAGCGCAAAGAGCAGAAGCATCCTCTCCTCCGCGTTCAGATCATCCAGCGGTGGCAGGTCTTCGACGGGGATCTCGGAGAGCGCGGGGATAGCGACTGCCAGCACCTCGGAAAACTGCGTTAAAATTCTTCGCGCATCCTTACCGCCGAGCAGCTTTCTCCATTCCACAAGCACGCGCTCGGCGCTGACGAAGGAGAGAAGATGGGCGCACCCGCGCATCGCGGCGGCGGTTTTTTCTTCAATTTCAAAGCCAAGGGTGGATGAAAAGCGCAGGCCGCGCAGAATGCGGAGCGCATCCTCGGTAAAACGCTTTGCTGCCTCTCCCACCGCACGGATAATACCTCTTTCAAGGTCCTCTCTGCCGCCGTAAAGATCGGTCAGCCCATGGTCGGGGCTATAGCACATCGCGTTGACCGTAAAATCCCGCCTGGCGAGATCCTCGGAAAGCGTTTCGGTGAAGATCACTTCGTCGGGATGACGGTGATCGGCGTATTCTCCGTCCACGCGATAGGTGGTCACCTCATAGGGCGTGCCGTGCAGCACAACGGTGAGCGTGCCGTGCTTGATGCCTGTCTCCACCGTTCTCTCGTCGGCGAAAATGCGCTTCATCTCGTCGGGAGATGCCGAGGTGGTGATATCGATATCGAAGGGGGGCTTCCCCATCAGAAAATCACGCACGCAGCCGCCGACGGCATCCGCGCGGTGGCCGTGCCTTTTCAGCGTATCGATGATATACAGCACATCCTTATTCAGCTCGATATGCATGGGCTCTCCCTCCTTTTTCCTTTGATATTTCAGTATACCACTTTTTTTATGGGTTGTCAATAATGAGATGCACGCACCGCTCCTTTTCAATTTACGACCGATAAAACGCTCTTTTCATTATTGACAAAAGCGCCGGTTTGATTATTGACAAAAGCGCCGATGTATGGTACTATAGATAGGTATGTGAAATTTGAGAGGTTTTGTGAATGATTTGTGACACCATACTGGACGCGATGGGCAATACGCCCATCATCAGACTAAGGCATATGACCTCACCCGAGGATGCGGAGATACTCGTTAAATTCGAGGGACTGAACGTCGGCGGCTCTATCAAAACGCGCACGGCGTACAATATGATACTGGATGCGGAAAAGCGCGGTCTTATAAGCAAGGATACCGTGATCGTGGAGCCCACGAGCGGCAACCAGGGCATCGGGCTCGCACTCGTCGGCGCGGTGCGCGGCTATAAGGTGAAGATCATTATGCCCGACTCGGTCAGCGAGGAGAGGCGCAAGCTCGTTGAGCACTATGGCGCACAGGTGATCCTCGTGCACGATGACGGAAACATCGGCCTTTGCATCGAGGAATGCTTAAGTCTCGCGCTTCGGATGCGTGACGAGGACCCGCACGTTTTCGTGCCCCAGCAGTTTGAAAACCTTGCAAATCCCGAGATCCAGAGAAGCGGCACCGCAAGGGAGATCCTCGACCAGGTCGGCGCCCCCATTCACGGCTTCTGCTCCGGCATCGGCACGGGTGGCACCATCACGGGCATCGGCGAGGTGCTGAAGGCGGAAAATCCCGATATGACCGTCTGGGCTGTGGAGCCCGAGAATGCGGCGATCCTTTCGGGCGGCTCGATCGGCACGCACGTGCAGATGGGCATCGGCGACGGACTGATCCCTCCGATCCTCAATACGGAGATCTTCGACGAGGTCTGCATTATCACCGACGAGGAGGCGCTCCGCGTTTCCAAGGACCTTGCAAGCCGCGAGGGGATCATGTGCGGCATCAGCAGCGGAACGAACGTCGCGGCGGCGTTGAAGCTTGCGCGCAAGCTCGGACGCGGCAAGACCGTCGTCACCGTGCTTCCCGACACGGCGGAGAGATACTTCTCCACGCCTCTGTTTGATTGATCTTATTTTCTTGATATTAAAAACGGCTCGGTTTGAAAACCGAGCCGTTTTTATATATTCGCTTCCTTATACCGTGACCCCTACATAGATCGGTAACCGTTTGCTGTTGGGCAAGGAAGCATCCTCCGGGCGTATTTCATCAAACATACCGATATGGATCGGGACGTTTGCCTTGGCGCCGATGCGCTTTGCAAAGCGGTAAGCATCGGCGGGGTTCATGTTGTTTCCAACGCCGTTGACCGGGCCGAAAAGCAT
>JAGBBQ010000098.1 GCA_017938425.1 Clostridia bacterium | reverse complement strand
TAGTTTTTGTGACAATTGACGGAAATGTGTAGATTGTGCTATAATAGATGTACACTCGGGGGATAGTTTTACGCCCCCGAAACGGAATAGACTGTTTATAAATTCATTAAAAGGAGTAAAACGATGAACCAAAAAAGAAACGTGAAGCAGGCACTTGTCACTTCCGTTCTTGCTCTCATGCTTTGCTTTGCAATGCTGATCGGCACGACCTTCGCTTGGTTTACCGACTCGGTAACGAGTGCGAACAACGTCGTAAAGTCGGGCAATCTGGATATCACTCTGGAGTACTACGACCTGAAGGCAAAGGAATGGAAGAGCGTAGAGGGCGCAAAGGACATCCTGACAGGTGACCTCTGGGAGCCCGGCTACACCGACGTTGCGTATCTGAGGATCAAGAACAACGGCACGCTTGCGCTGAAGTATGCGCTGGGTGTGAACGTGGTCTCCGAGACCGCAGGCGTCAACAGAGACGGCGATAGCTTCCTTCTTTCCGACTACATCTACTTTGACGTAGTGGAGGATAAGCAGCCCGAATATGCCGACCGCGCAGCCGCTCTGGCGGCAGTGGATAGCGAGACGAAGATCTCTAAGGGCTATTCCAAGTCCGGCTCGCTTGCGGCGAGCACCAACGAGTACGTTTACCTCGCAATGATCGTCTTTATGCCTACTTCTGTTGGCAATGTGGCGAACCATAACGGCGTGGATGCACCTGTGATCAATCTCGGCATCAACGTATTTGCAACGCAGGACAGCGTTGAATTTGACTCCTTCGGCAAGGATTACGATGCGGACGGCGCCGTATACACGGTGGCAGAGGCAGAGGCGCTGATGGCAGAAAATAAGGACGTCACCCTGATGGGCTGCGTCGAGCCCGATACCACTCTCGTGGTTCCAGCGGCTTATACCGGTAAGCTGACGCTTGCCAACGTAAGCCTCAAGGGCATTGCGGCAGAGAAGGATGCCGATATCGTGATCCTCGGCAGCGTTGTCGTGGATGCAAACGGCAGCGGAGTATCCACCCTTGCATTGAGCGCCGCTTCGAGCGGATCCGCCATTACCGCCGAGGGAGACCTCAAGATCTCCGGTAGCGGTACGCTGACGGCGATCGCCGCCGCGGAGGTAGCGCATGCATTCGGCATCGGCGGTATGAACGCCAAGTCCGTAACGATCGAGGGTGTTACGATCGACCGCGCGCAGGGTGCATATGCCTATGCCGTCGGTACCGATACCAAGTATTATAAGGATGCGCCCGAGGGCGGTGCCGCGATCGGCTCCGGCTATGACGGCGCTGTGATCACTCTGAAGGACGTGACCGTGATAAACGCGATCGGCGGCTCCAAGTGTGCGGGCATCGGCTCGTATTTCCATACGGGCGTGACCGTAAATATCATCGATTCGACGGTCGCCTACGTTGAGGGCGGCGTTTCTGCCGCAGGTATCGGCAGCAGCCGTGTAAGCAACGGTGCGACCGAGTCTGCCACCGTGATCAATATCACGAATTCCACCGTGACCGCGAAGGGCGGCGCATACGGCGCGGGCATCGGCTCGGGCTACGATACGCACTGCCAAGCAACGCAGCCGATGTGCACCGTTAATATCGTGGATTCCACGGTCAACGCCGAGGGCGGCCGCTACGCTGCGGGCGTCGGTACGGGTTATCACAACGCGGCGCTTTCCGGCGAGATCAAGAACAGCACGGTGAACGCAAAGTCCGGCGAGGAGTTCTATAAGGATGCATACACCTCCGCAATGGATATCGGCTTCGGCGTCGTGGATCCCGCCCGCGAGGGAGGACAGACCGATAGCAAGCTTATCTATGACGGTAGGGCGATCGGCATTCCCGCGCCCGGCAAGGCGGCGATCGTCTTCACCGCCGCAGAGCTGAAGACGGCGTTGGAGAATAATATTCCCAATGTATATCTTGCTGCCGACGTTGCGGTAGCGGAGGCTGTGACGGTTTCTGACACTACCGTGATCAACGGTAACGGCAAAAAGCTTTTCCGTGCCGACGGCTATACGGGCACGGTTATGACCGTGGGTGCGGGCGCTACGCTCACCCTTGCAAGCATCACGCTTGACGGCAGCGGCGCGACCGCGACGGGCAACCTCGTGGCCGCAAGCCAAAACAGCGGCATCGTTCTCAACGAGGGCGCCGTATTGCAGAATAACCACGGTGCGCACGCAGTAAATCTCGGCACGCGCATCGGTGCAACGCTGACGATCAACGGCGGCGAGATCACGGGCAACAGCTCGGATAGCGGCGCGATCTGGGGCGGCGGTAATATAACGATGAACGCCGGTAAGATCAGCAACAACGCCTCGACGGGCCTCGCGGGCGCGATCCGTATGGTAAGCTCCTGCAACCTCACGATGAACGGCGGCGAGATCTCGAACAATACCGCGGCAACGGACGGCGGTGCGATCTGGGGTTATGGCGCTTCCACCTATAACTTTAACGGCGGTAAGATGAACGGAAACGTCTCCGGCGGCACCGGCGGCGCGATCTACACGGGAACCTATTCCGTGATCAATATCAGCGGCGACTTTGAGCTGTGCAACAACACGGCCGCCGATAGCGGCGCCATCCGTCTGACCGACCATACCGAGATGACCATCACCGGCGGTACGATCAGCGGCAACACGCAGAACGGCGGTGATTCGAATGCCTTCAACACCTGGAACAACACCATCAGCATCACGGCAGGAGAGCTGGCGGACGATATGTCCTACGTCGGCGGTCTTGGCCTGACGATCGGTGCGGCGAATATCGACGGCGTGATCGCATACAATCTTGCCACCAATCATAATACCGCATATCTTGAGGCAGAGTTCAACAGCTTCAAGTTTACCGTAAACGAAGCAAGCGCGAACTTTGCAAACTTCAACTTCAAGCCCGCGGCAGGCTACGTCTACACCGTCGGCGATGAAGCGAAGCTGATCTGTATGAACGAGGGCTACAGCACCTATTGGGATGCCGCAAGCGGCACCTTCAGGCTGCAGGCCAATCAGTAAATCAGATTCCGTCCTATCCCTCCTCTGCGGGGGATAGGCGGCAATGAAAGAGCATAAGCGGCGTTTGTGCTTTTTCATTGCCGAAAGGGAAAAACCTACGGCAAAAAATAATTAGGAGGTCATTTGAGAAATGACAAAGACAAAAAGCACAAGATCGGCTCTGGTGTCGAGCGTATTGGCGCTCCTCCTTTGCTTCTCGATGCTGCTTGGCACGACGTTCGCTTGGTTTACCGATTCCGTAAGCTCGAGCGGTAACGTGATCAAGGCAGGCAATCTCGACGTTGAGATGGAGTGGAAGGATGCAACCGCAGCAGGCGCGCAGAAGACCTATAAGGACGCATCCGAGGGCGCGATCTTCAACTACGACAAGTGGGAGCCCGGCTACGTTGAGGCAAAGAACGTAAAGATCAGCAACGTAGGCACGCTTGCACTTAAGTATCACCTGAACATAGCAGCCAAGGGCGAGGTAAGCGAGCTTGCCAACGTGATCGACGTTTATTATGCCGAGGGCGAGTATGTTCTTGCTGACAGAAGCATGACCGAGCTGACAAAGATCGGTACGCTGGCGGACGTTCTCGACGGTATGCCCGCAAATATGGCAGGTGATCTGGAAGCGGAGAAGTCCGACATCGTGACCATCGCCCTGAAGATGCAGGAGGATGCAGGAAACGAGTATAAGGGCCTTTCCATCGGCACGAGCTTCGCCGTTGTTCTGATGGCAACGCAGGATAACGTGGAGGCGGATAGCTTCGACGAAAACTACGACGATATCGAGATCCCCGATAAGGACGTTCACGTCATCGGCGGAAACACCTATTATTACACCGAAGACGGCAATGTAGTGCTCGCGAGCGTTCCTTACGGTAACGTAGGCGCAAGCTTCACGGTTCCGGACGACGTAACCGTACTCGGCCAGGGCAACGTTTATGCCGAAGGCAAGCCTGTTTTCAGCAAGTCCTCTCCTATTGAGACTATCACTTTGAACGAGGGCTTGGTAGAGATCAAGGCAAGAGCTATGACCGGAATCAAAACGCTTACAAAGGTTGTTTTCCCCTCTACTCTTGAGACTATCGGAGTGCAGTCTATTGCTCAGTCCGGTATCGTTGATCTTACTATTCCTGCTACTGTAAAAGAAGTAAAGTTTGGCGCATTTACAGCATCTCCCAATCTTAAAACCGTTACCATTGAAGGAAACGCACTTTTAGACAACTACGTATTCCGTGATTGCGGAAGCCTGGAGAGCGTTTATCTTCTTGGTGATGACGTTCAGTTCGTAGGCGGTGGTATGTTTGCTACAAGAAAACAGTCCGGTGACGCAAACGGCATTACCATCTACGTTAAGAACGCGACCGTAGCGGCAAGACTTTACGACGCACAGAGCTCTTCATACGGCTATGAGGTTAAGATCCTCGGCGATGCAGCCGACGGCAGCGATGCTTCTGAAGTTGCTCAGGCAAAGAACGATACTCAGCTTAATACGGCTATTGAAAATGGCGCAACTACGGTGGTTCTTGGCAACGGCAATTACATTATTCCCGATTCTGCACAGGGCAAGGCTCTGACCATCGTCGGTAACGGCAATACCGTTGTAGCAACGCAGGATGATGGCTCTTATGAGGGCTGCGATTACAGCCTTGACGGCGCAACCGTAACGTTTGAGGGTGTTACTATCAATACCGATAGCACCACTTACACCGGTTATGCACGTTGCAAGGGTACATATAACAACTGTACCATTAACGGAACCTTTACGCTTTACGATAATAGCACGTTCAATAACTGCACCTTCAACGTAAGCGGTGACGTTTATAACATCTGGACTTGGGGCGCGCCCAATGCAACCTTCAATGACTGTACCTTCAATTCCGACGGTAAGGCCATTCTGTTGTACGGTGGCTCCAATACCAAGCTTACCTTGAACGGCTGTACCTTCAATGATAAGGGCGGTCTTAGCGACCTCAAGGCAGCTGTCGAGATAGGCGATGATTACGGAACCAGCTTTGAGCTTATCGTTAATGACACGGTAGTAAACGGCTACGAGATTAACGATAAGGGCATCAACACGGGCTCTACTCTTTGGGGCAACAAGAATTCTATGCCCAAGGAAAGACTCAACGTCGTTGTAGATGGTGTGGATGTTTACTGATCTCACGATTCAAACGCTTCCTGCGTAAGCGGATAATCAAAGGCCGCCTCTCCCTCTTCGGAGGGGAGGCGGCTATTCAAATAGGCAGAAATACACGATAGTGGCGGCAGGTCGCATACAGAGATCTGCCGCCACTTGCTTTTGTAAGACATATACGATTCTTTCCACAAAGAAAACAAATTTAATATTGTGTAAAAAAGAGGAACGATTTTTCAAATACAAGCAAGGGGCGATAATGTATAATAAAATTATAAAATAATACGAGGTGCGCTATGAAAACGGTTGCTTTAAAAACAAAATATCTCACCTATGAGATCTCGGAGGACGGGCAGAATGCCGCCTTTCTTGCGGGCGGCGAGGATCGGCTGATCAAGGGCCCCGCCGCGGTAATCCTGAATAAGGACCGCTCCGAGGTCCCCTCGGTCGGCGCCGTGCTGGACGGCAATGTTCTGACCTTGACCTTCGCGGACGGCACGCATATGGCGCTTCTCGTCGAGGCGGGGGAGCGCTATATCACCTTCACCCTGCAAGGCGTCTCCCGCGAGGACTTCATCTCGGTCAGCCTTCTGAACGTGCATCTTGCGGATAGGAAGGGGGACTGTGAGGCGGTAATGCTCGGTATGACGCTTGCCACGCATATGAAGGAGCATCCGGGCGATAACCGCGCTCTCGTTGCCGCCGCTTACCCTCATATCGGGCTTCTTTCCACGGCGCGCAGCCCCTATCCCGCAAAGGTCGCCTTCTTTGCCGCCCCGAGGGCGGAGGTGCGCGCGATCGAGCGCGAGATCCTGGATGCGATCCCCGACGGAGAGATTCCGAGATCCTTCCTCGGCGGCCCGTATGCCGACCGCGCCATAGAGAAGGCGCGCGGTGACTATTTCATCCTGATGCAGGATACCGCCACGCGCGAGAACGTGGATTCGATCATTGCCGAAATGCGCCGCTTCGGTCTCACGCAGATCACGCTGCATCATTACTCCCACTATATGCAGGGGGATTTTGCCTTCCGCAAGGAGCTGAAGGGCGGTAAGGAGGAGTTCCGCGCGGTGGTGGATCGCTTCCACGAGGCGGGCATTCTTGTAGGCTTGCAGACCTATTCCTTCTTCCTCGTGCCCGAGTCCTCCTACGTTACCCCCGTGCCGCATAAGGACTTGGACTATCTTCTCGCTCTTACTCTCGCCGAGGATATTACGGCGGAGGCGGATAGCCTCTGCGTATGCGAAAGCACCGAGGGCATCACCGCCGACGAGGGGTATCTCGCGGTCAATTCGCCCTACCTCTGGATCGACGACGAGCTGATCCGCTTCACGAAGGCGGAGAACGGCCGCTTCGCGATCTCCGAGCGCGGCGCGCTCGGCACCCGTCCCGCCGCGCACGGGAAGGGAAGCGAGGTGCGGCAGCTGAAGCAGTATTTCCTGATCCCGATGGCGCGCGTCGGCTCGCCCCTCTTCTATGAGATCGCGCGCAACACCGCAAAATTCTATAACGAGAGCGGCGCGGATTATTTCTATCTTGACGCGCTCGACGGCTCCTTCGTTTTGGACGGCGAGGACTACGTCTGGTACCACGCGATGGATTTCGTGCGCGAAATGTTCCGCTATATTGAGCGCGATATCATCTTTGATTGCTGCTATAATCCGCAGTATACGGGCACCTGGTTCGTCCGCTCCCGCTACGGCGCGATCGATACCTCGCTGAACGCACACCGCGTCTGCGTGGATGCACATATGGAGTATAATAAGACCACCGCCGAGCGAATGGGCATCACGTCCGAGCTTGGCTGGTTGGATCTCTTTCCGCGCGAGGGAGAGAAGTTCTGGATCAACGAGGATATTTATCCCGAGGATATGGAATACCTTCTTTCCAAGGCCTTTGCGACCCGTGCGTCCGTTGCTGTTCTGGAGAGCTTCCGCAAATACGGCGCGCAGCCCTCGGCAGAGCCTCTGGCCGCCGTGATGCGCAAATATGCCGCCTTGCGTGCCGATTACCGTCCGACGAAAGAGACGGAGGCAAGCCTGCGTGCCCCCGGCTTCGGCGGTGTCTTGAAGGAGGATGGGCTTTATCGCACCGCGGCGAAGGTTGTTACCTTTGAGCAGGGAAGCGAGGAGGGAAAGGTCGAGAATCCCTTTGGAGCGCAGATCCCCGCCTTCCGTCTCGAGGCGCTCCCCTGTGCGGATGTCTATGAGCATAAGGATGCGATCACGGTCTGCCGCCTGGATGAAGCGAAGCCTCTGCCCGCAGAGACCTCCCTGCGCTTTGCCGCAATCGAGAACCCCGCGCTCCACCGCGGCCTTGGTGTATGGTGTAAGGGAGACGGCTCGGGCGCTTTGATCACGGTCGCCCTGCGCAACCTCTCGCTCGGGCAGTACCGCAGCGCCGAGCATTATATCCGGGCGGACTTTGTCGGCTGGCGCTATTTTGCCTTTTATGAGAATCAGAACGGTACGCTGGAAACCTCCGTTTTGCCGCGCAAGGAGCTTTTGTACGAGACCTACGATCATCTGCAGGTGTTTTACGGCTATTACCGCACGCGCCTCAATTATCAGACGATCGACGGAGTGGATATCACCGTGCAGGGATCGGATAAGATCTGTATGAAGGATCTGCGCCTTATTCCGCATATAGAGCCTGAAATTGTAAATCCTACTTTGCATTTTGGCGATACTTCTATGAGGATCCTGGGTAGCATCCCTGCGGGGGCAAACCTTTATTTTGACGGAAAAGAATGCACGGTCGCCGATAAGTACGGCAGCGTTCTTTCCCGTCCCGCCTTCGTCGGAGAAGCGATGCTGCCGAGCGGGAAGGGCGCGGTGCGCCTGGAAAGGCTCGCCGATGCGCCGCTTTCGCGCGCAAGGCTCACGGTGCTTTTCGAGGGGGATGCGCTTTCGGTCGAAAGAATAGTATAAAAATAATTTACTTTTGTATACTTGACTCTTTTCTTTGCCTATGATATACTTGCTTAAGCAAGTGTAGCAAAGGAGTCCCGCTGATGGATGATTTTGAAAGATACGGAGACTATAACGAGGTCGATGAGATTCCCGGGCATCGCAGCACGCTCGGCAAGGTGCTTCGCATTCTTGTCGCGGCGGTGATATTGTTCGTGGTCGGCTTTCTCGGCTTCCGCTTGGTTCTTTTTGATTATTACCCTTCCTCGATCAAGCGCCTGTACTTTAACGATACGCTCGCCGCGTATTATAATGCCACGGGCGGCGAGATCGGCGCAAAAACGCAGCGCATCCGCTTTCCCTACGACGATAGCACCAACGGATATTTCTTCTCGGATCATCTTGTGGTGATCGACGGTGCGGATCAGCTGCAGGTCTCTCTGCGTCTGAACACCGCCACGGTCGATGCCATAGAGAAAAAATACGGTCTTGCGGGCCTTTCGCGCGAGAGCCTCGATTATCTCTCCTTCCGCCTTGTCGATATGGTAGAGGGCGAGGATGGGGAGGATGAGGTGCGCGTGCTCTCCGAGGGCAAGGTCGTTGCAGAGGAGAGTCTGATGATGTACCGCTATCTGCGCCTTGTGTTTGACGGCGTGGATCTCTTCGAGCGTGAGGACGGCTCCGCCCCCAGCGCCTGGATGCGCGTGGACGTTTACGTGGCGGGCGCGACGGACGGTGAGCCCTTCGCGAAGCTCGCCGTATACGAGAACAGCGAGGAATATAACATCTTCAAGGACTATATTCCCTCGAGAAAGGAGCGTCCGCAATGATCCGTGAGTTTGCCGTTCGCCCCGTGCCGAAGAACAAAAATGCGCGCACGCTGTTCTTTGTGCTTCTCGGCGGTGCCGCCGTCGGGATGATCGCGTCTTATTTTATGAATTCCTACAAGGGCATCGTTCAGCTTTTGGCCCTGATCCTTCTCGTCGCCGCCGTCACGGTATATACGCGCTATATCGGCTCCGTGTATTCCTATGAGGTCTCCTTTGACAGTGACGGCACGCCGATCTTCGTGGTCTGCCAGCTTTCGGGCAGGCGGCGCACCTCGCTTTGCCGCGTCGATCTCGCGGACGTTTTGAGCATCGATGCGCTCACGGCAGAGCAGTACCGTGCGTATAAGACCGAGCAGGGTGTCAAGCGCTATAACTATACGCCTACGCTTTATCCGCCTGAGGTGCATATCCTCAAGGTGCGCGGCCGCCACGAAAGGGCGGACGTTCTTCTGGAGATCTCCGCCGAGTGCCGCGAGGCTCTGCTCTCCTATGCGGCAGAGGCAAGAGAAATGCGCGCTATGAGCGGCGAGGAATAAAAGGCTTCGGGAGGAGGGACAATGGTTAAGGTAAATAAGAAATCCAATTTGACGGAGGGCCCGATCTTTACAAGGCTTCTCTTGTTTGTCGTTCCGATCATACTGACCGGCGTTTTGCAGGTGATGTACAATATGGCGGACAATATTGTTGTCGGCCGTTTCTCGGGAGATCCCAATGCGCTCGGCGCGGTGGGAAGCACCGCCTCGCTGACGTCGATGATCGTCAATATTATGCTGAACCTCTCGGCGGGTGCCGGCGTCGTGATCGCGCAGTTTTACGGCGCGAAGAACGCAGACGAGGTCAGCCGCACCGTGCATACCTCGATGGCGTTTTCGGTGATCGGCGGCGTGGTCTGTATGATCGCAGGCCTTGTGTTCGCCCGTCCGCTGCTTACGCTGATAGGAACGCAGGAGGTGTTTTACGAGAAGGCCGTTCTCTATATGACCATCGTATGCCTCGGCATTCCCGCGACCTCGGTCTATAACTTCGGCGCGGCGGTACTGCGCTCCATCGGCGATTCCAAGACCTCGCTTTACGTGCTTTCCGCAAGCGGGCTTGTGAACGTCGGCTTGAATCTCTTCTTCGTTCTCGTCTGCCATATGACGGTGGACGGCGTTGCGCTGGCAACGATCACGTCGCAGTATATTTCCGCCGCCGCCGTCGTGATCGTTCTGATGAAGAGGCGGGGCGAGTGCTACGCGCTTTCTCTTCGCGGGCTGCGTATGGAAATGCGTCTGATCGGCAGGATCCTGCGTATCGGCATTCCGATGGCGCTGCAAAGCATGCTTTTCTCGATCTCGAATATCGTCGTGACCGGCGCGGTCAATACCTTCCCGTCGCACGTGGTTTCGGCAAAAACGATCGCCTTCAATATCGAGAGCATCACCTATACGGTCATGAACGCCTTTACAAACGCGGCGATAACCTTCATCGGTCAGAATTACGGCGCGAAAAAGTTCGGGCGTATCAATAAGATCTTTCTCTATGCGCTGATCCAGGTAACCGCCGCGGGCATCCTCGTTGCGCAGACGGAGATCCTGCTCGCGCGACCGATCTCGTCGCTCTACATAGGGCCGAACGATCCCGAAAAGGAGTTGATCATCAAAGCGGTGCTGGAGATCTTTCGCATTATGCTCGCCACGTACTTTTTGGGTGGCGTTATGGAAGTCATTTCGGGTGTTCTCAAGGTGCTCGGCTATTCGGTCATCTCGATGGCAGCGAGCCTGATCGGACTTGCTCTGCGTGTCGCGTGGCTTTTGTTCGTGACGCCTACGGAAAAATTCCATACGATCTTCGGCCTTTTCGTTGCGTACCCGCTTTCGTGGTCGCTGACGATCCTTTTGCTTCTTCTGTGCTGCGTGTACGTCTGGAAGAAGCTCGGCATTATGCGTCACGCAAGGGAAGAGAAGAACGAGGCGCACCCGCAGTCCTTCGCGGCACCGTGATCCCGATCGCGAGACGGATGTAACGCCCCGAAATAATAAAAGGGGCTGTCTCATTAAGAATTCAAAATAATCAATACAAAATCCGAGGAAATTTAGCCGTAAATACGAACTTAGCGAATTCTTAATGAGAACAGAACCGTGGGGCGAACGGATTTAGAGCAGAATTCTTCGTTCTCGCCC
>JAGBBQ010000097.1 GCA_017938425.1 Clostridia bacterium | reverse complement strand
CGGTACACGCCGTGGAACAAGAGCGTGATGCACCTCCCCTGCGTGGCGGAAAGGAGAACGCTTCGTGCATCGGACGGTACGCGCCGCGGAACAAGAGCGTGATGTACCTCCCCTGCGTGGCGGAAAGGAGAACGCTTCGTGCATCGGACGGTACGCGCCGTGGAACAAGAGCGTGATGCACCTCCCCTGCGCGGCGGCAAGCGTATAAAAGATGATAACGGAGAGAAAAAACGGCAGTAAGGGAAAATGATCTGACCGCAAATGGATAAAAAGTAGCAAAAAAGAGGAAAAAACGCCGTCATATACAGAAATCGTCGCTAAATAGACAAAGTGTCGCCAAATACAGAAACTATCGTTATATAGAGAAAACGTCGGTGCAAGAGATATGCGGATGGCTATAGGGTGTGCCGCTGCAAAAGGGATATGCGGATGGCTATAGGGTATGTCGTTGCGGAAGAGATATGCGCTGATGCTACTATGGAGAGCCGATACCGGCACGATGGAGGTAATTCTAACGATTTGTGAAAAATAGATCATAGCGATGATCTGCGTTTGGAAATACATCGAGGGATTCTCCGCAAAGAAAGTCGGTTGGTAATAAACGAAAAAAGGAAAAAGGGGAAGTTCCGGGAGAATAAGATCCGGGAGGATAAGATTCGGGAGAATCGTACGGATAATGGTAGAAATAACCTGCTTCAACGCAGCGAAAAAGAGCTGAAAAAGGATAAAAAAGGATAAAAAACTGTCGAAAGAAGGCTTGAAGAGGGCTGAAAAGAGGTTATAAAGAAGCTTAGAGAATTCAATCATAATAGTGGTGCGCCAAAAGCGAAATCTGTATTTTACATTGCAATGCCGCAAGATCGCGCAGAAATGCAAGAATGTCAGAGTCCTTTTCAAAACAAATATAAGGTAGATATCCCGAACGGTTGCGCGGGGAAACGGACTTTGCGTGTGATTCCCTGCCGTTATTTGCGCGTTTTGCCGTCTATCACATGCGTGTTTTGCCTTCTCTCACATACATCCATTTGTAATTTGTGTGTTTTTCTTCTTTTATAATAAATAGTGCACACCCCTCCGCGAGCTCGGGAGCGAGGAAGAAGGGTGTTTCGATCGAGCCTATGGCATGACTTTAGAATAGAATACAGGGATACTTAAACCTCGCATTTAGCATAGTTCAAACGAGTGAATATGCCATATTCTTGCAAATATTACTGCAAAAACACATAACTAAATTCAGACAAAGCAGATAGAATGGAGGCTTTTTGAATTAAAAAGAACGAAAACTACCGCAATATTCGAGAAAATCAACTGTATTATGGATTATTCTATCCAAACGATTTGTTTCACGTGAAACACGGTGGTAGAAAATCTATTCTGTTTCACGTGAAACACAGCGGTGGAAGATCTATTTTGTTTCACGTGAAACACAGCGGTGGAAGATCTATTTTGTTTCACGTGAAACGGAATGTGGTAAATTGGGTTTGCTTCACAAAAAAATGTAGTAAATTGGCTTTGTTTCACGTGAAACAAAGGTCTAACGAGCGAATAGCGTTCAAAAACATAAGATCTTCCGGTAATAATGAAGAAAATCAATCGTTTCACGTGAAACATTGAGTAAGAAGGCTCGTACGCATCATTTGTAGAAGAAAGTGCTTGAAACAAGCGATGAGTTGAAACAGATCCCGATCGAACACCCACCCATCAGAGTGTGAGTGCTCGATGGGAACATGGAGTGATTGTTTTTGCCAATTGTTCGAGAAAAAGGACCAATTGTTTCACGTGAAACGGAATAAAGGGGAAAATCCTACCTAAAAAGAAGAATAAACGAGCCATTTTGCATATAATTTATGTATTTTTGAGGCTAAAAGAGTTTTTCAGTGAAGAAACAATGGGGTCATTCAGCAGAGCTCCGGTACGGGCTACTATAGACGGGACCTGTAGAATCGTGGGGTGCTTCTCCGGTGTTATTGCTATTATTTCTCTGAAATGATGGTATGTTTCACGTGAAACAAGCGAATTCTATGGTGTATTGGACGTAAATTGGCATTTGGAATGTGAAAATGCCATATTTTGTGCGGTATTTTGGTAAAACTTTGTTCGTTATGAGGTAATAAGGAGGTGAAATGTTTCACGTGGAACATTATTTCACTGTGTTTTTTATGATCCATGCCTATGATATCGTCTCTGTATTGATAAAATCTACCGCTCAAAATGGGTTCCAACCTATCTTGCGTGATGAATTGAATGCTCTTTTGCAATATTTTCGGATTTTTACCTAAAAATCGCATTTTGAGTGCATTTTGAGGATCAAAATAGGGGATCGGTCTCCGATTTCCCCCTTCGATCATATCAAAAGTACGGGTTTAAAGCGTGATACGGTGCAAAATAAGGCAAACGCTGCGGCGTTTTTCTTTGCAAAATAAGGCAAATGCTGTGCCGTTTTTCTTTGTTTTTGATATTGCCGTGGTACTGTTTTTGCTTTTCGACCGTATCCGGGCGATCAAAACGGCTTTTTGCAGCTTCTGCGCTCAAATTGTGCCTATTTTGCAGGTTTTTTTCTATTCGGGGATGGAGTGGCTCTTTTTTGCGCTTTTAATAGCGTTTATTTTGATTTCTTTATTGTATACGGCGTTTTACGGTGTATTTATGATGTATTTATGGTGTTTTTGCAGCATTTCGTTCTTATTCTGCCTCTTTTTTACTTCCTTTTTTGGTTTATATTTTTCATCCGATTTTTATAGATATTTCAAATAAATGGTAAAATATGGTAATTTCTCTCGGCTGCGGACTTGCTCGGGTGATTTATGCGATGGTTTTTGCCTGTTTTTGAATATTTGAGTTGTAATTTATACGAAATGCTTGTATTTTTCTGATTTTTGAAGGATCTTTATTGCTTAATTGTGTTAAAATTCGCCTTGTTTTTCTTTGTTTTGTTTATATAATTCGTAAAATATACGATATAAATTCGATCTCATTTTTCTCATTTCTTGCTTTTTCTCATAAACCGTTTTTGCCGAAGGCGCGCTTTTGCATTTACTTCCATGTGGGGATTTTGTTCATATTCCTTAAAGAAAATTCGGTGAATCTTTATGTTCTCGGTTGATTTGTGGGGGAGAATTGTTTAATTTTTGATTTTACCGTCCGCCAGGTGGGGGATATGGCTTTGGATTACAGATGTGTTTTTTTCTTTATATTGGCAATTTTTGCTTTTCCTTTTTTTGCTTATCTTCTTTTTGCACATATCTTTTTCTGAATTTTCTTCGCATATTCGATTAATATTTCCTATTGAAAAAGCATTTGTACTGTGATATAATATTAGCGTTATTTTTAAGCTTTTTTTATTATTGACTTGGAGGAGAAGCAATGAAAACCCGAATCTACCTTGTCCGTCACGGCGAAAGCCTTGGTAATCTCTATCAGAAGGCACTCGGCCATACCGATCTCGATCTTTCGGAGCACGGTTACCGCCAGGCGAGAGGAACCTTTGAATATCTGAAGGACGTGCATTTTGATGCCGTTTATACTTCTCCTTTGAAGCGCGCCTTTCATACGATCCTTCCGCACGCCGAGGCGCGTGGGCTTACCCCCGTTGCGCTTGACGATCTGCGAGAGATCCATCTCGGCCTTTGGGAGGATATGTATCTTGCCGATATTCTGCACCGTTGGCCTTATACCTTCACCGAGATGTGGCGTGCGAATTTCGGCCTCTGCACGCCCCCGAAGGGCGAATTTGCGCAGGATGCCGCCACGCGCTGCATCCGTGCACTGACCGAGATCGCAGAGCGGCACAAGGGGCAGACCGTGCTTGTCGGCGGTCACGCCGGGATCTTCCGCGTAGCCTGCGCAAGGCTGATGGGTATTCCGCCCGAAAACGTCGGCAGGGATCTTCCTTATATGACGAACGCCTCGTTCACCACGATGACCTACGAGGACGGCAAATTCGAGATCGAGCAGTATTCCTACGATAAGCATCTTGCCGAAATCGGCACCTCCGGCCCGAAGGGCTTTTAATTAAAAACGGTTCGGTCCTTTTCCTTTGTGCAAGCGACCGAAAAAAAGCAGAGCGGCTCTTTTCGTAAGAGTATCGCTCTGCTTTTCTTTTATAAAAATCGGTTTGTTGGGAGACGGTAAGCCGCTTGCCCTTATCCAAGCTTCCTCGGCGTATCGATCAGCCCTGCGAGGTAGTCGATCGAAACGTTGTAAAACCGCGCAAGCGTCTTATAATGCTCGATGGGCATTTGCCATGCACCGCTTTCCCACCGTGCGTACTGCTGCTGCCTCGTTCCGAGCAGAGCGGCGATCTCTGTCTGCGTTTTGTCTGCATCCTCTCTGACGTCTCTGAGCCTTTGGTAAAACCGCATAATATTCCCTCCGAAACGAGCCGTTTTGAAGGCCTCGCTTTGTATAATAAGCAGATTATATCATACATCACCTATGTTGTAGTTGATTTTACAACACAAATGGTGTAAAATATTTATAAATACAACACAAATGATGTAGAAGGAGAGAAACAATGAGCATATTATCGGAACAACTGTGGGATGAATATTTCGCTGAAAAATGCGCGGCGATTGAAACAGAGGAGGAGAAAGCGCTTCTAAAACGAACGATCGAAAAGCATAACGATGTAAATGCCATTTTAACACAAGAACAGAAAAAGGCGGTCGAGCAATACGCAGAAACTGTTTATGAGATGCAAGGTCTGCTTGCAAAAATAGCATTTTTTATGGGCTTCGAATTTGCAAGGTCTTTTTTTCTTACATTTTAGAAAATCGTTGGCTTTTGATAATTGTTGCTATCGAAAACAGCTTTGCAAGCAGAAAAAAGCAAAAGAATGCAAAAAAACGAAAAAGCAGAGTAACTCTCCCAAAAGAGAATCGCTCTGCTTTTTATTTATTTATCTTGCAAGGATCTCCTTGACGGCGGCGAGCGCCGCGTCGATCTTATCGAGGTCCTTACCGCCGCTCATCGCGCTGTCGGGGCGGCCGCCGCCCTTACCGCCGCAGATCACGGAGATCTCGGAGAGGATCTTGCCTGCGTGCGCGCCTGCCTTGACGGCCTCGGGGCCTGCCGCGGCAACGAAGTTCAGCTTACCGTCCTGCACGGCGGCGAATACGCAAACGCCCATCGGCTCCTTTTCCTTCACGGTGTCGCAAAGGCCGCGCACCGCGTCGGGGCGCATCTCGAGCTTCGCGGTCAGAACGCGGAAGGCGCCGACCGTCTCGAAGGAGGAGAGAAGGCTCTCGAGCTTCTGGTTGGCAAGCTTTGCCTGCGCGGACTCGAGGGTGCGCTTGGTCTCCTTCAATTCTGCCTGCAGGGCAGCCGCCTTCTTGGCAACGTTGTTTGCGGTGGGGCACTTCAGCTCCTTTGCCGCCTCGGTGAGAAGATTCTCCTTTGCGGCGAGAAGGCTGAGCACGCCGAGGCCGGTCACGGCGCTGATGCGGCGCACGCCTGCGGCAACGGAGGATTCTGCGGTGATCTTAAACAGACCGATCGCGCCGGTGTTCTTCACGTGCGTACCGCCGCAAAGCTCGGTGCTGGTGCTGCCCGCCTGCAAAACGCGCACGGTGTCACCGTATTTTTCATCAAAGAGGGCGATCGCGCCGAGCGCCTTCGCACCCGCCATATCGGTCACGGTGGTGACCACGGGCTCTGCCGCGAGGATCGCACCGTTCACAAGCGCCTCCACTCTTGCAAGCTCCTCTGCGGTCATTGCCGCAAGGTGCGAGAAGTCAAAGCGCATCTCGTTTTCGTCCACGTAGGAGCCTGCCTGCTTCACGTGCGTGCCGAGCACGGCGCGAAGGGCGCTCTGCAGAAGGTGTGCCGCGGTGTGGTTGCGTGCGATCGCGGCTCTGCGGTCTGCCGTAACGGAGAGCGTCAGCGTATCGCCGACGCGGATGCTGCCGTTTTCCAGTGTAACGGCGTGCAGATAGATGCCGTCGGTCTTTTTGGTGTCGGTCACGGTCAGAGCGGTGTCACCCGCCGTGATCACACCCTTATCGCCGACCTGGCCGCCGCCCTCGCCGTAAAATACGGTGCGGTCGAATACCAGGGTCGCCTCGCCCTCGGAAAGCGCGTCGGCGCTCTCACCGTCCACGAGGATGGCGAGCAGCTTTGCCTCGCAGGAGAGGCTCTCGTAGCCGAGGAACTCGGTCTTTGCAAGGCTGGCGAGCGCGCCGAGCGACTCCTTCGACCAGCCCGAAACGTTGCCTCTTGCGGCACGGGCACGGCTCTTCTGCTCGTTCATCAGCGCGGTGAATCCCTCCTCGTCGAGCGCGATGCCCGCCTCGGCAGCGATCTCGCGCGTGAGGTCCACGGGGAAGCCGTAGGTATCGTAAAGCTTGAAGGCCTCGGCGCCGTCGAGCATTTTTTTGCCCTCGGCGGAAAGCTCTCCGAGCTTCTTTTCCAGCATCGCAAGACCCGCGTCCAGCGTCTGGCGGAAGCGGTCCTCCTCAAGGTTGATCACCTTCAGGATGTAATCCGCTCTTTCGGCAAGCTCGGGATATGCGTTCTTGTTCTGATCGATCACGATCTCGCAAAGCTCGGGAAGGAACTTTCTCTCGATCGAGAGAAGCTTGCCGTGGCGGCAGGCGCGGCGCAGGATACGGCGAAGCACGTAGCCTCTGCCCTCGTTGGAGGGGATCACGCCGTCCGAGATCATAAAGGTCGCGCTGCGGATATGGTCGGTCACAACGCGGATGGAAATATCGTTCTCTTTGTTTTCGCCGTAGGTCTTGCCGCTGATGGCGCAGACCGTGTCGAGGATCCTTCTCACGGTATCGACCTCAAAGAGGTTGTCCACGCCCTGGAGCACGCAGGCAAGGCGCTCAAGGCCCATACCCGTATCGATGTTCTTCTGCTTCAGCTCGGTGTAGTTGCCCTTGCCGTCGTTGTCGAACTGAGAGAATACGTTGTTCCAGATCTCCATAAAGCGGTCGCAGTCGCAGCCGGGCTTACAGTCGGGGCTGCCGCAGCCGTAGGCGATGCCGCGGTCAAAATAGATCTCGGAGCAGGGGCCGCAGGGGCCGGTGCCGTGCTCCCAGAAGTTGTCCGCCTTGCCGAGGCGAACGATGTGGCTCTCGTCGATGCCGATCTTGTCTCTCCAGATGGCGTAAGCCTCGTCGTCCTGCTCGTAAACGGAGGGCCAGAGCAGCTCCTTGGGGATCTCGAGCACGCCGGTCAGAAACTCCCACGCCATCGGGATGGCCTCCTCCTTGAAGTAGTCACCGAAGGAGAAGTTTCCGAGCATCTCGAAGTAGGTGCCGTGCCTTGCGGTGTGTCCCACGCGATCGAGGTCGGGGGTACGGATGCACTTCTGGCAGGTGCAGACGCGCTTTCCGGGAGGGGTCTCTTCTCCCGTGAAGAACTTCTTCATCGGTGCCATGCCCGAGTTGATCAGAAGCAGGGATTTGTCGTTATTGGGAATGAGGGAAAAGCTCTTCAGGCGCACGTGGCCGTGGCTCTCGAAGAAGGAGAGAAACTTCTCTCTCAGATCGTTAAGAGATGTCCATTGCATAATAAACCTCCGATACGGCGGGAATATTGACCCGCGCGAAAAAATATTTTCCTAACTTAGTATTATACACTTTTTCTTTGCGTATGTCAAGCCAAAAAGACACGCTTGCGCAAAAATAAAAAATGTATATGTTCACAAAATCTTATTTACTTTTTACCTGCCGTATGGTATAATTTTAATACTTAATGATTTCGGCAAACGCCGAGCTTCTTTCACCCTGGGAGGAAAAGCTATGAAAAAACGCATCTTTCTTCTGCTTCTCGTCTGCGCGCTGGCGGCGGTGATGCTCGTTGCCTGCGACGGCGGCACGGGGGGCGGAAATACCGTGACCGATGCGCAGGGGCTGACCTATACGCTTCTGCCCGACGGCACGTATTCGGTCTCTGCCAAGGGCGCAACGGATATAAAGACCGCCGTGATCCCCGCGACGGTAGAGGGCAAGGCGGTCTCGCAGGTCGAGACGGCGGCGTTCGTCGGCTGCACGCAGCTCACAAGCGTCAGCCTGCCCGACAGCGTGACCTTCATCGGTGACCGCGCGTTCGCGGATTGTACCGCGCTTGCGAGCGTTTCTCTCGGCGGCGGTGTGACGCGCATCGGCGGCTCTGCCTTTGCGGGCTGCACCGCGCTGACGGCCGTGGATATCCCCGACTCGGTGGAGACGGTCCTGCAGAGGGCGTTTATCGGCTGCACCGCTTTGCATACGGTCAAGCTCGGAGACGGCGTGACCGAGGTCGGCCGCCAGGCCTTTGCGGGCTGCACGAGCCTTGCGCGCCTGATGGTCGGTAAGAGCGTCAGGAGCTTTGCGCAGGGTGCGTTTCTGGACTGCACGCTGCTCAACCGTGTGGAGATCGAGGATATCGGCGCCTGGTGTGCCATTGTGTTTGCGGACGTGGAGGCGAACCCCATCTCCTTCGCGGGCGGCTTTTATATGAACGGCACGCTTGCCGAGAGCGTCACCCTGCCCGAGACGGTGACCGCCGTCTCCCCCAACGCCTTTTACGGCGCCGAGACGCTTGTCGAGATCTCGCTCGGCGGTGTCAGAGATATCGGTGAGCAGGCGTTTTACGGCTGCTCGGGTCTGAAAAAACTCGTGATCGGTGCCTCTCTTGCCACGGTCGGCTACGATGCGTTCGTCGGCTGCACGGGTCTTACGCAGGTGCATATCAGCGATCTTTCGGCCTGGTGCGCCGTCAGCTTCCCCGGCGAGAGCGCCAACCCTCTGTTTTTTGCGGAGTATCTTTATATGAACGGTGCGCCCGTGCTGGACGTGGAGATCCCCTACGGCACCGAGAGCATTGGCGAATACGCCTTTGCGGGCTATCAGCTTCTGCGCAGCGTGAAGGTGCCCGAGACGGTCGCCTCGATCGGAAACACATCCTTTAAGGGCTGCCACTTTATCGCCTCGATGGAGCTTCCCTTCGTGGGCGGCTCGGCCACGGAGAATACCTTCCTCGGCTATATCTTCGGCGGCCGTCAGTACAGCACCAACCCCGACTTCGTTCCCTCGAGCCTCAAGGAGGTCGTGCTGTCGTCGATCGACACCGTGCCTGCCTACGCCTTCTATTCCTGCTATTATCTGGAGGGCGTGTACCTTGACAGCGGCATCCATACGATCGAGACGAACGCCTTCGGCTACTGTACCTCTCTGAAAAGCGTTTTCTTCTCCGCAGATATGCGCGAGGTGAAGAACAACGCCTTCCTCAACTGCGAGGCGCTGACGCGCGTGGATATCACCGACCTCGTGGCCTTCTGCCGTATGAAGTTTGCGAGCGCCTCGGCGAACCCCCTTTCTTATGCGAAAAAGCTCTATCACAACGGCATCCTCGTCACGGGCATCAACGTGCCCTCGGGCGTGGAGTCGATCGGTGATTACGTATTCTACAACGCGGTCGATCTTCTGAGCGCGAGATTCCCGACGAGTCTGAAGTCCATCGGCGCGTACGCCTTCTATAACTGCGGGCAGCTCGGCACGATTCAGATCCCGAGCGGTGTGGAGTCGATCGGCGATTCCGCCTTCACCGGCTGCGTGAGTGCGGCCGAGATCGTGATCGGAGATAGCGTAAGGACGATCGGCGCGGCGGCCTTCTCGAACTGCAAGAAGGCAGAGAGCCTGACGCTCGGCACGAGCGTGGAGTTCATCGGCGATCACGCCTTCCTCGGCTGTGCCCGTCTCCCCTCGGTCACCCTGCCCGCAAGCATCCGCACCATCGATGCGGCGGCGTTCGAGGGCTGCTCACGGATCGCGAGCATCAATATGCCCGCAGGGCTGGTCTCGATCGGCAAGAACGCCTTTCACGGCTGCTGGCGGCTCGCTACCGTCTATATCGAGGATTTGGTTGCTTGGTGCGGCATTACGATGACGGACGTCAGCGCGACACCCTTTGCCGTATGCTCGTCGCTTTACGTGAACGGAGCGCTTACCACCGCGCTGACCATCCCCGGCGAGGTCAAGACGGTGAACCGCTTTGCCTTCTACCACTGCTACGCCATCACCTCGCTTGTAGTCAGCGAGGGTGTGGAGATGCTGGATTGGTATGCCTTCGGCAATACCGGTATTACCTCGGTCACGCTGCCCGAGAGCCTCAAGGTCATCCGCAACTATGCCTTCTCAAGCTCTCGCATCACGTCGGTCACCTTCGGTAAGAATCTCGTGGAGATCGGCGATAACAGCTTTGAGAAAACGGGGCTGGAGAAGGTCACGATCCCCGATAACGTAACGCTGCTCGGCGAGTCTGCCTTCGAGGGCTGCCCGAAACTACAGTCCGTCACGCTCGGCAAGGGCATCAAGGTCGTTCGCAGATACACCTTTGCGAATTGCTCAAGTCTCAAGAGCCTGACCTTCAGCGATCAGATCGAGCGCGTGGAGTACGCCGCCTTCCAGAACTGCGGGCTTCTTGCGACGCTGGTGCTCCCGAAGTCGATCACCCACGTGGGTGACCAGGCGTTTTACGGCACCGCGCTGACGGCGGTCTATTACGGCGGCTCGGCGGCGGACTATGCAAGAGTCGATGTTTACAAGGCGACCAACCCCGCCCTGAGCCCGAGTGACGCGGCGTTCTGCGTTTACTGCTTCAGCGGCGTGCAGCCCGAGGGAGAGGGAAGATTCTGGTATTACGACGAAAACGGCGCGATCGCCGTATGGCCGTAATTCAATTTGAAGAAAAGCAAATGGGTGAGGTGCGAAATGCTCGTACCTCACCTCTTTTTGTCGAAAACGCCACGAAACCCTCGGCACTTTTCACAAGGCTTTCGTTTGATGTGACAAAACCCTTTGACAGGCTTAGAAAAACCGAGAAAAAAAGATAAATTTTTTTCGCAAAAAGGGTTGCAATTTTGAAAACGCTATGGTATATTGAGAGTGCACGGGACGTGCAAATTCAAATTGCCTATCGGCAAGGAGAAAGATTATGGAAAATTTATTGAAGATGCTGCTGAAGAACAAGGAGCTGCCCGCGCGCGCTTTGCCTTTGGTGGAGTCGCTTGCAGAGAGTGGGGACAAGGCGTTGTTTGCCATCGTGGGTGATATGGGCTTGGATGGCAAATACGGCGAGACCACTCTTTTGTTTACGGCGAAGAAGGCGGTGCTCTGCGATGCGAGCCTCGAGGGCGTGCGTGAATATCTCTATGAGGATATGGAGGACGTGCGTGCCAAGCGTATGTACGGAAACGCGACGCTTTCCGCGAAGATGAAGAGCGGTAAGCGCGAGATCTTCTTCCGTTACACCTACGGCGTTGCGGCGCTCTGCGATGCCGCCGCGCTCTTTATCTCGCACCTGAACGAGGGCAAGTCCTTCAATGAGGAATACGCCATCATCAGCGTGGCGTACGAGAAGGCGCTCTCCGTCTGCCCGAAGTGCGGCAGGCCGCTTTTGCACCCCGGCGCGGAGTGCATTATGTGCCGCTCGAAGAAGAAGATCGTCAAGCAGCTGTCAAAATACATACTGCCGCATACGAAGACCCTCGTATTTTGTATCTTCCTTTCACTCTTTACGACCTTTATGGCACTGGTTCCGCCGGCGATCACGGGCTTTATCGTGGATGCGGTATTCCCGGGCGGCAGCGGCACCAGCACGATCCCGATCTTAGGCGCGATCAAGAACGCCTTCCAGGGAGAGCCCAAGAAGGTGCTGACCGCGATGATCATCCTTCTGCTTTCCACCTATATCCTTCAGTACGGCATCGGTATCATCCGCTCGTATCTGATGCGTATGGTGGGTAACAAGACGGTCGCCGCTCTGCGCAACGATATTTACCGCAAGGCGCAGTACCTGCCGATGAAGTTCTACGATAAGACCTCCACCGGCTCGGTCATCAACCGTATTTCGGGTGACTCTGCGACGCTGCAGTCCTTTATGCTCCGTATCACGCAGGAGGCTGTGGTGCATCTGTTCCAGCTCGTGGGCATCGTTGTGATCATGATCTCGCTGAACCCCGGTCTCACCCTGCTTTCGCTGCTCCCGATCCCCTTCGTTGTGTTCGCGTCCCGCTTCTTCTCGAAGAAGATGCGCCCGCTCTACCGCCGCATCTGGCGCAGATGGACGAAGGTATCCTCCGTGATGGCGGATACGATCCCCTGCATCAAGGTGGTCAAGTCCTTCACGGGTGAGGAGCGCTCCACCGCCGTCTTTGAGGAGAAGAACGAGGATTGGCTGAATATGGAGCTTCGCCTCGGTAAGATCGTCACCGCCTTTCCGCAGATCATTTCCTTCTGCGTGACCTGCGGCTCGCTGATCATCTGGGGCATCGGCGGCGGCAAGGTGATCGACGGCGTCGGCGGCTACAGCGCCGGTCTGATCGTCTCCTTCATCTCCTACGCATCGATGTTCTATAACCCCGTGACCTTCTTTGCCAATCTTTCGGACTCCTTCCAGAGCGCTCTCGCCTCCACCGAGAAGATCCTCGATATCCTTGAGGCAGAGCCCGAGATCGAGCTGCCCAACAGCGTAACCCCCGATCATTTCAAGGGCAAGATCGAGTTCAATCACGTGTCCTTCTCCTTTGACCGCACCAAGAAGGTGCTCGATGACGTCACCTTCACGATCAACCCCGGCGAGGTCGTTGGCATCGTCGGTACGACGGGCTCGGGTAAATCCACCCTCGTCAACCTCCTGATGCGCTTCTATGACGGCTATAGCGGCGAGATCCTGGTGGACGGTCATAATATCAAGAACTTCAACCTCGCAGGCTACCGCTCGCAGATCGGCTACGTGCAGCAGGAGCCGCAGATGTTCTCGGATACGATCTTCAATAATATCGCGTACAGCGTGCCCGGCTCCACGGTGGAGGACGTGATGGCGGCGGCGGATACCGCAAACGCCCACGGCTTTATCTGCCGCCAGCCCGACGGATACGATACGATGCTCGGTGAGCGCGGCGTCGGTGTTTCGGGCGGCGAAAAGCAGCGTCTTTCCATTGCCCGCGCCGTTCTGATGCGCCCCTCGATGCTGATCTTCGATGAGGCGACCGCCGCGGTGGATTCCGAGACCGAGCATCTCATCCAGGATGCGATCGATAAGCTGATCGAGGGTAAGACCACGCTGATGATCGCCCACCGCCTCTCCACCCTGCGCCGCGCCAACCGCATTCTCGTGGTGGATAACGGGCATATCATCGAGAACGGCACGCCCGAGGAGCTGATGGCTCTGAAGGGAAAATACTATAAGCTCGTGCAGATCCAGTCTATGGCGGCAGAATCCGAGCGCATGCGCAGAGAAGAGCGTTTTTAAGCCAAACGGCAAACAATTCTTTACAATTTGGAGGAAATATGAACCGTATTTACGTAACGAAAGACGATAAAATTGAAAAATATGAGAATCATCTTGTGAAGCTCACGCTCTCTGCCGCGCATAGCGAGGAGGCGGGAGAGGGAGAGATCGTGGGCCTTGAGCCGCGCAGGCTCTTCCCGGTGTCGAATCCCGATTCCTATATCACGCTTCTTGACGAGGATGGCAAGGAGCGCGCGGTCATCCGCTCCTATAGCGAGATCGACGAGGCGTCCGCCGCCACCGTCAAGCAGAGCCTTGCGGACTATTATCTGGTCCCGAAGATCCTGCGCATCATCTCCAAGGCGGAGAAGTACGGAACCCTGCGCTGGACGGTGGAGACCGATCGCGGCATCATCGCCTTCGATATCCGCAACCGTAACCACGATATCCACGTGATGCGCTCGGGCTTTGTGCGTGTGCGCGACGCGAATGATAATAGGTATATCATTGAGGATTGTAACAAGCTTGACAAGCATAGTTATGCATTGTTGATCGCCGACACCTGATTTTGGCTATCGTATTTTGCCGATTTTTTCCGATCGCTCGCGCTCGCAATAGATTTCTATTGCTTCGGTTCGCGCTCGAAAAAACTCGCCTAAAATCCGAAGAGCCAAAATGAATGGTCTGAAAACCTTGACGCGGCTTGCCTCCCCGAGTGTCCTTGCTTTGGTCCCTCCTTGATGCGATGCCCCACCGAGGATTTGGTAAAACCGCAAATAAAAATAGAGGTATTGTGTAAGCAGTACCTCTTTTTTTCTTGGATCAAATTTGAAAAAGTATTAAGGTTGAAAACCTACGGTTTTCTCCATTTTTATTGTATTTTTATTTGCTATCGCCGTTTCGCCGCTCGGCGTACGCTTGTACGCCTCTCGCGGCTCAGCCGACGATTTTTCCACAAACCTCGGCGTGGCTTGCCTCCCCGAGTGTCCTTGCTTTGGTTCCTCCTTGATGCGATGCCCCACCGAGGATTTGGTAAATCCGCAAATAAAAATAGAGGTACCGCTTAAGGGTGTCACTCTTAGGGAATTTTTAGAAACTATAAAAGGATAGCGAAAATTTCGCTATCCTTTTTGCTTTTCTTTGTCTAAACACACAACTTGTTTACAAAGTATAGTGTGCTACACTTTTGAAAATTTTCCCGCAATGATTAACAACTCGATAAATTGGAATTTGTTTGATTCAGATTATTTGCCTTTTTTCTTTGCAATGTATGAAACGACTGAACAAGCTATGATGGCAATTGCGAATGGAATAATAAACAAAAAACCCACTTCCCAAGGTGCACTTGTAAGAAAATGTTTTTCTGCATAATATCCGCTTGTGCAAATGTTAGTTACTACAACACACATAATATTAGTGAGCAAAATTGCAAGTATCGCAAATACATTTGATAATTTTTTCATAGAAACCTCCTACTTATGTTTCATTGTTTTGATAAGTATTATAGCTCCCAACACCACAAACAACACTGAAATTAGCATTGCTATAAATGTTCCGTCAATGACTATCACAGATGATTGTGCGATTTTGTCGGCGGCTTCGGAGTTAAATACCGAGATAGCACCGAACACGATTAAGGAAACACAACCTAAAAGAGATACCACAAGCCCTAATATTCCGAGAAGTTTTTTATTATCGTTACTTTTCTTGGTAGGCTGTACACCTGTTGGTTCGTCAATACCCTCTTTAACAAGATAGTCTATACTGACACCGAAAATCTCGCTATACTTTTGTAGCATTTCGGCATCGGGGGTTGTTGTTCCGTTTTCCCACTTTGAAATCACTTGTCTTGAACAATTCAGATTCTCGGCAAGAGCTTCTTGGGATAATCCTTGTTTACGGCGCAAGTTATAAAGTTTTTCCGACAGCGTCATAAGTACCTCCTTTCACCATTAGTTTAACAGCTTTGCCTTTGATTGTCTATACACGACCGTAGGCAATTCCGCAACGATCGTTAACATTTATAGTTTTCGTCAAATTCTTATTTATCGCTATGTTTACTTAAAAACTGCCATAAGCAGCGTTCCCGTTACCATCAATCCAAGTCCGATCAGTGCCTTTTTGGGTAGCTTTTCCTTGAAAACAAAATACGAGAATGTTATCGTTACAAGTATACTCAGCTTATCGATCGGAACGACCAAACTGACAATGCCGTTTTGAATGGCATAGTAGTAGCAGAGCCACGAAATTCCCGTTGCTAAACCCGAAAGCACAATAAACAAAAGTTCCTTTTTTTCTAAGTGCTGGATTTCCTTTTGCTTTCCCTTGGAGAAAACAATGAGCCACGCAATCACAAGCACAACGCCCGTTCTGATTGCAGTACCGAGATTGGATTCCACCCCCGAAATACCGACTTTGGCAAGAATAGCAGTCAATGCCGCAAATATTGCGGAAAGAACAGCGTATATCAACCAAGAGCTGCGTTCGCTTTTTTGCTCGGATTGCTTTTTATCTACCATGAGGAATATGCCAACGGCAAGTATTGCCGTTGCAATCAGCTTGACCGCCAAGTTAGAGGTTTCGCCAAAGCAGACAATAGCAAGCAACACCGTTAACACCGTGCTTGATTTATCTATTGGAACAACCTTATTAATATCGCCAAGCGAAAGCGCTTTGAAGTAACATATCCATGATGCGCCTGTCGCAAATCCCGAAACAATTAAGAATATAATTGATTTTTCATCAATTTTGGTAATTGTAGATTGAGAGCCGACCACAAACACCATAATCCATGCAAATGCCAGAACCACGGTGGTTCGTAATGCTGTGGCGAGATCTGAGTCGGTTTTCTTAATTCCGCATTTTGCAAGTATCGATGTCATTCCCGCAAAAACAGCGGAAAAAATAGCCGCAAAAAACCAAGTCACGATCTCACCTCTCCCTAATCTTTGTCCTAAACAAATTCTTATTTATCGATGACTTTATTATAACACAAAATTAACTTTAATTCAATCTGTTTTACGTGGGAAGAAGAAAACTCGACTTGCGAAAAAGTCGAGTTTTATAAATTATTCAATTTAAATCCCTAAGAGTGACGCCCTTAAGCAGTACCTCTTTTTTTCTTGGATTAAATTTGAAAAAGAATCAAGGTTGAAAACCGGCGGTTTTCTCCGTTTTTATTGTAATTTTATTTGCATCCTCCGAATATAAATTATGTATACTTAAAGTAAGTATACTTACAACATTATATCACAAAATAATCTTAGAATATACTTAAATTAAGATTTTTTGGAGATTTTATGAGAAACAAAAATAACAAGCACCTTGGCATAGAGATCGATCCCGCGCTGCATTATAAGCTTCACTATATTTCAAAGTATTACGGGAGATCTGCCAACGGAGAAATTTTATATCTGATACGGCAGGAGATCAAAAGCTTTGAGAAGGCCGAGGGAGAGATCGTTTTACCCGATATAAAGAAGGAAGATTAAGAAAAAAAGAAAAATTTTAGAGCGAAGGCACCGTTGTCACGGCATCTTCGCTCTTTTTCGTTGATGTCTATGTGCGTCAGTATCGCTCAATAAACTTTTTCATCATCCTGTAGGACTGTGCGGCGGCGAGGGGCAGGAAGGTGGGGTAATCCATATGCGAGGCGCCGTCCGCGCTGTCGGAGATGGCGCGGAGAATGATGAACGGCGTTTCGTTCAGATACGCCGCGTGGGCGACGGCGCCGCCCTCCATTTCGCAGGCGATCGCGCCGAAATTCTTTACGATCCTTTTCTTTGCTTCGCCGTCCGAGATAAACTGATCGCCCGAGGCGACCGTGCCGCGCAGGGCGCGGATGCCGTCCTCCCTTGCGATGCTCTCGAAGAGCGCGGCGGCTCTCCCGTCCGCCTCGAAATAGATCTTATTGATGCCGCTGATGAGGCCGATGGGGTCGCCGAGGGACGAGGTATCCATATCGTGCTGCACCGCTCTTTCGCCGATCGCAACGTCGGTGACCGAGAGTGCGTCGGTCAGCGTGCCCGCAACGCCCGTATGCACGAGCAGAGAGGGCGCGTAGCGCAAAATCATCGTCTGCGCGCAGATGCCCGCGGCGACCTTGCCGATGCCGCATTTCGCGACCACGGCCTCACGGCCGTAAAGCCTGCCGCGGTGGAATACGAAGCCGCTGACGGCCTCACTCGTTTCGCCCTGCATATCGCGCAGCAGTGCCTCAAGCTCAATATCCATTGCACCTAAAATACCGATCATTTTTCTTCCTCCGTGGGGTAGGCAAAGGTCATTTCCTTTGCTCTCAGAACTGCGAGATAGCGTGCGCATTCCGCCTTGGCGAGCGGCAGCGAAAGATTGATATAGTTGCCGCACTCCTTGCGCGATGCGCCGAACATCTCGCCCGCGTGTGAGACGATTTTTTCAAGAACGTCAAAAATCACGCGGCCGACCGTCTCCTTCTCACAGTCGCGCACGAGAAGATAGAAGCCGGTCTGGCAGCCCATCGGGCCGAAGTAAAGCACCTTGTCTCCGATCTCGGAGGCACGCACGTAGGTGGCGAACATATGCTCCACCGAGTGCATCGTGGCGTTGTCCATCAGCTCGCCCGTGTTGGGCGTGCGCGTGCGCAGATCGTAGGTCGTGACCGCGCCGTCGATGCGCGAAATATAAACGCCGGGGGTGATAAGATCGTGATCCACGGTGAAGGATGCGATGCGCGGAATTTCTTTCATATGAGTTCCTCTTTTTAATAATGACAATAATGACGTAAAAAAACGAGCGAAGCGCAGATTGCGCCGCGGGCGCTCAGCCTCTGCGGAAGGCCTTGGTCGAGAAGAGCGCGAGAATGGGGAAGATCTCCAGGCGTCCCGCAAGCATATCCAGGATCAGAACGACCTTGGAAAAATCGCTGAAGGCGGAATAATTCCGCGTTGGGCCGACCGCCTCAAGGCCGGGGCCTACGTTGTTGAAGCAGGCGAGCACGGAGGAGATATTGGTCGTGACGGAGAAGCCGTCAATCGAGATCAGAAGGAAGCTGACGAGAGCGATCAGCAGGTAAGCGCAGAGATAAGCCGAGGTCGCCGTGACGAGCTTTTCGTCCACGGGCTTTTTGTTGATGCGGATAACGGCGACCTTTTGCGGATTCTGCACGCGCCCGATGTTGCGGATAAAGCTCTTGGAGAGAAGCAGGAGCCTTGCACATTTCAGTCCGCCCGCCGTTGAGCCCGCACAGCCGCCGACGATCATCAAAAAGATCAGTATCGCCTTGGAAAATGACGGCCATAGGTCAAAGTCCGCCGTTGCAAAGCCCGTCGTCGTGATAATGGAGCTGACCTGGAAGAAGGCGTGGCGAAGCGCTTCGCCGAGCGTGCCGTAGAGGGTGCGTATGTTCAGGGTGATCAGCAGCGTTGCGCCGCCGACGATGCTGAGATAGAGCCTGAGCTCCTCGTCGCGAAGCACACCGAGAAAATTGCGAAGCAGGATGAGATAGAAGATCGAGAAGTTGACGCCGAAGAGGATCATAAAGACGGCGGTCACCGTCTGCGCGTAGGGCGAGTAGCTCGCCAAGCTGTCATTGCGGACGCCGAAGCCGCCCGTGCCTGCCGTGCCAAGAGAGGTGCAGAACGCATCGAAGGCAGGCATATCAAAAACGAGAAAAATAAAGCAGAGCAACGTCAGAGCGACGTAAACGAGATACAGGATGATCGCGGTCTGCCGCATGCGCGGCACGAGCTTTTGCGAGTTCGGGCCCGTTGTCTCCGCGCGCAGCAGATGCATCGTAAATCCCTCGCTCTTGCCGCCGACGGGGATCAGCGCCATTACGAAAACCAGCACGCCCATGCCGCCGATCCAGTGGCTGAAGGAGCGCCAATAAAGGGTCGCGCGTGAGAGCGCCTCGACGTTGGGGCAGATGGATGCGCCCGTGGTCGTAAAGCCCGAGACCATCTCAAAAAGCGCGTCAATATAGGAAGGGATGTCGTCGCCGATAAAGAGCGGCAGCGCACCGAAAAGGCAGAGCAGGATCCAGGAAAGCCCGACGCAGACGAGGCCCTCCTTGGCAAAGAAGTCGCTCTTTGCGCCGCGGCAGAGGATGAGAAGAAGCGCGCCGAGCAGGGCGCAGATAAGCGCCGTCAGTCCGAAGCCGAGCGCCACTCTGCCCGTTTTGTCCGCGAGTGCGATAATAAAGGCAGGGAGCATAAAGATCGATTCAAGGCATAGGATAACGCCGAAGAACCGCCCCATCATTTTATAGTTCATAAAAGGATGACTTCCTTTCAAAAAATGCGTTTATGCAAACAATTGTTTTTATTTTATGCAAAAATATCGTTCAACTCATCGATGCCTGCCTCGGAGGGGGCAACGATAACGACGAAGTCACCCACCTCGAAGGCAGACGAGCCGTCGGGGATGAGCGTGACACCGTGGCGCGTGATGGATGCCACGAGCACGTTTCTTTTGCGCGATATGTTCTTCAGCGGCTCGCCGCGGTGCAGCGTCTCTTCTGTCACCAAAAACTCGGAGGCCTCGACCGCGCCGTCCGCGAGGGAATGCACGGTGATTGCCGCGCCCGCCTTTTTCTCCATTGCGCGCACGTAGCGGAGCACCGTGGAGGAGGAGAGCTTGCGCGGGCAGATCACGCTGCCGACGGGCAGGGTGTCAAGGATCTTCGAGTCCTCCACGTGGGAGAGCTTGGTGATCACCTGGGGAACGCCCCAGTTCGTGCCGTAGATGGAAACGAGCATATTCAATTCGTCAAGGTCGGTCAGCGTGATCAGCGCATCCGAGGAGCGCAGCCCCTCGCTTTCGAGCAGCGTACGGTGGCCGACGTCGCCGCAAACGATCTCTGTATGCGCAAGGTTGGCCGCAAGTGCCTCACAGCGCGCGCTGTCCTTTTCGATGATCTTGACGTCGATGCCGCTCTTGTCGAGCAGCTCGGCAAGGTAAAAGCTCAGGCGCCCGCCGCCGACGAGCATCACGCGCTTCGCCTTGTGGGTGACGATCCGCAGGTTTTTAAGCATCAGCGAGAGGTTTTCACTCGGCGCGGTGACCAAAAGGCGGTCGCCCTCGCAGAGAACGAAGGAGCCCGTCGGGATGATCGGCTCGCCCTCGCGCAGAACGGCGCAGACAAGAACCTTGCACTTGACGAGCGCGGGCAGGGCGGAAAGCGTCACGCCGATCAGCGGATGCCCCTCCTCGAGGCGTAGCTCCACGATCTCGGTGCGCCCCTTGGCGAAGGTATCGCGGCGCAGAAAGCCGGGGAAGCGGATCAGGCGCGCGATCTCCTCTGCGGCCTGCTTTTCGGGGTTAAAGACCAAGGAAAGACCGAAGTGCGAGCGCATACGCACGGCATCACCCGCGTACTCGGGGTCGCGGATGCGCGCGATCGTGTGCAGATTTTTATTCATCGCGTGCGCCACCGTCGAGCAGAGCAGGTTGACCTCGTCGTTTCCCGTCGCTGCGATCAGAAGATCCGCGGTCTCGATGCCCGCATCCCTGAGGGTCGCGGAGGTCGCACAGTTGCCGAGCACGGCGATCACGTCGTGTGCGGAGACGGATGCCTCCAGCACGTCGGCGCGCGTGTCGATCAGAGTAATATTGTGGCGCTTTTCCGCGGACAGCATAGCGGCAAGCGTTTCGCCGACCTTGCCGTCGCCCGCAATAATGATTTTCATTTTGTTTTTTCTCCTTGAAGCATCACTCGCCGAGCGCCTTTTTGAAATAACGGAAGGCGGAGGGAAGTGCGTAGTCGGTGGATAATTGCTCCCGCGTGGCTCCGATCAGCCCCTCGGGAAGCGCGTCGGCCAGGACGAGATAGCCGCGCATATGCCACTCAAGATGCGTGAAGATATGCACCGCCTCGCCGAGCGGCCGGATGGCGGTAAAGCGGATGCCCTTGTCCGAGAGAAGCTCCTTCGCCTCGTCCTCGGTGAGGGCGCGTTCCGCGGCGGGAAATTCGTAAAGCCCCGCGAGCAGCCCCGTATCGCCGCGCTTGCGGATGCCGAAGCGGCCGTCCGCGCAAAGAATAAAGAGCGTGCGCTCCACCGCTTTTCTCGGCTTCTTTGCGCTCTTTGCGGGCAAAAGATGCGTGATGCCGCCCCTTCTTGCCTCGCAGAGGTCAGACAGAGGGCAGAGCGCGCAGCGCGCCTCGCCGCCCGGAATGCAGACCGCCTCGCCAAGCTCCATCAGTCCCTCGGTGAAGAGAGCGGCTCTCTCGCCCGTGGGATAGATCCCGTCGAGCAGGACGGAAAGGGCGCGCTTGGTCGCCTCCTTCGAAATATCCGCGTCCGAGCCGAGCAGGCGCATGCATACGCGCAGGACGTTGCCGTCCACGGCAGAGGCAGGCTCGAAGAACGCCATGGAGGCAATCGCACCTGCGGTGTAGTCACCGATGCCTGCGATCGTGCGTAGCTCTGCCTTGGTGCGCGGCAGGCTGCCGCCGAAGCGCTCCATCACCTGCACGGCACCCTTTTTGAGGTTGCGCGCGCGGCTGTAGTAGCCGAGCCCCTCCCAGAGCTTCATCAGACGGTCGTCCTCTGCGTTCGCCAGCGCCTCCACGTTCGGAAAGGCGGCGAGAAAGCGCTCGTAATAGGGGAGCACCGCGCCCGTGCGCGTTTGCTGCAGCATTACCTCAGAGATCCATATGCGATAGGGGTCGCGGCTTCTTCGCCAGGGGTAATCCTTTTTATTTCTTTCGTACCATTCGCAAAGCGGCGCGATGGCAGAGAGAAGTATCTCTTTTTGCAAACCGTATCTCCTTTAATTCGTCATTATGTAAATAAATGTTTATATAATGACAGGGAAAATCCACATAAGTAACAGAGGGATAAAGATCGCGGGGATCATATTTGCGGTTTTTGCCTTGGTCGCTCCGAGCATATTCGTGCCGATCAGAATGATGATCAGCGAGCCGGTCACGGACATATAGGTCAGACCCGCCGCGGGGATGAGGTCCTTTACGAAGGAGCCGAGCAGAGCGATGCCGCCCTGGTAGATAAGAAGCGTGAAGGCGGAGAGCGCGCAGCCGATGCCGAGCGAGGTCGCCATCACGAAGCAGGAGATGGTATCGATCACGGTCTTCGCAAGCAGGATGTCGGGATTGCCGAAGGCATCCTCGATCGCGCCGTTGATCGCCATTGCACCCACGCAGAAGAGCAGGCTGCAGGCGACGAAGCCCTTGGCGATGCTGCCCTGCTCGCCGCCGTGCGAAACCTTTTTCTCCACGAAGGCGCCGAGGCGGTTCATCTGCTTATCAATATCGATCAGCTCGCCGATCAGCGTGCCGATGCCCATGGAGAGGATCATGATCAGCACCTTGACGAGCCCTGCGCTCAGCACCGCGCCCTCGGCAAGCGGCGGTGCCGCCTCGAGAATGCCGTCGATGCCGATATAAATAACGCAAACGGCCATCGCGTTGAGGATCCCGTTGGAAATGCGCTCGGGCACGCCCTTTTTGAGAAGCGAGCCGAGAATGCCTGCGACGAGCACCGCCGCAAAATTGACGATCGTACCTAAGAATTGCATAATGGTTTACCTGATTTCCGTTTTAATAAATTCCTTGGTTTTTTCTGTGCCGCCCTCCGCCGCTGTGTCTCCCACGAGCACGTACTCGCCGCGCGAGAAGATATAATGACCGAGAAAGCGGATGCGTGCCGCCTCCAGCGAGGCCTGCACCGCTGCGGTGATCTTGAGATCCGAGTCGGAGGGGTTGAGGTCGCCGCCGGGATGGTTGTGTGTCAAATACACCGCCTTTGCGCCTGCGCGCAGCGCAATCTCCAGCGCTTGCCTTGGCAGAAGCCCCGAGCCGTCCGCCGCGCCGACAGAGGCACGCACGGTGGCGAGCAGCCGCTCCTCATTATCGAGAAGGGCAAGATATACGGCTTCCTTTCCCTCGTTTGCATAAAGCGCCGAGAAGTGCCGCACGAGCACCGCGGGGGTAAGCGTGTCGCCCGCCTGCAGGCGATCGGTCGTACGGCCGATGCAGAGCCGCAGCGACAGGGAAAGATAGAGCGCCGCCTCGCGTCCGATATTCTCCTCCAACGTGTGAAGATCGATTAAGAGGAGGCGGGAGAGCGAGCCGTAGGCACAGAGCAGCGTTTCCGCGAGCGCCTCTGCGCGCGCACGGTCATAGATGCACCCGAAGAGACCGACGAGGGCTGCCCTCGGGTCGGTGCCGAGAAACAGATTTTTCATACGCCTGCCGCCGCCTCCTTGGATTCAAGAAACGCGCGCACGGCGTCACCGAGCCCCTCCTTCACGCCGAAGCGGTGATGGAAGCCGACGTAGTCCGGTCCGCTGATAACGTAGTGCTCAAGAAGCAGAACGCCGCATTCCGAGAAGCTTTTATCCATAACCTGAGAGGAAACGACGTCGCTGTGCGAGGGATAGGCAGGTCCGTAGGGGTGATTGTGTGCCAGCACGATCACGGTCGCGCCGAGAGAGATGGCCTTTGCGATCGCCGCCTCCGCGCGCACGCCCGCGGATCCGAAATCCAGGGGCGCAAGCTCGAAAAGCGAGATCTCGTGCATGCCTGCGTCGAGCAGAAGAGCCACCGTCGCCTGCGTGCCGTGCTTGCCAAAATAGGAAACGAAGAATTCGCCGAGTGTGTGATAGTTATCGTAGACCGGTGCCTCGCTCTCCCAAAAAGGAGCGGACACGATCTCGGCGGCATAGCGGCCGTTTTCCGTTAAGAACGCCGCCACCCGCTCGCCGACGCCCTCGACCTCGCAAAGCGCGTCCTTACTCGCTCGGAAAACGCCGTCAAGCGAGCCGAAGCGGTTGAGAAGCGCGTGCGCGAGAGGGTTGACGTCCTTTTGCGGTATCACGAAATAGAGAAGCATCTCCAGCAGCTCGTGCGTTTGCATATTCTCGCTGCCGCCCGTAAAATAACGCGCGCGCATACGGGCGCGATGCCCCCGATGTATGCTTGCCATCAAAGTGCTTCCTCCGCCTCTGCCTTCGCCTTTTTCGGCTCTGTATAGTGTGGGATATAGCCCGCGGGCTTTTTCACGCAAAGCTTGTGGATCGGCTTGCCCTCGGCAACGAAGCCTCTTTCGTACTCGGTCATCACGTTGCCCTCCGCATAGGGAGAGGCATGCAGATCGCGGGTGACGAGATAGGGGGTAAGATCCACGGACGCGAGCTCCTCCAGGGAAAAATCAAAGAGGGGCGCGTTGTCGGTCTTGAAGCAAAGCTCTCCGCCGTCGCATAGCAGCGTAAAATACAGAGACAGATATTTGCGGTAGGTCAGTCGGCGCTTGAAGTAGCCCTTCTTGTGCCAGGGGTCGGAGAAGTTCAGATAGATGCGGTCGACAGAGCCGCTCGCAAACCAGGCGGGCAGGTTATCCGCGCCGTCGATGATGAAGCGAAGATTTGCGGGGCGCCCCTCGGCATCCGCCTTTTCCACGGCGAGCACGATGCAGTCGCGCACGCGCTCCATTGCGTAATAGTCGGCATTTTCATTGCGCCTTGCCATCTCGATGGCGAAGCCGCCCTTGCCCGCGCCGATCTCAAGGTAGAGCTCTCTGCCCGCTTTTCCCTCGATGGGGCTTTCGGGCTGAGAAAGGACCAGACCCTCGTGCGAGGCGAGGCGCGCATCCGCGTTCTTCTTTTTTCTCATACGCATCGCGCTCAGTCCTCCTTCTCCTCGTTCTTGCTGAATTCCGAGAGCTTCAGGTCGGGGTTGTCCTCCATGACCCAGCGGATCGCCCATTCGCTCGTGAAGATCAGAAGGTTCTTGCCGCGGAAGTCCTGCACCCACTTGGTATCGTGCGAGAGCTTCAGGGTCTTGGGATCGGTATCGCCCTCGATCCAGCGGATCTGCTGGTAGGGCAGGGGGCTACGGCGAAGATCGCAGCCGTATTCGTTTTTGATCCTGTATTCCAGCACCTCGAACTGCAGCACGCCGACAACGCCGACGATCACGCGCTCAAGACCGGAGTTGGGCTCGAAGAAGATCTGGATCGCACCCTCCTGGGCGATCTGGTTCATTCCCTTGGCGAACTGCTTTCGCTTCATGGAATCCACCTGCTCGACCATCGAGAAATGCTCGGGCGCAAAGACGGGAATGCCCTCGAATTTCGTTTTTCTTCCCTTCTCGCAGACCGTGTCTCCGATCGAGAATACGCCGGGATCGAATACGCCGATGATGTCACCCGCGTACGCCTCCTCGATGACCTCGCGCTCCGCCGCCATCATCTGCTGCGGCTGCGAGAGGCGGAAGCTCTTCTCGCCCTGCACGTGGTAGTATTCCTTGCCGCGCTCGAATTTGCCCGAGCAGATACGCATAAAGGCAATGCGGTCGCGGTGCGCCTTGTTCATATTCGCCTGGATCTTGAAAACGAAGGCGGAGAAGCCCTCGTCAAAGGGATCGATATATTCGCCGCTCGCCACGCGGGGCAGGGGCGAGGTCGTCATCTGCAAAAAATGCTCAAGGAAGGGCTCGATGCCGAAGTTGTTGAGCGCCGAGCCGAAGAAAACGGGGGAGAGCTTGCCGTGGCGCACCTTATCGAGATCGAAGTCGAAGCACGCGCCGTCAAGCAGCTCCACCTGCTCGCAAAGCTCCTCGCGGCGCCTCTCGCCGATCAGCTCGTCGAGCCTTGCGGTATCGGTGATGTCCACGTCGATGCCGTGGATGCGCTCGCGGCCGCGGTGGGCATCGTCGAAGGCGAGGATGCGCTTCTTATCGCGGTCGTAAACGCCCTTGAAGCTCTGCCCGCAGCCGATCGGCCAGTTCATCGGATAGGTGCCGATGCCGAACTCCTTCTCCAGCTCGTCGAGCAGATCGAAGGGGTCTCTCGCCTCGCGGTCAAGCTTGTTGATAAAGGTGAAGATCGGAATATCACGCATCGCGCAGACCTTGAAGAGCTTGCGCGTCTGCGGCTCGATGCCCTTCGCCGCGTCGATGACCATCACCGCGCTGTCCGCCGCCATCAGCGTGCGGTAGGTATCCTCCGAGAAGTCCTGGTGTCCGGGGGTATCCAGAAGGTTGATGCAAAAGCCGTTGTATTCGAACTGAAGCACCGAGGAGGTGATCGAGATACCTCTCTGCTTTTCAAGCTCCATCCAGTCGGAAACGGCGTGCTTGTCGCTCTGCTTGCCCTTGACCGAGCCCGCGTTCTGGATCGCGCCGCCGTAGAGAAGGAACTTCTCGGTCAGCGTGGTCTTACCCGCGTCGGGGTGGGAGATGATGGCGAAGGTGCGCCGTCTTTCAATTTCGGATCTGAGGTTTGCCATAGATGCGTGTTTTTCTCCTGTATTTTTGTTTTGCCGTCCGCCTTTTTTCGGTGAAAGCCGCCGTACGAGCGTGTAAATTACGCACGCGTGGGCGCGGGCAAATATATTATCAGTATAACATTATAGCACCAAAAAAACAAAAAAGCAAGAGTGAGACGGAAAAATCTGCCTCACTCTTGCTTGGAGTCGCTATGAACGGCGCGTGGGGTTGCTTTTGGGGGTGATCAGCGGTCGTGGCGAAGAATGAACTCCACCACGGGCGTAGGGTCTGCAAGTCCGTGCGGATGATGGTCTCCGCCCGGCTTGATATAGACCTCGATGGGAAGCTGCGCATCCTTATACGCACGCTCCACAAAGATACCGTTTTCGTGGTAGGGAACGGCTGTGTCGCTATCCCCCGATGCCATCACGAGCGGAATCTTCTTTTCAACGAGAGAGGGGATTTTATCGAGGGGCATGGCACGGTAGGCAAGCAGCTCGGCAAGGCTTTTCAGCCCGAGGGCGGGCAGGATCTCGTCAAGATAGGGCTTCTCACTGCTCCTGCCGAAATCGCAGGGCCAGCTCATAAAGTTCACCACGGGCGCATCAATATAAAGACAGCTGACGAGCTCGGGATAGCGCTCGGCAAAATAAAGCGCGATCATGCCGCCGCAGCTGAAGCCTACGGGCACGCACTTCTTTCTGAGGCCGTATTTTTCCTGCAAGAAACGAACGAAGCGCGCCTTGCGGTCAAGGTCTTCCCTCTGCCCAAAGCGGTTGTCGTTTTGAATGAAGCAAACATGGTAGCCGAGCGAGAGAAGCGGAATTTCCGCCGCCTCGGGGAAGTGGTGCTGATACTCGGTTTTCAGAACCAGACCGCCCGTGCTTTTGCCCTCTTCGGGGAAAACAACGGTTGCTGCGTGACCTTCAAATTCAAAATTTTCACAAGAAAATCCATTCCAAAGTTCCATAGAAAAATCTCCTATAACAAAAAAATTACAAACAATTATTTACAAAAGATCAAAAAACAAGCTGAACGAGCAGCATATACACCACCGTGCCGCCGAGAATGGAGAGCAGGGTATTGCGCCTCCATATATGCAGAAGCACGACGGTGAGGATCGCGATCAGCTCGGGCAAGCCGTGCGGGAAAACGAGGGGTGCGACGCCCTTTAAGCAATAGATCACGAGCATACCCATGATCGCGTAGGGCAGATATTTTCCGAGATACCCGATGAAGGCAGGGGTCTGCTTTTTGCCGAAGATCACGAAGGGGAGCATACGCAAAAGGAAGGTGACGGCCGCCATAATAACGATGGCGAGGATGGCGTGAAGGGTCTTATCCACGGCTCTTTTCCTCCTTTTTCTCGATCGGTGCGCGGAGCAGGGCGAGGGCGAGAAGGATCAGCGCCATTGCGGGGATCAGGAAGTTCTCGCTGCCGAAAACGAGGAGGCAAAGCAGCGTGCAGCCAACACCGACGAGGGCGGGTCGGTGCTCCTTTTCCGTAAGCCATTGCTCCACGAAGATGGTCACGAAAAGCGCCGTCATTGCAAAATCCACGCCCTCCGAGGAGAAGGGAAGGACCGCGCCCGCCAAGGAGCCGAGCAGGCAGCCTGTGATCCAATAAAGATGGTTAAGGAGAGAGACCGCGAAGTAATAGGTCTTTTCGTCCGCAAAGTCGGGCAGATGCGTGCCTGTGACCAGAGAATAGGTCTCGTCGGTCAGCGCGTGCATCAGATACAGCTTTTTGATGCCTGTGCCGCGGTATCGGTCGATCAGCGAGATGCCGTAGAAGAGATGCCTTGCCTGCACCATCACGGTGGTGACCGCCACGGTCAGAAGCGATGCGCCGCCCGAAAGCAGAGAAACGCCGACGTATTGCATTGAGCCCGCGTAGATAAATACGCTCATACAGAGCGCCCAGAGCGCGCCGAAGCCCGCCACGCGCAGAAGGATGCCGAAGCCGAGCCCCAGCACGATATAGCCCGCCATCACGGGCAGGGTATGTATGAAGGCTCGCTTGTAGGTTTTCAGCTTCATATTTCTTTTCCTTATTTTATTTATGCCATTATTCTAACATACGGAGCGCGGTGCGGTCAATGCCTTTTTGAAAAAAACGTTTCGCGGCTTGAAAGCATCTTTACTTTTTCCGCGCCGTATGCTATAATCTTTACGATAAATTTTTGAGGTATTGCTTATGAATACAAAGAGATCCTCGGTCGCCATGGCGTACGCCGCCATCGGCACGGTCGTCCTGATCTGGGGCGTGATCCCCGCCTTTAAAAAAGCATTGATCGGCGGCCTTTTCTCCGCCTCGGTCTACACGGCGATGACGACGCTTGCGAGCGCCACCGCGCTTCTCGTTCTTTCGCGCAAAGCACTTTGCAGGCTGAATAAGACCTATTTTAAAATTGCGATCCCCACGGGGCTGTGCGTGGCGGCGGCCTCGCTCGTGCAGGCGCTCGCGTATAATTTTGACGCCTCGCCCACGAAGCAGGCTTTTCTTGAAAATCTTTCCTGCGTGGTCGTTCCCCTGCTGCTTCTGATCTTTGTGAAAAAGAAGCCGAGCGTGCTGACGGCGGTGGCGGCACTCGTTTGTCTTGTATCCTCGTTTATTTTGGGAGATATTTTCTCGGTCGGGCTTTCGGTCTCGGCGGCGGATATTCTTAACGCCCTGGCAGGCGTGTTCTACGGCATCAATATCGCTTTCACGGGCATTTATGCAAAGAAGCTGGATGCAAAGCTTTACGTGATGATTCAGCTTTTTGTACAAGGGATCTCGTCGATTCTGATGGCGGTGCTTTTGAATTTCGTGCCCTTTGGCGGAAGCTATATCGATCCCTTCCGCTTCACCTGGCGTTTCGGCCCGATTCTCACGGTATTTGCGGTCGGCATTCTCACCAACGCCGTGTGCTGGACGCTTCGCACCTCGTCGATGAAGCACGTAAGCCCCAGCGCCGTCGCGGTCATTATGCCTTTCTCTGCGGTGGTGACCGGCATCGTCTCGGTCATTCTCGGTATGGATAAGATTTCGTGGACGCTCGTGATCGGTGCGATCCTCGGCCTTGCCGCCGCACTTCTTTCTTCCTTCGGAGATCTTGCAGAAAGCAAGAAGGAAAAAGAAAAAACTGATGAATAAACATGCAATATGTAAATAATTATTAGAAAAAACCGCTGTTTTTGCAGCGGTTTTTTCTTTGACTGTATATTTTTATATTTGACGCTTTACACCTTTACGATCTTTGCCTCGCCGCGGCAGAGCAGGCGAATGATGTCACAGCGATGGCTCATCGTGGCGCGAAGGTCGCGTACCACGATGTCGTGAATGTCGGGATCCATATCGGTCGGATCACCGCCCACGCGCCTCCCCGGGTGGCCGAAGTTCGTCAGTGCCAGCATATCGTCCCCGGTTCTGCCCGAGAGGTTTTCCACAAGGAAGTTATGGCAGCCCTCGCGGATGTCGCATCCGTCCTGGTTGGGGCTCTGCCCGTCCGCATCGAACCATATATCATGCACGTGCCCCCACGCGCAGTATTCGAAGTTCATGCACCAATAGCGCGGGCGGATAAAGCGAATACCCGCAACCTCTACGCGCTCCGCGTTCTGCAAGAGAATGCCGACGTTGATCAGGCAGTTCGAGAAGCCGTGGATGGTCCTGCGCCCTGCGAAGTTGCCGTTCTCATCGTAGATCGTGAAATTGTTTTCGATCAGATCGTTGGGCTTGCCGCCATCGAGCACGGCGTTGCCCTTGCCGATGATCTTGATGTCGTAGTTTCTTGATTCCTTTTTCCACCACTTACCTTTTGAAGCATCGTTGATAATTTTTTGCACAATCGTAAATTTATTGATTGCCCCAAAGCGTGCTTACGGTTGCGATACGGTCATAATCGGCGGTCCTGTAAGAGGCGTCGGTATGGGAAACGGGGATCAGCTCTGCCTCGAGCTCCTCGATCTTTTCGATCCTGCCGGCGCAGTAGTCAAGCAGGCGCCGCCTGCAGGAATCCACGCGCGTGATCACGCCGCCGACGCGCAGCTCCTGCGCATCGAAGCCGAAGGTCTTGTTCTCCTTGTACCACTGCTTGCGGAAGGCGAGAAGGAAGGCCTCGAGCTGCTTGCCGAGCCGCACGTAGTCCTCTTTTGCAAGCCGCAGAAGCGTATTTTTATCCCCTGCCTTGTAGGCCGCGCGCGTCTTGACGCCGAGCTCGTACTTTGTGGCGAATACGGCGGTCATCTTTGCGTAGCAGTCGAAGAGATACCCCCATTTTCTCGTCTTTTTTGCGTAGGCGGCGTATTCCTCGGAGAGCGCGGCGAATACGGCGCTGTGCCCCTCCTTCACACAAGGGTCGTTGAAGGCGATAAAGAGGTCGGAGAAGAGCACCTTTCTTGAGGAGCGCTCAGTGCCGAGGTATTCGGTATGGATATGATCCGGCTCGTCAAGGCGCATAAAGGCGTCGTAGTCAAAGCCGAAGATGCTTTTGAATTTCGCTTTGATCTTTTCCTCGTCGGTGTTTCCTCGCATATATTCGGCAAGATAGAGAAGCGAGGGAAGGGTCGCGTAGCGCGAGCATTCGCAGCCGTTGTCGCCCCAGATCGTCATTACGACGTTTTTCACCTTCATCTCGCGGCAGGCATCGATGGCGGGCACCATCGTCTTGACCGTATAGTGATTGGCGGGCACGAGCGAGCGCCAGCACCAGATGCCGCCCGCAAACCAGGTCTCGTTTTTGAACTGCGCATGGGTTTTGAGGTTGTTGAGATAGCGTTCCTTGTTTGTGCTGTAATAATCCCAATACACGAGCTCCACGCCCTCGGGCACGGCATCAATGGCGCTTTGCGGCACGGTCTTGACGCCCTCATCACCGAGCACGGTGTATTTTCCGCCCGACCAGGGGCGGATGAACATATCCGACCAGACGATGGCGCGACATCCGTATTTTTCCACAATGGCGTTCACTCTTTCAAGGTGGCGCTTCATCATATCAATGCCGTTTTCGTAGCCGTGCTTGTCTAAGTGATTGCCGCGGCCGAGCTCCCATGCCTCGTCCATACCGATGTGGATGCGGCGCGTGCGGAAGCACTCCGAAACGGTCTTGATCATTTTCTCCACAAGCTCGTAGGTACGTGCATCGTCCACCATCAGGGTGTCTTCCATCTCAAAATTCGCCTTGCCCCATCTTGAGAAGGAGCGCAGATGCGCGAGGGTCTGAATGCAGGGAATGATCTCGATGCCGAGCGAAGCGGCGTACGCATCCAGCTCCTTCATCTCGGCGGCGGTGTAGCGGCCGCGCAGGTAGCCGAAGTAGGGCTCATCCTCGATCTCGTAGCAGTCCTCGTTGTAAAAATAAACGCAGTTGTATCCCATTTTTTTGAGGTAGGTGAGGTATTCCTTAAAGGCTTCGATGCTCATCACGGCGTTGCGCGAAAGATCCAGCATCACGCCGAAGGACTCGGGCTTGTAGGCTTTCATCGGTTTCTCCTTTTTCGTTAAGTTTCCTAAATATATAATAGAATCGAATCGCACAGGTGAGGAAGCGCGCTTTTGTATCCTGTCAACATTATAAATCCATCATACAACGTTTGGGCGCAAAGTGCAATAGCAAAAGAAAAATCTTTTGTGCCAAAAATTGCAAAAAAGAACGGGGCCTCCGTATATCGGAAGCCCTGTTCTGTCAGCTTTTCAAAAATGCAGACCTATGGCTTTACAGCAGGATCATTGCTGCCGCAACAGCCGCTGCTGCGAGCACGAGGAGAATAAGGATCGTGATAAATACGCGGCGAGCCTTGCGGCCTCTTGCGTACTTGCGCGCGCTCTTCAGGTAACGGGAGATAGGATCCTTCTTCTTCTTGAGAGAAAGAGTAAACTTCTTCACCCACTGAATGTCGCTCTTCTGAACCTCTTTGATATGGCGAACCGCATTGGGCTCAACCTCAAAACGACGAGAAAGGGACTGGTATGCGTTGAGCTTACCGAGAACCTCGTCACGGTTGGGCGCAAAGCGAGCGGACTCCAGGCGCTTCACGTATTCGTCCACGCCACCGGCAGTAATGCCGAACTTCTCCTGGCATCTGCTTTCAAGCTGAGCATATGCCTTAATGTAGTTATTATTGAGTTTCTTTTTTCCCATTTCACACACCGCCTATAATATGTTATATCCATTATACACTATTATTTTTAAAATTGCAAGAGTTTTTTGGAAAAAAGTTAAAAAATATTATGAAAAAATTTCTTAATGCGTGCAAAATACCCAAATTTTTAATTTTTTTTGAAAACCGTCCGACGATGCCTTAAAAAACGGCAAAAAGAGAGTTTTTTTAAGAAAACATCTTGACTTTCGGACGCATTGGTGCTACAATACGGAATTGTGCTTTGAGAATATTTTGAAAAAGCGGGCGCGAAAAAACCCTGCGGCCGCTTTGGGAGAGAAAAATGGAGATCCTTCTTAGTGTTGCGATCGCACTTCTGTGCGGACTTCTGATGACGCGCGTGATCAAGCCTCTGGGGCTTCCCGCCGTCACCGGCTATCTCGTTGCGGGCATTCTGATCGGCCCGTACGTGCTGGGCGCCCTCGGCGTCGAGGGGCTTGGCTTTGTTTCTATGGAATACGTGGAGCGCTTCGGCGTGATCGCGGACGTGGCGCTCGGCTTTATCGCGTTCTCGATCGGTAACGAGTTCCGCCTTTCGCAGATCAAGTCCATCGGTAAGCAGGCGCTGATCGTCGGTGTCGTGCAGGCGGTGATGGCAACGGTTTTCGTGGACATTGCCCTGATCGGTATGAGCCTCATCCTCGGAAACGACGTGTTCCCGATCTCTGCCGCCATCACGCTCGGCGCGGTCGCTACCGCCACCGCTCCCGCCGCCACTCTGATGGTCGTGCGCCAGTATAAGGCGAAGGGCCCGCTGACGAAAATATTGCTTCCCGTCGTCGCGCTCGACGATGCGGTCGGCCTCATCGTATTCGCGGTCTCCTTCGGTATCGCCAAGGCGATCGACGTCGGCACCCTCGATATCGTTTCCATCGTGGTCAACCCTCTGATTGAGATCGTTTTCTCGCTCGTGCTGGGCTTCGTGATCGGCCTTATCTTCTCCGAGGTGGAAAAGCATTTCCATTCGCGCTCCAAGCGTCTCTCGGTCTCGGTCACCTTCGTGATCCTCACCGTGGCACTCACGATGCTGAAGATCCCGCTCGGCGGCGGCGTGGTGCTCTCCTCCTCCTCGCTTCTCACCTGTATGATGCTGGGAACGGTGTTCTGCAACGTCTGCGAGTCCTCCGAGGAGCTGATGGACCGTGTGGACAGATGGACGACGCCTCTTTTCGTTCTCTTCTTCGTGATCAGCGGCGCAGAGCTTGAGTTCTCGATCTTCGCGCAGGGCGCGATGGTCCTCGTCGGCGTGGTCTATATCATCTTCCGCTCCGCGGGCAAGATGTTCGGCGCTTCGCTCTCGGCAAAGATCTCGGGCTGCAGCGATACGATCGTAAAGTACCTCGGCATCACGCTGCTTCCCCAGGCAGGCGTGGCGCTCGGAATGTCGGTGCTGGCGATGGAGCTTTCGGGCAACGCGGGCATCGTCGTGCGCAACATCGTCCTGTTCTCGGTATTGATCTACGAGCTTGTCGGTCCCCTGCTCACCAAGATGGCGCTCACCAAGGCGGGCGAGATCATCCCCGAGCACCGCAAGTCTGCCAAGGTCATCAACGCCGAAAAGGCAGGGAAGTAATTCCTTGTTCTGCGAGCATTATTATATCAAAGATACGAATATACTTCAACCAACCGCGGATTGCATTTTTTTTGCAACCCGCGGTTGCCGCGTGATGCTTTTCTCAAATACGTAAAAAGCAAAGGATGAGATACCGATCATAAATACCTCATCCTTTTTTCGTTTTCGGTTCTACCGGGAAGCGCGATGCAAAGCATCGCGAATGAAATCCGCGAAAGCGGATGAGATTGGAAGCCCCTTGGGGCAAACAGATCCCGAGGAGAAATCGTCGTTCTTCGCCCCGAAGGCGTATATACATACGCCGAGAGGAAGAAAACGGCGATAGAAAACGAAAATTCAATGAGTTGGAAGAAAACCGCAGGTTTTCAACCTCAATACCTTATCAAATACACAAAAAGAAAAGGTAGAGGCACATTGTAATGCCTCTACCCTATATTTTTCGTTTTCGGTTATCCCGGGAGGTGGCAGCCCCAAGTTTTCGTTTTCGGTTATACCGGGATATGGCAGCCCCGCGACCTTTACAGGCTGATAAGCTCCGAGATCTCATGCAGATCCTTCATACGCGCTGCGCGCTCAGCGGCGTGCGCGTGCATACTGTCGATCTCCTCCTTGGAGAAGGTAGCCAGCTCCTCCTCGGTCGCCGTGCCCTTGTAGAGGTGATCCAGCGTAAGGGCGTAGCGGATGTCGGTGGTAACGAGCTCGCCGTGGCGCTCGCAGATCACGAGGTCAGACTTGCCCTCCAAAAGCTTATTGACGGCGAAAACGCCCATACGGGAGGCTCTCACGCGGTCTGCCAGAGAGGGGTTGCCGCCGCGCACGATGTGACCGACGCGAACGAAGCGCGAGTCGATCTTCGCCTCGTCGTTGATCCTCTTGTTGAGCATAGGACCGTAGTCGGAGCCCATTGCCTCGGAAACGAATACGAGGAAGTTTCTCTTGCCGATGGCACGGGAATTTTCCATCTTTTTCAGAAGCGCATCCACGTCGGTCTCAAACTCTGCGATCACCGCAGCGGTCGCACCCGAGGCAATGGCGGTCTGCAGCGCGATATCGCCTGCGCCGCGGCCCATCACCTCGACCACGTTGCAGCGCGCGTGGGACTCGCCCGTGTCACGCAGCTTGTCAACCAGATCGATCACGGTGTTCATCGCGGTGTCAAAGCCGATGGAATAATCGGTGGAGGTAATGTCATTGTCGATCGTGCCGGGGATGCCGATGGTGGGAACGCCAAGCTTGGAAAGCACGGAGGCACCGCGGAAGGTACCGTCACCGCCGATGGCAATGATGCCGTCGATGCCGAATTTTGCGCAGTTGTCAAGCGCCATCTTCTGACCCTCGGGGGTCTTGAACTCGGGGCAACGGTCAGAATAAAGGAAGGTACCGCCCTTGTTCACCACGTTGGATACGTCGCGCACGGAGAGCGGACGGATGTCACCGCGGATCAGGCCCGAATAGCCGTGATAAATACCGAGAACCTCAACGCCTGCCGCGATCGCGGAGCGGACAACGCCGCGCACGGCGGCATTCATACCCGGAGCGTCTCCACCCGAGGTGAGAACGCCGATTCGTTTAAACTGTCTCATTTTTGCACATCCTTATATAAATTATTTTAAATCAAACTTTGTTTTAAACTAAAAGATATTATACAACATCGCGCGCGAAAATACAATGGGGATTTGCAAAAAAAATTACAAAATTTTGCCGTATGAGAAAAAATACGAAAGAGATGATTGACAAAGAGGGAGATTTGTGATAAAATTGTATCTGTAGAACGATTAGCAATGTAAAAGGAGGGCGTAAATTGGAAATTGCTATTATTGCCGATGACAACAAGAAGGAACTCATGGCACAGTTTTGTATCGCGTATTGCGGCATTCTCAGCAGACATCATTTGTGTGCCACGCATACGACGGGTAAGTACATTTCGGATGCAACCGGCTTGGATATAGAAACCTATCTTCCGGGTCCGCAGGGCGGCACTGACCAGATTTCCGCCCGTGTATCCTATAACGAGATAGACGTTCTGTTTTATTTCAGAGGCACGGATGCCGAGCGTCCTGCCTATGAATCGGATACCAACATTCTGAGGCTCTGTGACGTATATAACATTCCTGTTGCCACCAATATTGCCACCGCCGAGGTGCTGGTCATGGCGCTGGATAAGGGGCAGCTCGACTGGCGCGAGTTCATTAACCCCCGCAGCGAGTACAATATGAAAAAACGCGCAAAGAGATAAGCCCTCGGGGGCACTTTGCGAAAAAACCTTGGCAGAAGGCAGGCGCGCGGCGGAAAGGCCCGTGTGCCTGCTTTCCCTATATTTCGGAAATTTTTGCGTGAAATCGCTTGTGCGATCGCCTATGGCGACAGAATGGAGACTTTTATGGCATTTATCAAGGAGGGCATCTTCACGGTGCGCTCGCGCATCGAGGATCTCGATGAGAGCGGGCTTGCCACCGATGCCGAGAATATCGAAAGCACCTGCGAGGGCTTCCTTCGCGCGGGCGAGGGCGAGATGCTTCTCACCTATACCGAGGGGGAGGGAGAGGCAAAGACCTTCTCGCAGATCACCGTTTTTTCGGATAGCGTGATCGTGACGCGCAGAGGCGCGACCGAGAGCTCAATTCGTCTGAAAATGGGCGAAAAGCACACTTCTGTTTACAAAATACCGCCTTACGCCTTTGATATGGAGGTCGAAGCTCTGCGCATCCGCAACGAGATGAGCATCAAGGGCGGCAGGCTGGACCTGCACTATTTTATGACGGTCGGAGGGCAAAAGCGCAAGGTGCGCCTCTCGCTTTCCTTCGCGCCGTCGTCGCTTTTAAAATCGTAAAGGGGAGAGACTTTCGTGGACGCGCAGGGACTGAAGGAAAAACTGAATACCGCCCCTGCCGATTGGTATATCTTCGGGGGCGAGGAGGAATATCTCAAGCGCTATTATCTTTCCGTTCTCAGAGAGAGGATACTGACCGACGAGACCCTTGCCGCCTTCAACCACGTGGTCTTTGACGGCGCGGAGGTGGATTTCGGCGCGCTTGCCGATGCGATCAAGGCACCGCCGATGATGGCGGAGTATAAGCTCGTCGAGTGGCGGTACGCCGATTTTGAGAAGATGAAGGAAAAGGAGAAGGCGGCGCTTTCGGAGCTGCTCGCGATGAAGCACGACTACAGCTACACCGTGCTCGTCTTCGTCACCACCGCGGAGGGCTTTGAGATGGGAACGCAGAAGCGCCCCGGAAAGCTCGTTTCCAAATACGGCAAGGAGCTTTGCATCGTGGATTTCGCGCTCTCCACCGAGAACGCGCTGCTTGCCTGGCTCAAAAAGCATTTTGATGCCGAGGGCATTGCCGTGACGGCGCAGCCGCTGCGCCTGCTGCTTTCGCTCGTCGGCAATTCGATGGATCTGCTTTCGCACGAGGTCAAGAAGCTTTCGGCGTATCTGCATCAGAACAAAAGGGCAGAGCTTACCGAGAAGGACGTGCAGACGGTCGCCTCGCAGACGGTGCGTGCCGATGCCTTCGCGCTCTCCAACGCCGTGTACGAGGGCAACCGTGCCATGGCCTTGGATGCCATCCGCGAGATGAAGGCGGACCGCATCGACAGTATGGTCGCGCTCGGTATGCTGATCAAGATCTATCAGGAGCTTTTGCCCGTGTCGATCCTCGTCGAGGAGGGCAAGGAGCCGAAGGATATCGAGCAGGTGCTGAAGATCAATACCTACCGCTTAAAGCATATGATAAGCGCCGTGCGCTCGATCGGCTCAGAGAAGCTTTCGCAGAGCATTTGTGCGATCTCCGCGCTGGACGTTTCCTCTAAAAACGGAGGGCAGAGCGGCTATGCGGGCATCGAGATGTTTCTGATGCAAAACCTCTGAAAACCGAAAAAATGTAAATAATTATTTTCAAAAAGGATATAAAAATGAAGAAATTGATCTCTGTTTTGCTTGCGGCGGTGATGCTTTGCGTGTCGCTTGCTTCTCTCACCTCCTGCGGCAGCACCGTGACCGTGCGAATGACGGTGAAGGACTACGGCACGGTCGATATCGAGCTTGATAAGAAGGCGGCACCCAAGACCGTGAGAAATTTCGTGAAGCTCGTCAAGGACGGCTTTTACGATGGGCTGACCTTCCATCGCGTGGTGGACGGCTTTATGATCCAGGGCGGCTGCCCGAAGGGTGACGGTACGGGAAGCACCGATCCGATCCCCGGCGAGTTTCTCGTCAACGGCCATTACAATCCCATTGCGCACGAGCGCGGGGTGATCTCGATGGCACGCGGCGAGGATTACGATAGCGGCTCCTGCCAGTTCTTTATCGTGCACCAGACCTCGGATAACAACCGCTGGGCGCTCGACGGCAATTACGCCGCCTTCGGCCGCGTGATCGCGGGTATGGAGGTCGTGGATGCGATCGTGGAGAATGCCGAGTACGGTGCGTCGAGTGAATACGTGACCAACCCGGCGGTGATCGAAAGCATTGTGATCGTAAAATAAAAAATGAAAAACCAAAACGGTTGCCAAGGCGAAAAGCCGAGAGCAACCGTTTTTTTATATTTTGTAGAGATAAATATATTGGGCTTTTTCGGTCTCACCGTATATGGCCGCTTCTTATACATAATCATTGGTGCACCAGGTAAGCGGCAGGGGAAGGATATAGCGAAGGGCGAGCTGCTTTTGCCTCGGGAGCGGTGCGAGCAGATCGTCGGTGTAGATGCCGAGAAGAAGCCGCTCGGCTTCAAGGTGCGGCAGCTTGAGGTCGGGTGCGGCGGCGGTCGCCTTGCAATATGCACCGTCCGCGCCCGTGTGCAGCAGCAGGCGCTCGCCGCCCTCGATCTGCAACACGAGATCGCAATCGGGCAGGGGCGTGAGCGATTCCTTCAGCTGCAGTAGGCGGTT
>JAGBBQ010000096.1 GCA_017938425.1 Clostridia bacterium | reverse complement strand
GAGGCGTAAGGAAATTTTAACCGATATGGGCTTCCGCCTCACGGTGCGCACCGCCGAGGTGGATGAGAGTCTGCCCGCGGGCACCGCACCCTGCGACGGCGTGCGCCTTCTTGCGATAAAGAAGGGGGCGGCGGTCACGGCGCTGATCGGAGACGAGGTTCCCGTGCTTTCCGCGGATACGCTCGTGGAGCTTGACGGCGTGGCACTTGGCAAGCCGACGGATGCGGCGGATGCCTGCCGTATGCTGCGCGCCCTTTCGGGCTCGGTGCACTACGTGCATACCGGCGTGTGCATCCACTATAAGGGCGGATGCTATGCCGAGACGGATACCACGGCGGTGCATTTTCGCGTGCTGACCGAGGCGCAGATCGCCGATTACGTGGCAAGCGGTCAGCCGATGGACAAGGCAGGCGCGTACGGCATTCAGGGCGCCGCGGGCGCCTTCGTCTCGCATATCGAGGGGGACTTTGATACCGTCGTGGGACTCAGCTCCCGCCTTGTCGAAAAGCTCCTTTCAGAGGCGGAGGCGAACGGATGAGGGCACTTTCTCTGACCGAAAAGCGCCGCCGTATGGGAGAGATCACGGCGCTTCTGAAGGAGCGCTACCCCTCGGCGGAATGCGCGTTGAAGTACGAGGGAGATCCGTGGAAGCTTCTGGTGATGGGGCGGCTCTCCGCACAGTGTACGGATGCGCGTGTGAACGAGGTTTGCAAAGAATTGTTTGCAAAATACAAGAATTGCTACGAAATGGCGGCGGCAGACGTCGCCGATATTGAGGCGATCATCCGCTCCTGCGGACTCTATAAAATGAAGGCGCAGAACCTGAAGGACGCATCGAAAATGCTTGCGGAGGAGTACGGCGGCGTGCTGCCCTCGGATATGGAGGCGCTGCTTCGCTTTCCGGGTGTCGGGCGCAAGATCGCAAACCTGCTTTTAGGAGATATTTTTTCGCTCCCCGCCGTGGTCTGCGACACGCATTGCATCCGCATCTGCGGCCGTCTCGGTATGTATCCCGAGAGCCTCTCGGATCCGACGAGGATCGAGATGCTCCTTCGCAGGATCCTGCCCCCCGAGGAGGGAAGCGACTTCTGCCACCGTATCGTATGGTTCGGGCGAGAGGTCTGCACCGCGCGCGCGCCGCGATGCGATGGCTGCCCCCTCGCTTCGCTTTGCCTGCATCATGCACGCGCGGCGGGAAGGTGAGGCGCCATGAGAGAAAGGCTTCATATCTCTCTGCCCGTGATCGTGGAGGGCAAGTACGATAAAAACACTCTCTCGCAGGTCATCGACGCCACGATCCTTACCACGGGCGGCTTTTCGGTCTTTAACTCTAAGGAAAAGCAGGCGCTGCTGCGCCGTCTTTGCGCGCACGGCGCGATCGTCCTGACCGATTCGGACGGCGGCGGCCGTCAGATCCGCGCGTTTCTTTCCTCGATCCTTCCGAAGGATGCGATCCATCCCCTGTACATTCCCGAGATCCCGGGCAAGGAGCGCCGCAAAAGCGCCCCCTCCAAAAGCGGCACGCTCGGCGTGGAGGGAATGGAGGCCGCGCTGCTCTACGAGCTTTTCTATCCCTTTTCGGACACCGCGCCGAAAAGAGAGGAAGGAGAAAAAATAACGAAGACCGACTTTTATTTTTACGGACTTACGGGCGTAGAGAACGCGCAGGAAAAAAGGGACGCGCTCGCGCTCTCCCTCTCCCTGCCGCGCGGTATGGGAGCAACGCCTCTGCTCGCCGCCGTCAATCTTCTTCTCACACCCGCACAGTTTTCCGATCACGTACAAAAGCTTTTTGAATGATTTTTTTCCTGCCGCAGGCGTGCATTTTCGTCTGCGGCATTCTTTTTCATCAATTATTTTATATATACGCGCATTCTGTTAATAATTTATTTAAATTTATATGATATACTTTTATATTATGTCACAACACCAATTCCGGAAAGGAGGGCCTACTTGTAGGTCTTGAACAGTATGATAAAGGTTGAAAATCTGGTGAAGCGCTACGGCGCGAATTATGCGTTGAACGACGTTTCGTTTGAAATCGGCGAGGGCGAGGTCGTCGGCCTGCTCGGTCCCAACGGCGCAGGCAAGAGCACGACGATGAACATTCTGACCGGCTTTCTCGCTGCCACCTCCGGCACGGCAACGATCGGCGGCGTGGATATCCGTGAGGATCCGATCGCAGCCAAGCGTATGATCGGTTATCTGCCCGAGCAGCCGCCCCTCTATCCCGATATGACCGTGGAGGAGTATCTGAATTTCGTATACGAGCTGAAGGGCTGCACCCTGGAGCGCGGTCCGCATCTTGCGGAGATCATGTCGGTGGTCAAGCTGACCGACGTGCGCGGGCGCCTGATCCGCAATCTCTCGAAGGGCTATAAGCAGCGCGTCGGCATCGCACAGGCGCTGATCGGCGATCCCAAGGTCGTGATCTTCGACGAGCCCACCGTCGGTCTTGACCCGAAGCAGATCCTCGAGGTGCGCAATCTGATCCGTGCGCTCTCGAAGAACCATACCGTCATTCTTTCCACGCATATTCTTGCCGAGGTGCAGTCGGTCTGCCAGCGCGTGCTGATCATCAACCGCGGCCGTCTGATCGCGGACAAGCATACGGACGAGCTTGCGCGCTCCCTGGAGGATAGCGTGATCTACCGCGCGAAGATCGCGGGTCCCGAGCGTGAGGTGACGAATGCGTTGCGTGCGATGCACGGGATGAAGAGCGTGACGGCTACGGCAGAGAAGGAGGCGGATGCCACCGTATACCTTCTTGAGGGCGCGCGCGGCTTTGATATCCGCAAGCCTCTGTTCCGCCTGCTGGCGGGCGCGAATTATCCGCTGCTTGAGCTTGCGCCCACGGGCACGGATCTTGAATCTATCTTTATCCGCTTGGTCGAGAGGTCGGATGCTGCCGACGCGCCGAGCGTACGCAAATGATCGGAGGAAGTTTGTATGCTGGCAATTTATAAAAGAGAAATGCGCTCGTACTTCACGAGCACCATCGGTTACGTATTTTTGGTTCTGTATCTTGGCGTGGGCGGCGTGCTTTTCTGCTTCTCGACGCTCTATTCCATGTCCGCAGATCCCACGAGCTTCTATCTTTATATGATGCTCTTCTCGGGCCTCATCCTGCCCATCCTGACGATGAAGTCCTTCTCCGAGGAAAGAAAGATCCGTACGGAGGCTCTGCTTCTGACGGCGCCGATCCCGATCTACGGTATGGTGCTCGGCAAGTTCTTCGCGGCGATGACGATGTTTGCGGGCGCGATCGCGGTGAATTCTCTGTACTTCATCTTCCTCACCCCTTACGCGCTGGTGAAGCTCGCGATCCTGCTCGGCAACCTGCTTGCGGTGCTGCTGGTCGGTATGGTTTTCATCTCGATCGGTCTTTTCGTCTCCGCGCTGACCGAGAATCAGCTCGCCGCCGCGATCGGAACGATCGCCATCATCCTCGCCTTCCTTGGCATCGGTCTTGTGAATTCCTTCCTGCCCTCGGGCTATTGGGCGCGCTACGTGTTTGACTGCATTTCGATCTTCTCGCGCTTCCAGACCTATACGAGCGGCTATTTTGATCTTGCCTCTCTTCTTTATTATCTGTCGGTGAGCGCCGTGTTCCTTTATTTCACCGTGCGCGTGTATGACCGCCGCCGTTACCACGGCTGACAGTGAGGGCACCGCAGAATGAAAAACATCTTCAGTAAGGCAAAGGCAGCCTTCGTCGCCGAGGGGCGCTTCTCCTCCGCGTTCACGGCTGTGCTTTTGGCGATACTCATTGCCGTGAACGGCATCGTGTATGCGCTGACGAATTATTTCGGGCTGTATCTCTATTCGAACGATCTTTCCGAGGTCGCGCTTTCGGAGGCACCCGATGCTATCTTTGATAAGATGAAGCAGGAGCACCGCAAGGTGGAGATCCTCTTCTGCATGGCGGAGGACGATCTGAAAAGCCACGATACGGGCTCGCTCGTGCATCACACCGCGACAGAGATGGCGGCGCGCTACAGCGACGTCGTTACCGTCAAGTATATGAACATTCTCACGCGCATTGATTCCGATATGAAGAACCGATCCGCGAAGATCGAGAAGTATAAGGCGGCGCTCTCCGAGGGAGAGGTGCTGCGCGACTCATCGGTCGTATTCACCTATACCTCGGCGGCCGGCCAGGAGAGCTACCGTGTGCTGACCGACAATACGAGCATTGGCTTCGCGGCCTTCTATATGACGGACGCCGAAGGCAACGCGATCGCCTATCACGGAGAGGAGATCCTCACGGCGATGAGCGTGCTGACCGCGGCGAAGGCACCGAAGAAGGTGTACTTCACGCAGTATCACGGCGAGATCGCGGATATATCCCTGACCTCTCTTCTGGTATGCGCGGGCTATGAGATCGACGTCATCAACCTGCGCGACCGCGATATTCCCGAGGATTGCGCGCTGCTCGTGATCTCCTCGCCGCAGACGGATTTTGAAAAGGCGAGCGAGGGAAGCGGCGTCGTGACCGAGATCGAGCGCCTTGCGCGTTATACGCAGGAGGGCGGGCATCTTCTGGTAACCCTTCACTCCCATCTGAAAACACCCCTTAAAAATCTCGAGGCCTTTCTTTCGGCGCGCGGCATCTCGCTGATCCGCGAGCAGAATCTCACGGCGATCGTGAGAGACAACGCGGGCTCTCTGCCCACGGATGCCTACACCCTGGTCGCTTCCTATGCCGAGAGCGAGCTCTCCGCCACGCTCGCGCCGCATCTTGCGGATCGCGGCGGCGTGGTTCTGACCGAGACGGCGGCGCTCTCTCTCACCGGTAGCGCCAAGCCCCTTCTCGTTTCCTCTCCCTCCGCATCCCTGGAGGCGGACGGCAAGACGGTGGACCGCGCGGGCAGCTACGTGCTTGCCGCGACGGCGGCCGTGCAGGGCGGCGGCGATATCACGGTCATTCCGAGCGTGTATCTTACCGCAACCGATGCGATGACCTCGAACACCTATTCCAACCGCACCTTCGTTTACGGACTGATAGAAACGCTTTACGGCGGCGAGGATCTGCCGTACGGCTGCCGCACCGTCAATCTGATGACGGATACGCTTGAAAATCTCACCGCGCGTGCCGCAAGGATCTACACCGCTGTGATTTTCCTGATCCCCACGGCGCTTGCCGCGTTCGGATTCGTGACGATCCGCCGCCGCAAGAATCGCTGAGAAAGGACTCCCCCCGAATGAATAAAGAAATGTTTAAGGGAAGGCTCGGGCGGCACAGGCTGCTTTGCACCCTGCTTCCCATTGCCTTCGTGGTTCTGTTTTTGTTCCAGCTCTGGTTTGCGGGCTTTGCGGAGAAAAAGCAGCTTTTCGTCGATCTGACGAGCGAGGGCCTCTATACACTCACCGATAAGATGGTCGAGGAATGCAGCTACATTCCGAGCCTTGAAAAGGAGCTGAAGATCACCTTCTGCTCCGATCCGGATTCGCTGCGCGGCACGCTCAGCACGCGCGTGGTCTACTTTATGTGCCTTGCGCTGCACAACAAATATCCCCAGCTGAAGATCGAGACCGTCAATCTGCGAAGCAACCCCACCGCGGTGAACGCATATAAGACGACCTCGCTCTCCGAGATCGAGGATACCGACGTGATCGTCTCCTACGGGCAGAGCTTCCGCGTGATCTCCGCCGACGCATTCTGGACGACAAACGGCGAGGACGAGATGTTCTCCTATAACGGCGAATATAAGCTTGCGACGCTCATCCATTCGCTGACCTCGCGCAATAACCCCGTCGCGTACTTCATCACGGGTCACGGCGAGACCTATTACGATCCCGAGAATGCGGAGCATCCCGGCAACGCCGAGACGCTTTCTCTCTATCAGCTTCTGACCGAGCGCGGCCTTTCGGTTAAAACGCTGGATCTTTCGGATCCCGCGGTGACCGAGATCCCCGAGGACTGCGCGCTCCTCATCATCAACAACCCTACGAGCGATTATATCTACGATAAATCGCAGGCAGGCGCGTTCGGCTATATCAGTGAGACCGAGATGCTCGACCGTTATCTCGTGCGCGATCAGGGCTCGCTGATGGTGGCTGTGGACTACAAGAAAAACGGCGAGCTTCAGAACCTCAGAGAGTTCCTCTACGAGTGGGGCTTCGAGCTTGGCGATACGCTTCTGACGGATAAGGATTCCTGCCTCAGCGCCACGGACGGAGAGGGAAATCCCGATTATTCCAATCTCGTCGGCCAGTATATCAATGAGGAAAACACCTACGCTTACGCGATCTACGGTGCGTACGCATCCCTCTCCTCCTCGCCGAGATTCGTGATCAGCGATGCGGGTGAGGTCAAGTGCGCGTACGATCTCGGTACGGGCTCGCCCGAGCCGGGCAGCAATACGACCTCGCGCTACTACGCGCCCTTCTTCTCCACCACCGCAGCAGGCACTCTGCGCGATGCGGCGGGAAATATTGCCTCCGATCCGGGTGTGCGCGACATCTGCGCCATCGCCCTGCGCTATGGGGTGGATACCGAGACGCTGGCGGACACCTATTCCTACGTTTTCTGCGCCAACAGCGCGAGCTTCTTCTCCGAGCAGACCCTCGGCAACCCCTCCTTCGCGAACTTCGACGTTACGAGTGCCCTCGTGGAGAATATCTCCCGTGAGGACGTGTACGCGTCGATGGATCTCGGCGGCGCTTCTCTGAACTCCTCCTCCTACGGCGGCAAGAGACTGCAGAAGGAGACCATTGCCGAGACGCTGACCGATATCTACGGCAGCGACGGCACGGTCATCAAGACGAACCTGCCCATCACCGTGGGCGCGAGAGTCACCGTGATCGTCACCGCCGCTCTGATCCCGCTTGCGTGCGCAGTCGTCGGCATCGTGATCCATCTGCGCCGCAGATTCCGCTGATGAAAGGAGCAGAGAAACAGACGTATGATCCATATTAAAAGAAAAAACAAATACAAGCTTCTGATCATTCTTTCGGCGGTGATGGCGGTTCTGATCGCCGGATACTTCCTTCTCGTGAACCTTTTGCCCGAGAAGGGAACGGGGCAAAAGCCTCCGAAATACGAGCAGCTCTCCTGGGAGGGCGCAAATCAGCGTGTCTTCCCCGAGGTGGATACCTCTCTCGTCGATTACGTGACCCTGCAGGCAACGGAGGGCGTGGAGCACGCGAGCTACGGTCTGATCCAGGCGGATGACGGCGCGTTCTCGCTTTGGTACTATCCCGACAAGGATTCGACCCGACTGATGGAATATAACCCCGATATTATTTCCAAGGATCCCTCGTTCAACTATTCCTCGCTCTACGCCACGGATTCGTTCGGGCAGGGCAGAGTCGCGCGCTTCTATTATCTGCGCGTCGCGATCACGACGATGATCTTCACCGAGCGTATTCCGCTCGAGGGGCTCTCCGAGACCGAAAGGATGAGCTATCTTGAGGAGTTCGGCTTTATGGATTACGGCGACTACGCCAACGCGGATGACGATAAGGAGCTCGGCGTGATCGCCAGCTACGGTCAGGTGGACGAGGAAGGGAAGAATACCCTCACGCACAAGATCTGGGTGGGCGGCAGGAACCTTTCCGAGAACGGCTACTACGTGATCGTGGACGGACATCCTTATATCTACGCGACCAACAACAGCAACATCGGCTACGCCCTGCAGCCCTACACCTACTATATCAATCCCGCCGTCATCTCCGCAGGCCTTGCCTCGGATGCGGCGTACGAGCCCTACCTTATCAGCGACTACCGTCAGTGGAAAAACGAGCTCGTTTCCGAGAAGGATACCCTGATCCCCGAGGACGTGCAGGTCGTTGTGAAGGGCGGGGTCTCCCTGCCTGCCGATCCCGATAAGGGCGGCCTGATCTCGTTAGAGGAGAGCACCACCTTCCATCTCGGCGAGCTGAAAAGCATCTCCGAGTACGGCCGTCTGATCTCGATCCTGCGTGCGCAGAAGCTCACGGGCATTGAAAACGCGGGCACGGAGGAGGAGCGCATGCCCACCTTGGCGGATTCGCTTTATATCACGCTTCTCACCGAGGGACGCGCGCTTTCCTTCGCAAGGAACGCGACCACGGGCGCAGAGGATGCGACCCTGACGCAGACCTATGAGATCACCGAGATCCTCGGCGCTCTGACCGAGACGGGAGAGGTCACCGCGGGTGCGATCCCCGCAGGGACGACGGCGCTGCGCGTGAAGTACGAGCTTTATAAAAACGGCAGCGCCGAGAAGGCGAATGCTGAGCCTCTTTACGGTGCGATCAGCCTTTCCGACAGCCGTATCCCCGCGGATTGGAAGACGGAAGTCCTTGCGCAAAGCATCGGAAAAGTAAACATTAGTAGACTTTCTGTTGTTTTTGATAAGGATAATACCCCCGAGATCTATAAGAGGACCGTGAAGGTATACGTCTCGGATATTATCGCGATCTTTGACGAAAACGGAAAGACCGCGAGCAAGATCACCGAGACCTCCTACGTGACCTACCGCTATTATCTTGAGATCAACGGACAGCGGCAGGAGGAATACCGCACCGCGATGGACCAGGTCTCCAAGATGGACGAGACCAACAAGGCGCTCTTCCTCTCGATCGGCGGTAAGGCCGAGGGGCTCGAGGAGCGGATCGGCACCTACGTGGAGTATTTCGATATCGTGCAGGATTATATCTGCTACAGGATCGATGCGATCCCCTATATGATCAAGAGCGAGGAGATCGTGCATTTCAAATTCTTAAACTTCTCCGAGCGCGATCCCTTCTACGGAGAGAGCATCTACGAGAACCTTCTTGAGGACGAGCGCTCGCTTTACGGGCTGAATAACTCCTCCTGCGAGAACGTGCTTCTGCACCTTGGCGGTGCGGGCACCAGCACGCAGTCCTCGAACGGCTATACGGGCAGCGAGACGGTTGCCGTCGGTCTGACGCCCGAGGTGATGCGCAGATACGGGCTCTATGCTTATACGATCTATTATGAGCTTCCGCGCGGCATTGACGGCCTCGATGACGAGAACACCGCCGACGACGATATGATGGACGATTATACCTGGGATAAGACTCTGGGCTTCACCGTCTATATCAGCGAAAAGCAGGCGGACGGAAGCCGTTATATGGCGTCGGATCTTTATGACGTTGTGGTCCGCGTCGAGGACGAGAAGCTCGACTTTTTGGAGTACAGCTTCGTGGATTTCTGGGCAAGACGCCTGCTCGTCGGTATGGATATCGACGATATGGAGAACCTGAAGGTGGAGTTCAACTTCGACGATAGGAAGGGGGATTTCGCGTTCCGTCTTTACACGATGCCCGTTGAGGGCGGCAAGAGCCGTATTCTGGTGCTCGTCGCACCCGGCGGCGTGACCTACGAGACCGCGCTGACCGAGTTTATGAAGCAGAACGGCATCACCCCCGACGGCTCGCGCGAGCAGTCTCTCGCCATCCTTTATAACAAGATCGGCCCCGAGAAGTATAAGGACGCCGCGCTGGACGGCCTGTCTCATATCGGCAACGATTATACGGGCACCTACTTCTTCAAGGAGCTGCTCGGTATTATGTATTCGACGATGTATATCGAGACCTATACGAAGGAGGAGCAGGACGCGATCCTCGCGGGAGAATATCTTGCGCGGATGACCTTCTCGCTGAAGGATCAGTCCTTTAAGTACGTGTACGAGTTCTACCGTGCCTCCGACCGCCGCGTGCTGACGAAGATCTATCAGGAGTCTCCGAGCGGCGAGCGCAGCGGCTACGTGGCGGATTTCGCGATCTCCACGGCGACCTTCAAGAAGTTTATGGGCGGCTTCGACGCGCTTCTCAACGCGCGTGAGGTCAGCGCGGATACGCCCTATTTCGATTGATTTTCTATTAAAAAAATAAATTTATTAAAATATAAGAAAATCAGTTGCAATTTCGGGCGGATTGTGATATAATATTCACGATATACGCAAAAAGGGCCTTTTGCGCCCGGTATTTCAATATTAACAAAGAGGAAACAGACAGATGAAGAAGAGAATCCTTGCTTTGGCACTCGTTGTCGTCACCCTTGTGCTGACGCTGACGGGCTGTGCCTATCGCTACGACAAGAAGAATTTGTCGAAGTATGCTACGGTGGATGGCGACTCGCTCGCAAAGCTTATCGAGCTTGTGAAGATCGACGGCCACGATTTCGGCGCCTTTGACGAGAACGGCGACGTTGCCCGTAAGGACAAGGTGCTTGAGGAGATCGACGAGATCCTCGCAGGCAAGATCAAGTCCGCAAAGCTTACGAGCGGCAACTACGGTCTGCACCAGAAGGTGACCTACGCGTATTACTGCACCTACGTGAAGGACGGCGTGACCTACACCTACAATACCTCGAATATGAACACCGCGTCGGATAAGCTTCAGACCCTGGTGACCAACCCCACCTACGAGAACGGCGAGGCTACCTCCACGCTGAAGAACGACGATGCGCTGACCGTGAAGATCTTTGAGGCGATCAACGGCAAGAGCGTGACCGAGTATCAGTTCACCGTCAATGCGAAGACCGCCACCACCACCGAGATCAAGGCGGGCGACCTCACGTTTGTGACCTACAGCTATTCTTACCTTGACGAGCAGGGCGCAAAGAAGACCGTGAACGGTACCTACGCTCCCCTCGTTGCCGCTACGGCTGACGGCACCGCGAAGAGCATCGCGGAGCTTCTCGGCGGCAAGAAGATCAGCGATATCAAGGCTACCTCCGAGGCACCCCTCAAGTTTATGAACGGCGAGGTCGAGTGCTCCGTGAACAGCATCAGCGTTCATTCCGTGACCGCTGCGGATAAGGTCAAGGAGCTGACCTTCGATTTTGAGCTTACCGCAGAGCTGAAGGACATCAAGGATGCTTACAACGATACCGAGAAGGTGACCATCCCGAAGGATGCAAAGGTTACCTATCACGTATTCCCCGCAGAGGCGAAGGCCGTTCCCGCGCAGACCGCGCAGAACGTGGTTGAGCTCGTATACGGTGAGAACATCACCACCTCCTCGCTTCCTTGCTTTGGCGACCTTGGTATGAAGGAGCTCATCGAGAACGTGCTGACGCTCAAGGAGAAGTTCAACACCGCGGAGAGCGCTTACAACAAGAATAAGGATTCCGCCGAGCTGAAGAAGGCGAAGGAGGATGCCGAGAAGGCGTATGACGATGCGCTTGCGGCACTTCCCGAGAAGCTTGCGACCGCGAAGAGCGGCGCCGCTTCGGTTATTATGTATGACTACAAGGCGACGGTTTACGATACGCTGGAGTCCGAGTACGACGCTGAGATCGAAAAGCAGCTGACTGCGGCGATCTGGGAGTGGGCAAAGACCGGCATCACCGTTGCGGATGCAAACCTGCCGAAGGCTGCGATCAAGGAAGCGAAGGGCCGCATTCTTGCCGGCCATAAGAACACCTACTACACCTCTAAGTTCAGCCCCTCGGGCAACCCCAGCGGCGCGAGCGCTTCCGATGCGATCCCCTACGAGGGAAGCAAGCAGTATCCCAACCTTGACGCATATCTGGATAAGGTAGCATACGCCTCCAGAGAGAGCGGCACCACCGTGGATGCGGCAGTTGAGGCAGAGGCAAAGGCGCAGGTACAGGAGCTGATCCGCGTACACGCGCTTGCAAAGCACCTCGGCGATAAGGTCGATAAGGTGACCAACAGCGATATCGCGATCTACGTTGACCGTCTGAGCGCGCAGATGCAGAGCATCTACCTGCAGTTCGGTATGACGCCTCCCACGAGCACCCAGCCCAAGGCGATCCGCGAGACCTACGGTGACACCGCGCTGCGTGCGGCTCTCACGATGGATAACATTCTCGGCTACCTGCTGCAGACCGAGCTCGTAGACGATACGGGCGCGACTCTTCCCGAGGATGCAACCGATGCGCAGAAGAATGCTGCACACATTCAGTACGTGAACGTTAAGTTTGCGGAAAAATAATTTTTCGCATTCTGTGAAATAAGCTTAGGAAAAGGACTTCTCGATCGGGACGTCCTTTTCTCATATAAGGAAAAAGAATCTTGAAAAAAGTAGAGCTTTATACCGACGGCGCCTGCCGCGGCAATCCCGGCCGCGGCGGTTGGGGCGCTGTCCTGGTTTACGGAAAATACGAGCGGGAGCTCAGCGGCGGCGAGCCGATGACGACGAATAACCGCATGGAGCTGATGGCCGCCATCGAGGGGCTTTCGGCGCTCAAGGAGAGCTGCGAGGTGGACCTCTATTCGGACTCGAAGTATCTTGTGGATGCCTTCGTGCAGGGCTGGGTCGTCGGCTGGGAGAGGGAGAATTTCCGCCGCGGTAAGAGGGACGAGGTCAAGAATCCCGATCTCTGGGAGCGGCTGATCGCGCTTTGTCGGCAGCACACCGTGCGCTTCATTTGGGTGAAGGGGCACGACGGGCACGCTTATAATGAGCGCTGCGACCGTCTGGCAACCGCCTTTGCCGACTCGTTTCTTTAATTTGGGGGTAGAAAATGTCAAAGAAAAAAAGTAATAAGACCGCCGTAAAGAGCGGCGCAAATTATAACCCCGTGCCGATCATCCGCGAGGAGAAGAAAAAGCAAAGACGGCCGATGTCGAAAAAAATGCGCCTTTTGATCCTTATTTCTCTCATTGCGGGCATCCTCGTCGGCGCGCTCGGCGGCGTCATCCATATCGTGCGCGTGAATGCGGGCTTTAATTATATGGAAGCAAAGCTCTCCCGCTACGTGGAGCTCTCTCCCGAGGCGCTGAAGAACGTTGCACTTACCGTGCGCGTGGATAAGCCCACCGAGGCGGATGTGAACGATGCGATCACCGCCCTGCTCGTGGAGCATAAATACCGCCCCGAGGATGCCACGGTCGATAAGAATGCCGTGACCGCAAACGGCAGCGTGGTCGAGATTTTTTACAGCGGTTATCTGAAGGATGAGAAGGGCGAGAGGCAGTATTTCAGCGGCGGCTCCAATCTCTCGAATCTGACCGCCTACGAGCTGATCATCGGCTCGGGCAGCTTCGTTCCGGGCTTTGAGTCGGGGCTTATCGGCCTGCGCCCGTCGGATACCGTGCTGCCGACGGTTTCGCGCGGGGGCACGCTCGCCGCCGGCGACGTCGTGTATCTCAATCTCGTCGGATACCATCCGAACGGCTCTGCCATTGCGCAGTACGGCATTCCGGTCACGCTGACGCCCGAGATCGACGCGACGTGGGGCGAGGGCTTCTACGATCTGCTCGTCGGAAGCGAGCTTGGCGATTCTCTTTTTTCAAAGAACCTCGTGCTGCCCGGTGAGGACGGCGATTTTATGTATACGAATATTCGTTCGCTCTATAAGACGGAGGGCGGTCTTGCACATACCGTGGAGGCGTACTTCCCCCTGGATTACGGGCAGGATGCCCTGAACGGAAGGACCGCGTATTTCGACGTGTATATGCAGAGCAGTACCGCTTATTCGTTGCCCGCGCTGACCGATGCGTTCCTTACGGATACGGTCGGTATCCTTCCCGAGAAGCTGGAGGATTATGAGGGCGCGAGCCTTGTGGAAAAATACAAGAGCTACGTAAGAGAGTCTCTGGAGGAGGATTACGACCAGCGTCTGCTGGCGGCCTGCGAGGAGAGCTTCTGGGTGGAGATCACCAAGATCTCGAAGGTCAAGCGCGTGCCCGCCGCGGCGACGCAGGAGATCTACGAGGAGTATATGGAGAGCCTGAAGAATACCTATGAGGAATACCTTTCCAACGCAGGCATCACAGAGGATATTTATCCCTTCAAGACCTTTGCGAAGGAGTATTTCAAGCTGGAGGACGGGCAGAGCTACAAGAAAAAGGTCAGAGAAATGGCAGAGCAGACCGCGGGAGAGAAGATGATCTTCTTCTATGCGATCGAGGTCTGCGGGGTGATGCCGAGCGAGAGCGAGCTGCAAGCGGCATATGAGGATAGCCTGCTCGAATACGCGAAGATGAACACCCTGATCGACGAGAGCTACTATGAGAAGGAGACCGATCCCGAAAAGAAAAAAGAGGCGTACGATTATTATCTTGCCGAGCTGAACAAGACCAAGGAGGCGCTTCTGGAGATCCGCGGCGAGGAATATTTCCTTGAGAGCGCGTATTATAATTACGGCTTTAAGAGGCTTCTCGGCCTTGCGAAGATCACCTACGTCGGAAAGGGGCATCAGTGATCGGCCTCCGTGCCGAAGAAAGCGGCCGCTTTCTGAGCGACTCTGACGAAAAGGAGCGAAGCCACCGTGGAAAGCGGTGGCTTCGCTCTAAAATTTTTATCGGTTTCATTTTCCCCGGCGGAAAAGCTTCGGGCGCCGTTCGGTTTTTGGCTCTTTTGCAGTCATATCGGAACGGCGTTTTTTAATGAAAAGCACCGCAAAAAATCAGTTTTTGTCATCCGCACAGGTGCAGGCATCTTTTTTCTTCATTTTGCAGAAAAAATGCTTGATTTTTTCGCATTTTTCCGTTATCATATTTTTAGAAGCCGAAAAAATGCCACAGAGCCCGATCGCCGCCAGAGCGGTGACCGAGAGGGCGAGAATGGGGTGGCGCTTTCTTCGTTCGCGTTTGGAAAACAGCATCTTTAATTATCCTTTCATAGAGGTTTTTCGATGTTAGTTTTTCCGATCGCCATAAAAATATGTAAGTCTTTGGAGAAGCCTATGATCGTATGTAAAAAATGTGGCTATGAGGGTGTGTACGAGGGGAAGAATTGCCCCGGCTGCCACGCGCTCTTTTCGCTTTCCGAGGAGGAGCTTGCCCGCCTTTCGGAGGACCTGAATCTCGCCCTGCGCGAGCGCGCGTATGAGAGCGCCGCCGAGCTTTCTCATATGCTTGCCGATGCGGGGCAGGCGAGCGCCGCCGCGACCTACGGACGAATGCTCTACGAGGGAGATGCCGTGATCGAGGACAAAAGGGAAGCGATGACCTATCTTCTTTTTGCCGCGGAGCAGGGCGAGCCGATGGGCGCCTACCTTTACGGCAGGGCGCTTGCCGAGCGCGGGGACGCGGCGGGAGATTTCTTTATCCTCTATGCGGCGCTTCTCGGGCACGGCGCGGCGTACGAGGCGGCGGCAGAGATCTTCTTCTCGATCGGCAGGGAAACGGATGCCCTCGCCTATCTTGCGCTTGCCGCGCACGGCGGGAGCCGTACGGCGGCACTTTCACTTGCACGCCGATACGCCGCGCGATCGGACCTTGCGGGCGCGAAATGGTATCTTGCCAAGGCGGCGCCCCTGCCGCCGAGCGCTTGGCCGCTTTCCATCCGCCTGCGCAGCACTGCGGCAAGAGAGCCGCAGGCGCCCTCCGTGCCGCATATCGGCACCCTGATCGCAGAGCTTCGCTCGGAGGCGGAAAGGCGCGGCTATAAAAGGATCGATCTGAGCCTCACGCAGATGCTCGCCGCGCGCGGCGACGTGAGCGCGCAGTGCCGCCTGGGGCTTTTGTACCTCGAGGGCTACCTCGGGGCAAAGGATATAAAAAAGGGCGCGGACGTGCTGAAGTATTACGGGCGCCACGGCAATGCGGACGCCTATCTTCTGCTCGGCGATGCGTATCGCGTGGGCACGATTCTTCCCCCGTCCCGTGCGGAGGCGATGGAATGCTACGAGGGAGCGAGGGCGCTTGGTAACGCCGCCGCCTGCGTGCGTCTCGGCGATATGTATTGCGAGGAGAGCACACCGAATATCGCCTACGCGTATCTTCTATATAAGGAAGCGACCTCTCTCGGCTCGCGCGAGGGCGCGGAGCGCGCCGGCAGCATAGAGCAAAGGCGCGAAGCGCTCTATACGGAGGGAAAGGCGGCGCTTATATCGGACGGTGAGGATGCCTACCGTCGCTTCGCGCTCGCCGCATCGATGGGCTATACGCCTGCCGCGGTTGCGCTCGGCTTCTGCTACGAGGAGGGGATCGGTGTAAAAACGGACCGCCGCCGCGCCTTCCTCTGGTACGAGAGCGCCGCTAAGGAAAAGGACGCTATGGCGGTCTACCGCCTCGGCCGTGCCTATTTTTACGGCATCGGCATCGATCGCGATTTCAAAATGGCGCACCGCCTTCTGCGCCGCGCTGCGGCAGAGGGGATCGAGGATGCGCGCACCGATCTGTTTGCACTCCTGGAGAGACGGCGTAAGAAGGCGTTGCGGTCGCTTTATTCGCTCGGTATGCGCCTTCTGCATCAGGGTAAGCACGCCGCCGCACGCAGCACGATGGAGAGTGCCTCCGCGCTCGGTGTCGCACGTGCGACCTACGCGCTCGGCTGCTTTTATGAGTTTGGTATCGGCGGCGCCTGCGAGCGCGATCTTGCCTTCGCCACCTACCGCCGTGCGCAGGAGCAGGGCTTTGCGGATGCGCGTGCAAGCTATAAGACGGTCATTTTGAAAATGTTCCACGAAAAAAGCACGGCGGATAGCCGATAAAAGCGATCGGCAGCCCAAGCGCATCTTATAAAGATATAAAAGAAAGAGAACGGATCGGTTGAAGCCCGAAGCGTTCTCTCTTTTTGTTTTTGGATTTTTACATAAGATCCTTATTAAAATAGAGCTTTGCCTTTTCCGCCTCGGTCAGCACGTCGATGCCCTCGTCCAGGCGCATTTCGGTAAAGGCGCGGTTGGGAACGGGCGGATCGCTGACCGGCTGTGCAACGTGAGGCGAGTTGATGGAGGGGAATTCCTCGATCGGCGCGTCCTCTTTTTTTCGTTCTTGCATTTTCTTCTCCTTTCGTGAGAATAGACTTGTATCTATCTTTTCACGGATGCGTTTTCTTATTCGGAGAAGAAAATGGAAATAATACTTTACAAAAACAATTATTTTTTATCGAGTGAAGCTTCGTATTCGGCTATGAACATCATTTGCCCCGCCGCTCCGGTGTGGCAATTCAGCCAGAAGTCCTCCAGCGTTTCGGCGCAGTTTTCATTTCTGAAATAGGTGGGAATGGCGCCGTTTTCATTTTGATGGTTTACAACCGTGGTGGCCAGTGCGCGCGCCTTTTCGAGAAAGAGGGGATTTTTCGTCAGCTTATGTGCAAAGATGAAGGCTTGCATTGCGCTCGTTGTGCTTCCGTTGATCGGGTGATACCAGCCGTATTGCTCAAGTCCTGCGGGGTAGAGCCATTTGCTTGTATCCCATTTTGCGGAGGGCGCGTGCGGTCCCCAAACAACGAACTGATCCTCGATATAGCGGCAGAGATCTAATGCGGTTTCGATCATCTCGGGCGTGCGCTCTCGGTGCTCGGTGATAAAACCGAGATAACTTTTTGCGCTAAACTGGGTGAGATTTTCGTAATTGGCGGAAGGTTGCACGTCCTCAAACTGACCTTCCCAGTTGTAAGTCGTCAGGCACTTGTTTTCGATATAAGCGAGTCCTTTTTCGGCCGCATCCTTATAGCGCGTATCCTCTGTTTTCTCGGCCATATCAAAGAGAAAGCTGATAATCATGTTGGGGATGCAGAGATTGGGTGTGGTGCATTTGCCGCTTTCCGCATCAATCAGAAGCGGCCAGCTTCCCTCGGGGGTAATCGTGTTTACGTAATAATCTCCAATCGTGATTGCCGCATCCATATAGCGTTGTTTGCCGCATGCCTTAAAAAGCGAAAGATAGGCACTTCCCACAGATGCGGGGTAAATCATCATAATTTTTCCGAGATTCTTATCGGCCACATAGTTTGTGCCAATGCCTGCGGGGCGGAAATCGATATAATACGTCGGGGGAAGGCCTGCGGCGGCACTGGGGGCTTTGAAGGTGATGGAAAGCAGATAGTCTGCCGCCTTTTCGGCAAGGAGCAACGCCTCGTCGGCCGTAGTATTATCCATCTTCGAAAGATTTACCATGCTTTTGATAATGGCGGAAATCATCTTAGAAGGGTATACGTAGTAGCTGTAATTCGGATCGGGAACACCGTGCGTGAGAAAATGGCGCACGTAAGGCTGTTCAAGAACGTAACGGTAGCCTCTTTTCGCGGAGTCAAGAAAGCTCTGCTTCTGCGCAGGATAGGCCTCGCGGCCGGGGAAGGGAGCGCATTTATAGAAGGTGCGCGCGCCGGTCAGGAAAAGCACCTTGCCTTCCGCATTCAGTGCCTCAACGGTCAGCGTTACCATACCCGTGGCAATCGCGCCCCAGATCGGCGTGAGAAGCGCGGTCGGCTTTTTCGCTACGAAGGAATGCTTCCTTCCCTCGCAGTCGGTTGCGGTGAAAAGATATTCCGTAGCTAAGGGCGAAACGGAAAAGCCGAAGGCAGGCACGTAGGTAAACTGCGTTGCATTCGCATTCCAAAAAGGACGGCCGTATGCACCGCCGTGGTGCGCGGTGAGTTCTCCGCTATTGTATTCTTCCAAGGCTAATTTTGCAAAGTCCTGCATATTGAAAGCTCCATTGAAAAGAGTTTTTTTGTTTTAGTATATCATGTTTTTGAGGGAACTGCAAGCATAATGTGAAATTGTAAGGAAATTTTCCATAAGTAACAATAAAAAGGAAAAGCCGTGAAGATACCTGCCGTAAAGCAGTCTCATATTAAAACTTTCTTTCGGCACGAACAAAAAGAGCGGAGATACCGAAAAAAGCGGTAACTTCGCTCTAAAATTTTGCATTTTTTATTTTTCGGGCGGCAATAAGTGAAGTTTTCGCCAATGTGAAAGCGAAGTTGCTACGCAGTAAACTTCACTTGCCCGTATGGTCAATCTTAGTTCGGCGACCTGCTTTATCGCAGGCCGCCGCGTTTTTAGCTATTCGTATCTATGTAGGGCATATAAGCCTTCATGTAATCAAGGCCGGATGCCACCGTGGTGATCGTCATCGCGCCCATGCAAATGTAGGCGGCGATATGATTCTCTGCGCAGAAGGGGAAGATCACGGGCTCCAGCAGGATAATGATCGTGCCTGCCATCTGCGAAACGGTCTTGAGCTTGCCGAACATGCTTGCGGCAACCACGATGCCGCTCTTTCCGGCAACCACGAGGCGCAGGCTGGTCACGCCGAGCTCACGCAGAAGAAGAATCAGCACCACGGCGCAGAATACGAGTCCCATCGTGACCTCACCCTCGATCAGCACGAGCGCGAGGATGGAGATCAGCGAGCCGAGCACCATAAACTTATCGGCCAGAGGGTCGATAAACTTGCCGAAGTCGGTCACGAGGTTGTATTTTCTCGCAATCTTGCCGTCCAGCATATCGGTCAGACCCGTGATGAGATAAACGATCGCGGGCACCACGCGCCCCCATACGGGAAGCGAGCGCATCAGAAACAGTGTCAGAACGAACACCGGAACCAAAGCACAGCGCAGAAGAGAGAGGGTGTTCGGCAGATTCATAGAATTCTTTTTCATCGTCATTCTCCTTTATTTGAGGATCTCGACGGCTTCGCCAACGAGATCGTAGTCCAAGGCCTCGGAAATTCGCACCTTCACGAAGCGGCCGCTCGGCACGCGTCCCTTCGCGGAGAAGTAGACCTTGCCGTCCACGTCGGGTGCGTCGGCAGCGCTTCTGCCGTAATGGATCTCTGCGACGGTATCAAAGCCCTCGCAAAGCACCGTAACGGTCTTGCCCACCTTCTCGGCGTTCTGCTCCTCGGTGATGGTCAGCTGCGTCTGCATCAGAATATCGTAGCGGTCCTGCTTGGTCTGCTCGTCGATCTGCCCGTCCATCCGCGCGGCGGGCGTTCCCTCCTCGGAGGAGAAGGTGAAGGCGCCGAAGCGGTCGAAGCGCGCTTCCTTCAAAAAGAGGCAGAGCTGCTCGAAGTCGCCTTCGTCCTCGCCGGGGAAGCCGACCATCGCCGTCGTGCGGAGCACGATATCCGGCACCTCGCGGCGCAGCCTTGCAACGGTCTCGCGGATCAGCGCCTGACCGCCGTGGCGGTTCATCGCCGTGAGGATCTTATCGGAAAAATGCTGGATCGGAATGTCCATATATTTGACGAGGCGGGGATTGTCCCGCAGCTCGGCGATCAGCGCGTCGGTGATCTTATCGGGGTAGCAGTAGAGCAGGCGGATCCAGGGGATCGAGGTCTCTTCCGTCAGCGCGCGCACGAGGCGGGCGAGGCTGTATTCACCGTAGATGTCAAGACCGTAGCGCGTGGTATCCTGCGCGATGAGGTTCAATTCCTTCACGCCGAGTGCCTCGAGCTCCTTTGCCTCCCTTACGATGTCCTCCACCGTGCGGCTGCGGAATCTGCCGCGGATCGAGGGGATCGCACAGTAGGTGCAGAGATTGTCGCAGCCCTCCGCGATCTTCAGATACGCGGTGTGCTCGGGGGTGGTGAGCAGGCGGTCCTCGGAAAGGGAGGATGTATTCTTATCGCGGAAGGAAGTGTATTTCTCTCCGCGCTCCACCGCCCTGCAGGCATCCACGATGTCCACAAGGCTGCCGACGCCGACCAGGGCATCCACCTCGGGCATCTCTTGCATCACTTCCTCGCGATAACGCTCCACGAGGCAGCCTGTTGCAATGATATGTTTACATTTTCCGTTCTTTTTGAGCCAGGCAAGGTCCAAAATATTATCGATCGACTCCTGCTTTGCGCTTTCGATAAAGCCGCAGGTGTTGATCACGATGATCTCTGCCTCGGTCTCCTCGGGCGTGATCTCATAGCCCGCATCGTGGAGCTTGCGAAGCATCACCTCGGTGTCCGTCAGGTTCTTTGCACATCCGAGGGACACGAATCCAACTTTCGTCATAGCATATCCCGTCTTATTTTAAGTATTTTTGCAGCTTCGGTCTGTATTTACGCAGATAGATCAGCACGACCACCGTCAAAAACAGATCGTACGCGATAAAGGCAATATTGGCAACGATCCAAAGGATCAAAGGGCTCTCCCACCAGATCGCCGCACCCATGGAAAAGAGATTTCTAAAATCTCCGTTGATGCCGAGAAAATCCACGCCGAGGATAAGGCTCATCCCCTCCGTCATAAGGAAGAGGCAGAGGTTATAAACGGCGAGCTTGATCGGCCACCAGAGGATGCGCGGCAGCTTTTCTATATAGCCCTTGAGGATCGGATAAAGGCCGAAGAGCAAAAGATATTCGATCCAGAGCAGGCTCTGCGGAAAGAAGAGAAAGGAGAGCAGCGTGGTGCATAGCCACGCGATATAGGTGTGAGGCGCGCCGATCTCGATATAGATAAAGGCAATGCAGATGGAGGCGAGCGCCGCCGCCGTCAGATCCAGCGCCTCAAACACCGCGCCGAGCGCAAGCACGGCGACCGAAAGGGCGCACATCATCGCGCTGAGCGTGATCTTTTTCGTGGGTCTCATAGGCAGGGGATCAGATCGCCGCCGAGGCATTCGCAAAGGCAGTCCATACAGATCAGGTTTGCGCAGCAGTCGCACGCCTCGTCAGAGGAGGAGCGGCGGCGGTTGTTCACGGGGCCGTAGTAGGTGCTGCCGTAGCCGCGCGCCTGGCCGTTGAACATCTGCTTCGCCTTCTGATATTCGGTATTGGAGGGGTCCATCATGCACGCGGTCTCAAGCTCGCGCATCGCGTCGTTCACGAGGCCTCTGTGCATCAGCACCACGCTCTTGAGATAGTGCCATTCCGCACCGCAGTCGTATTCGTTGAACTCGGAGAGCTTTCTCTCCGCCTCGCCGAAGCGGCGCGCGTTCAGAAGGCGGCGGATCTCGCCGTAGCGCGGATCGGCGCTGTAGGAGGACGAGGTGTAGCTCTCGCTTTGTGCCGTGCCGTTTCTTTCATCCTCGCGCATCTTCTGGATCAGATCGTACGCCTCGTTCACCTCCTGCATCTTCTCGTTTGCGAGATCCTTCAGGGGGTTATCGTCAGTGTAGTTGTCGGGATGGTATTTTCTGACGAGATTGCGGTATGCCTCCTTCACCTCGTCGTCGCTCGCGTCGTGCTTGACGCCGAGAACAGAATAGGGATCCTTCATAGGGTTACCTCCGTGTTAATCGATCGCACCCGGAGAATCGGGTGCGGGGGCGGATTTCTCCAAAAAGTCGAGCTGATTCAAAAGTCCGTTATAAATGATATTGCGGATCAGTGCCTCCAGCGTCAGGCTTCCGCGGAAGTCCAGCAGATTGACCGCCGCCTCCATCCGCGTGCATTCCAGCACGAGCGCCGTGCGGATCACGCGCTTGTTCTCCTCGGTCAGCGGCTGTCCCTGATAGGAAAGAACGTAAGGATTGAAGCGGCCGCGCTTCATATCCTCCTCGTAGTCCTTTGCCGCATCCGCCGCGTAGATAAACTTGCCGAGGCGGTAGCCGAGCTCGCGCGTCACGGTCGCATCCGCACCCGTAAGGCCGAAGGAGAAGAGCGCGCCGAGCAGCTCGCCGAAGGGATGGGCGCAGGTGTCCACGCTTGCACAGCTCTCTTGCTCCAGCCTTCCGATCTCGGAGAGCTTCTCGGCGATCACGGCCTCCAAGGACGCGTATTCCTTCGCTTTTTTTCTTGCGTGTGCAAGCACGGGGCGTGCGGGCAGAAGCCCGATGCGCGTCAGCGCGCCCTCGTCGGCAAGATCGTCCTTCATTTTATAGTAGGAGAGAAGGGCAAAGACCTTGGCGGTATATTCGGTCGCGCCGCAAGGCAGAAGCATCGGGCGCCTTTTCAGCGGATGCGCAAGGCATCGCCCCTGTCTTACGCCGATCTGCTTCTTATCCTCGAACACCATGCGCACCAGCGCGAGAAAAACGCTGTCGTAGGTTAAAAACATAGGAGAAAGCACACCCGTGTGCGCCTTCATCTGGCGGCAGATGCCGCAGTAGGTGGCTTTGTAAAAGGCGTATTCCTTCACGAGCAGGGTGCCCTGCTCGGGCTTGACGAAGCCGAACATTACGCCTTATCCTTCATCCCCTTGCGGGAGAGGGAGATGCGCTGCTTTTTCACGTCCACGTCCTTGATGCGTACCTCGATCACGTCGCCGACGGAGAAGAGGTCTGCCGGGTGCTTGATATAACGGTCGCTCATCTCGGAGATGTGCAACAGACCGTCGTGATGCACGCCGATATCAACGAAGCAGCCGAAGTCGACCACGTTGCGCACGGTGCCCTTCAGCATCATATCGGGCTTGAGGTCGGTGATCTCAAGCACCTCGGTGGAAAGCACGGGTGCGGGCGCATCCTCACGGATATCGCGGCCGGGCTTCTCCAGCTCCTTGATAATATCCTCAAGCGTGGGCTCGCCGCAGCCGAGCTCCTTGGCAAGCTTTGCCTTACCGTACTGCTCTGCCTTGAAGCGCAGGAGCGCAAGGTTGTTGCTTCTGACATCCTCGGGGGTATAGTCGAAGCGCTTCAGAAGATCCTCTGCGATCGCGTAGGACTCGGGATGCACGCCGGTGGAGTCAAGCACGTCCTTGGCATCGTGGATGCGGAGGAAGCCTGCGCACTGCACGAAGGCCTTTTCGCCGATCTTCGGCACCTTCAGGATCTGGCGGCGGGTCTTGAATTCGCCGTTCTCCTCGCGGTAAGCAACGATGTTCTTCGCCGCGGTCGCGTTGATGCCCGAAACGTAGGAGAGCAGAGAGTAGGAGGCGGTGTTGATATCCACGCCGACGCCGTTTACGCAGTCCTCGACAACGCCGCCGAGCGCCTCGGTCAGCCTTGCCTGCTTCATATCGTGCTGGTATTGGCCGACGCCGATCGCCTTGGGCTCGATCTTAACGAGCTCTGCCAGGGGGTCCTGCAGGCGTCTTGCGATGGAGACGGCACTTCTCTGGGTAACGTCAAAGTCCGGGAATTCCTCCGCGCCGAGCTTGGATGCGGAGTAGACCGAGGCGCCCGCCTCGGAAACGATGGTATACTTCACGCCCTTGGGGCAGGCGGGATCGCGCAGGGTGTCGGCAATAAATCTCTCGCTCTCGCGGGAGGCGGTGCCGTTACCGATGGAGATCACGTCCACGCCGTATTTCTTCACGAGCGCAAGCACCTTGCGCTTCGAGCCCTCGATATCGTTGCGGGGCTCGGTGGGATAGATAACGCCGGTGTCAAGCACCTTGCCCGTCTTATCCACAACGGCGAGCTTGCAGCCGGTACGGAAGCCGGGGTCGTAGCCAAGCACGGTCTTGCCCTTCAGCGGGGAGACCAGAAGAAGATTGCGAAGGTTCTCGCTGAACACCTTCAGCGCGCCCTCGGAGGCATCGTCAAAGAGTGCGGTGCGCACCTCGCGCTCGATCGCGGGGAAGAGCAGACGCTCGTATGCATCGGTCAGGGTCGCCATAAGGTAGGGAAGCGCGGGCGACTTCTTGTTGGTGATCACCTTTGCCTCGAGCTGTGCAAGCGCGTCGGCCTGCTCCACGGTCACGCTGACCTTGAGGAACTCCTCCTTCTCGCCGCGGTTGATCGCAAGCACGCGGTGGCCGCGCAGCTTCTTGATCGGCTCGGAGAAATCGTAGTAGTTTTCGTAAACGGAGGGCTCATCCTTGGCAGCCTTCGTGGTCAGAGCGCCGTGCTGCATCGTGAAGGCGCGCAGATTTTTGCGGATCTCGGCGTCGTTGGAGACGTCCTCTGCAATAATGTCGGATGCACCCTGAAGTGCCGCCTTCGCGTCCGGAACCTCCTTGCCCTCCTCGGTCGAGATGAAGCTCTCCGCGTATACGTCGATCGCGGGATCGTACGCATCCCTCTGCGCAAGGATGTACTGTGCCAGAGGCTCGAGCCCCTTCGCTCTTGCGATGGAGGCACGGGTGGTTCTCTTGGGCTTGAAGGGACGGTAGATATCCTCCAGCTCCACGAGCGTTTTTGCCATATTGAGAGCGGCCTCGATCTCGGGGGTCAGCTTCTCCTGTGCGGCGATGAGGGCGGCGATCTCCTGGCGGCGCTCGTCCATCTTGCGCAGGTACTGCAGGCGGTCGTCCAGCGCGCGCAGCGTGGTATCGTCCATGCTGCCCGTGACCTCCTTACGGTAACGGGAGATAAAGGGGATGGTATTACCCTCGTCGATCAGAGCGACGGTCTTTTCCACCTTTTCCTTGTCGAGTCCGAGTTCTTTTGCTAAAGTTGCGATAATGTCCATAGTTTCTCCTTATAGTAAGCCCCGATGCGGGCAAAAAAATACAAAGTCCGAAAAAATTATTCGCCATATAAAAGCGCCCTTTCCTCCTCGGCTGTCAGCAGCCGCCAGGCGCCTCTTTCAAGGCTTTTGTCCAGCGAGATGCCGCCGAAGCGGATGCGCTCTAAGGTGAGGATGCGGTTATCGATGGCGCCGAGCATACGCTTGATCTGATGGTACTTTCCCTCGGTCAGCGTGATGCGCCCGCCCATACGGTCAGCGTCGGCAAGCAGCCGGGCGCTCTTGCATTCGTAGCCGTCCGCGAGCGTGATGCCCTCGGCGTAGATGCGCTCGGCGTCGGGCGCGAGCGGCACCTTGCAGGTGAAGCGGTATTCCTTCTCGACGTGATGCCGCGGGGAGAGCAGGCGGTGCGCGCTCGGCCCGTCGTTGGTGAGGATCATCAGCCCTACGGTATCCTTGTCGAGACGGCCGACGGGGAAGAGCCCCATACGGCGGTATTCCTCGGGCAGAAGCTCGGTAACGAAGGGATGCGCCTTGTCCTCGGTCGCGCTCACGTAGCCCTCGGGCTTGTTGAGAAGGATGTAGACGAATTTTCGGTATTCCACCGAACGCCCAAGAAAGGCAACGCGGTCTCGCTCGGGATCGATATGCCCCGAAAGATCCTTGACGGGGGCGCCGTTCACCGTTACGCCGCCGGCCTTCGCCGCCTTCGCGGCTTCCTTTCGGGAGGCAAGCCCGCATTCGGAAAGAAATTTATCGATGCGCATCCTTTTCTCCCTTCGTTTTCGACCGTGCCGCCTCGCTGCAAAAGGCTTCGGCGCAAATTACCACGTTATTATTCTACCACAAATTCCTTCATTTGTAAATAACATTATAAAGAAAATATTTTAAATAATGTGTGACGGCGAAAAATGGAAAAAAGGGAGAAGAATAAAAAACGAAAAGCAAGAGGAAAATAAAAACAAGCCGAAAAAGCCGCATTGTTTTTTGTGTCACTTTGTCGGAATGCAATAAAATGCAAATTAAAATTTACAATAAACAAGAATTGACGGCCGCGATGCGGCCATGTGAGGATAAAATGAAACGAAGTCTATCACTCTTGCTTGCCCTGATCACCCTTCTTTTCTCTCTGACGGCGCTCACCGCCTGCGGGAAAAGGGACGGCGTGACGGTCAGGTATCTCAATTTCAAGCCCGAGGTGGCAGCAAAGTATGAGGCCATCGCCAAGGCATACGAGAAGGAAACGGGGGTTCGCGTGGTGGTCGAGACCGCGGCGGCGAACACCTATGAGCAGACCCTTCTCTCGAAGCTTCCCACCCGCGATGCACCCACTGTTTTTCAGATCAACGGCCCGAAAAGCTACTCTGCTTATAAGGACTATCTTGCGGATCTTTCCGCGACCGAGCTGTATCGGCATCTTGCGGATCCCTCGCTCGCTTTATCGAAGGACGGCAAGGTATACGGCGTGCCCTACGTCGTGGAGGGCTACGGCATTATCTACAATAAAAAAATAATGGATCGCTATTTTGCCCTTCCGGGGAAGGCGACGCCCTATAGCGACGTCTCGCAGATTAAGAGCTTTGATGCGCTTTCCGCCGTGGTCTGGGATATGCAGAAGAATAAGGCATCCCTCGGCATTGACGGCGTGTTCGCCGCCACCTCCCTCAAGAGCGGCGAGGATTGGCGCTGGCAGACGCATCTTTTTAATCTCCCCCTGACCTATGAGATGGAGGAGAAGGACGTGGATATGACCGCGGCGGACTATACCGATTTCACCTTCAAGTACAGCGAAAACTTCAAGAAGCTCTTTGATCTGTATCTGAATAATTCCACCACGGCGCGTGCCGCGCTCGGCACCAAGACCGTGGCGGATTCGATGGCGGAGTTTGCACTCGAAAAATGCGCGATGGTGCAAAACGGCAGCTGGGCGTATGCGCAGATCGCCACCGAGAGCGGAAATAAGGTCGCGAGCGAGGACGTCGGCTTTTTGCCCCTTTATATGGGCGGTGCGGAGGAGAGCACGCAGGGCATCTGCATCGGAACGGAGAATTATTACGCGATCAACCAAAAGGCATCGGCAGAGGAAAAGGCGGCCGCAGAGGCCTTTCTCTGGTGGCTCTATTCCTCGGACACGGGCAAGCGCTTCGTGCGTGAGGAGCTCGGCTTCATCGCGCCCTTTGATACCTTCTCGGAGAACGATATACCGAACGATCCGCTCGCACGCGAGGTGCTGCGTTATATGCGCGCGGACGGCGTGAAGAATCTGCCCTGGCGCTTTGCCGCGATCCCCTCCCTGCGCTTGAAGGAGGATTTCGGCGCATCGCTCCTCGCCTACGCGCAGGGGCAGAAGACCTTCGCCGCGGTCGTCAGCGATCTGAAGGCGGCCTGGCAGAGCGAGAGCAAATAAAAGGAGAACAAGATGAAGGCAGGCACTCTGAAACGGTATTTCGGGATCTTTGTATTGCCCACGCTCCTTTGCTTTCTGCTCGTATTCGTCATTCCGTTCGTGATGGGCATCTTTCTTTCGTTTACCGAGTTTTCCACGATCGAGAGTGCCACCTTCGTCGGGCTTGCAAACTATAAGCTCGCCTTTCGGGCGGGGGACGGATTTTTGCGCTCGCTCGGCTTCACCTCGCTGCTCGCCCTGGCCGTGGTCGCCGCGGTGAATCTCGTGGCGCTCGCGCTTGCCCTGCTTCTGACAAAAAGAATACGCTTCACCTCGCTCTTTCGCGGCGTATTCTTTCTTCCCAATCTGATCGGCGGCATCGTGCTGGGCTATATCTGGAATCTTCTGCTCGGCGGCATCCTCTCCTATTTCGGTCTGGATATCACCTATTTTGCATCCCTCGGCTTCCTCGGGCTTCTGCTCCTTTCGGTTTGGCAGCTTTCGGGCTATATGATGGTCATCTATATCGCCGCCCTCGGCGCGATCCCGAAGGAGACGGAGCAGGCCGCCCTTGTGGACGGCGCCACCCCCTTCCAGCTGCTTCGTTACGTCAAGCTGCCGCAGATTTTGCCCTCCATCGCTGTCTGCGTTTTTCTGACGCTGACGAACACCTTCAAGATGTTTGACCAGAACCTGGCACTCACCCAAGGCGCTCCGGGGCGTAAGACCGAGATGCTCGCGCTGCATATCTTCCGCACCTTCTACGGCCGCATCGGCTGGCAGGGCGTCGGACAGGCGAAGGGCGTTATGTTCTTTATCGTAGTGGCGGTTCTGAGCGGACTGCAGCTTTATTTCACACGGCAGCGAAAGGAGAAAATATGACGAAAAAGCAAACGAATATAGTCATTTATGTAATTCTCGCTCTGCTTTCGGCGCTGTTTTTGTTTCCGATCCTGTTGGTTGTGATCAATGCCTTTAAGTCGAAATTTTTCATCTCCACGGATCCCTTTGCTCTCCCCTTCGGTGATATGTTTGCGGGGCTTGAGAACTTTCGCCGCGGGCTCTCCTCGGTGGGATTTTTTGCCGCCGTAGGAAGGTCCGTGTGCATCACGGTGCTCTCGGTTGCGGTGATCGTTCTGTTCTGTGCGATGTGTGCCTGGTTTCTGGTGCGCACGCCGGGCAGAGTCAGCCGCCTGCTGTACGGTGCTTTCGTTTTCAGTATGGTCGTGCCGTTCCCGATGATCATGTATACGGCCACCTACCTCATCGACCGTGTGCATCTTTCCAACGTGCTCGGCATGATCCCCGTCTATCTCGGCTTTGGCGCAGGGCTTTCGATCTTTCTCTATACCGCGTTTGTGAAAACGCTTCCGATCGAGCTGGAGGAGGCGGCGGGCATTGATGGGGCGGGAGTTCTCAGCACCTTCTTCCGCATCGTATTTCCCCTCCTTTCGCCGACGGCGATCACGGTAGCCATTCTGAACGGAATGTGGATATGGAACGATTATCTCCTTCCGTATCTCGTCCTCGGTGATAAGAACAAAACCGTTCCCGTCGCCATCGAGCTTGCGATGCAAGGCGCCTTCGGTGCCGTCGATCTCGGCGGTCTGATGGCAATGCTGATACTGGCCATCCTCCCGATTCTGTCCTTTTACCTTTTTGCTCAACGCTATATCATCGAAGGGATTACCGCCGGCTCTGTTAAAGGATAGTTGGTGGCGCATAGAAATTTTGTTGTCTTTGCCCGATCTCTCGCTCGCAATACCCTCGTATTGCTTCGCTCGCGATTGAACAAATACATTCAAAATTTCGTCGCGCCGCAGACGGTACTATTTTATGGTGGCGCTTGGAATTTTTGGCATCTTCCCACGATTGCTCGTTTGCAATACCCTCGTATTGCTGCACTCGTACTCGCGAGACTATGCTCAAAAATTCGTTGCCCGAGGTTTTTGGCGCTTAGAATTTTTGGCATCTTCCCATGATTGCTCGTTTGCAATACCCTCGTATTGCTTCGCTCGCGATTGAACAAATACATTCAAAATTTCGTCGCGCCGCAGACGGTACTATTTTATGGTGGCGCTTAGTAATTTTGGCGTCTTTGCCCGATCTCTCGCTCGCAATACCCTCGTATTGTTGCACTGGTACTCGCGAGACTATGCTCAAAAATTCGTTGCCCGAGGTTTTTGGCGCTTAGAATTTTTGGCATCTTCCCATGATTGCTCGTTTGCAATACCCTCGTATTGCTGCACTCGTACTCGCGAGAATATGCTCAAAAATTCGTTGCCCGAGGTTTGTGGCGCTTAGTAATTTTGGCGTCTTTGCCCGATCTCTCGCTCGCAATACCTTCGTATTGCTTCGCTCACGATCGAACAAATACATTCAAAATTTCGTTGCGCCGCAGACAGTGCGGTTTGGCGGTGGCGCTTAGAATTTTTGGCCTCTTCCCACGATTGCTCGTTTGCAATACCCTCGTATTGCTGCACTCGTACTCGCGAGAATAATGATCATAAAAAGCGCGGGGCTTCCGTTTTTTGGAGGCCCCGCGCCTTAGCTTTGCCCGAGGAGGGTGTTTTTTGTTTATGGATGCGTTTTATTCAAAGAGCGGGCGCAGCTGGCGCTCGTCGAGCGCCGCGGCGAGCGCATCGGGGATGCGCGAGAAGTCCGCGACGAGGGAGTGGGGCTTGCTGGTGGGATCGTCCTGCTTTAAGGGGACGAGGTAGACGCGCTTGCGCACGAGCAGCGTGGCGATGTTGCGCAGGTTCTGGGAGAGCGAG
>JAGBBQ010000095.1 GCA_017938425.1 Clostridia bacterium | reverse complement strand
GGCTCCGCCAAATGATGTAGGTTTGCCTGTCTTCTCCGTTTTCGCGACAGCGAAACATCGTTCGCGAAGCGACATCTTTGCCGAAGGCACATCATTTTGCCGTCAGGCAAACCTAATTCGAGTCGCGTCGTGTGAGACACAGGACGGACTCGACATGCCCCGTCCCCGGGAAAAGATCCACAGGCCGTACTTTATCGGTCGTATAGCCCAGCGGCGCAAGGAGAGCAACGTCGCGGGCAAGGGTGTCGGGATTGCAGGAGACGTAGACGACCGTGCGCGGGGAAAGCGAGGCAACGAAGGAAAGCAGCCCCGCATCGCAGCCCTTGCGCGGCGGATCTAAGATCACGACGTCGGGAGAGAGCTTTTCACCGCGCGCACGCTCGGCGTTCTCCAAGATCTTCTCCGCATCGGCGGCATCACCGACGAAGAAGGATGCGTTTTCGATGCCCGAGGCTGCCGCGTTGCGCTTGGCGCATTCCACCGCTTCGGGCACGATCTCAATGCCGATCAGCTCGCGCACGTCCTTTGCCATCGAGAGCCCGATCGCGCCCGTGCCGCAATAAAGATCGAGAAGCAGATCACTCTTTTTCAGCCTCGCGAGGCGCTTTGCCTCGCCGTACAAAAGCTCGGCGGCGGCGCGGTTGACCTGATAGAAGGCACCTGCGGCGATCTCCAGCGTTACGCCTGCAAGGGTATCCACGATATAATCTCTGCCAAAGAGCGTGCGGTAGGTATCCGAGAGGATGACGTTGGTATTCTCGCGGTTTTCGTTGAGAAGAACACCAACCACCGTCGGAAACGCCGCGGTAAGCTCCCTCACGAGCGCTTCCTCTGCCGGGACGGATGCGCCGTTGACGACGAGAGTCACGAGCACCTCGCCGCTCGTTTCACCGTAGCGAAGATAGACGTGGCGAAGCAGCCCCTTGCCGCTTTTCTCATCGTATACGGTATAGGCGTGCTTTTTAAAGAACACGCGCAAAAAGGCAAGGATCTCGGAGAAGATCGAGGGCTGCAGAGGGCAGGCTGCCGCCTCCTTCACGCTATGGCTCTTCGGCGCATAGAAGCCGAGAACGAGCTCGCCCTTGGCATCCAGCCCCACGGGATACTGCGCCTTGTTACGGTAGCCCTCGGTCACGTCCGTGGAGAGCACGTCGAGCACCTCGATCTCGGAAAGCCCCGACTTTTTAAAGGAGGCGCGCACGTTCTCGCGCTTGGTCCTCTTTTCATGCTCGTAGCCGATATTCTTATACGCGCAGGCGGTGCAGGCAGGATAGGGGCATCGGCCCTCGGCGCGAAGAGGAGAGGGAGAAACAAGCCTTTTCATAATGGCGATGCAATAGGACGCATTCACCTTAATGATCTGCCCCTCCACCGTATCGCCCGTCACGGCGCCGCTGACAAAAACGGCCTTTCCATCCACGCGGGCGACGCCGAAGCCGAGATTATTCAGATCCTCAATCTCGAGATATAACACATCGTTTTTCTTCATATAACATCCTATATGTAAATAGTTATTGTCAAATTAAAGGGTTTCTATCTTGTTTTCGTTACGATATTCCTTCGGCGTTTTTCCAAAGGAGGACTTAAAGGTTTTGGTAAAATAGGAAGCATCTGTAAATCCCGTCAGCTCCGCGATCTCCGCCGTGGTCTTCTCCGTTGTGGCAAGAAGGCTGCAAGCCGTGCGCAGGCGGTAGGCGATCACGTACTGCTTTAGGGTGATGCCGAGCTTCTTTTTGAGCATCTGACTGACGTAGAAGGGATGATAGCCGAAGACCGCGCCCAGCTCGGTATTGGAAATATCGTCCGCCATATTCTCGCGGATATAGGAATCGAGATTCGCCGCCATTGCGGCAGGCAGGGCATCCTCCCCCTCGCTGCTCAGGGCGCCGAGCAGCAAGAGCTTGAGCATTGCGGAGAGCCTTGGCATACGGTCGGATGCGGAGGAATTATAAATATCGCACATGGAAAGAAAGGTCTCCCTCTCCCCCGCCATATCCTCCACGAAGAGAGCGCCGCGCTCCGAGGGCTCGCTCTCCTTGCCGTATTCGGGCAAAAAGCGCACCGCTACGGCACGCACGTGCTTGGATCTTGCGGCAAAGGCGCAGTATGGCGGCAGATAGCAGAACGCGCCCGGGCGCATATGCGTTACGGCGCCGTCGCATTCGATCGCCAGATCCCCCGAGAGCACGAAGATGGCACGCGCCTCGGCAAAGCGGCTTTGCGCCTGCGCGATCCCCTTATCCAAAAGCAATACCGCCAAAACCTGCGGATTCAATGCGTCGAGATTCATCTTATTTCCCCTTTATATTATTTGAATGAATACAATTCTCTCCCATTGTATCATTTTTCGGGTGAAAAATCAACAAATTTCAAAAAAATGCCGAAATATTTTTAAAAAAGGGCTTGACAAAACGAAAAACCTGTGATAGAATATTCGAGCAAGGCAATCCCGGCTCGTTGGTCAAGCGGCTAAGACACGGCCCTCTCAAGGCTGAAACATGGGTTCGATTCCCGTACGAGTCACCATTTATTTAAAAATAGGCACCGTTTTTTTGGTGCCTATTTTGTTTATTTAACCGCGCGTGTGTGAATATAATTTCGTTATATTTAACAAAATATGAACAAATCACTTTTGCATTTTAGTTAATTTCTTTGCAATCCTCTCCCATTTTTCTTCGTCTCTTTATTCCGAGAGAATATTTTTTATAAATTTAGGAGAAACAAAAATGGAAAACAAACTTACTCAAAAGTACGGTCTGTTTACCGCGATCGCCATGGTTATCGGCATCGTTATCGGCTCGGGCGTGTTCTTCAAGGGTCAGAACATCCTGAACGCAACGAACGGCAACCTTGGCACGGGCATTCTCGCCTGGATCATCGGCGGTGCGATCATGATCATCTGCGCTATCACCTTCGCAGGCTTCGCTATGAAGTTCCAGAAGGTCAACGGCGTGGTTGACTACGCAGAGGCAACCTGCGGCAAGGGATACGCTTATTTCCTGTCCTGGTTCATGATCACGATCTACTATCCCGGTATGACGAGCGTTCTCGCTTGGGTATCCGCACGCTACACGCTGGTACTCTTCACCGGTAACGACGATCTGATCGCAAGCGGTCTTTGCATCGCTCTTGCCTGCTTCTATCTCTGTGCTATCTTCGCTATGAACGCACTTGCACCCAAGATCGCAGGTAAGTTCCAGGTCGGTACCACCGCGATCAAGCTCATTCCCCTTTGCCTCGTCGCTATCGTCGGCACGATCGCAGGTCTCATCAACGGCAATACCGTGAAGGCCTTCTCCGGTGCCATTGCGGGTGACGTTGCACAGGGCGGCGGTCTCTTCGCCGCGATCATCGCGACCGTATTCGCATACGAGGGCTGGATCGTTGCTACCTCCATCAACGCCGAGCTGAAGAACGCAAAGCGCAACCTGCCTTTGGCACTGCTCTTCGGCGGTATCATCATCGTCGGTATCTACGTTCTTTACTTCATCGGTCTTGCAGGCGCAGCGCCCGTGGATCAGCTTATGACGAACGGCGCAACCGTCGGCTTCAAGGGTCTGTTCGGCAATGCCGGCGCTGTGGTCCTGAACCTCTTCGTCGTTATTTCCTGCCTTGGCACTCTGAACGGTCTGACCGTCGGATGCTCCCGCGGTATGTACGCGATGGGCGTTCGCCGTCAGGGTCCCCGTTCCGAGACGATGGCTGAGATCAGCCCCGCTACCAACATGCCCTCCAACTCCGCTTGGATCGGCCTTCTGGTTTGCGGCGCTTGGCTCTTCTACTTCTACGGCGCAAATCTTACGAGCTCCATCTTCGGTCTCTTCACCTTCGACTCCTCCGAGATCCCGATCGTTACGATCTATGCCTTCTATATCCCCGTATTCATTATGTTCGCGATCAAGTACGGCAAGGAAGACAAGTTCCGTAACCTCGTAATGCCCATCCTTGCTACCATCGCTTCCGCATTTATGATCTTCGCTGCCTTCTACGCACACGGCGTGCAGCCCTATAAGACCGCAGCGGCAGCGGGCAAGTTCGCCTTCCCCATCCTCTTCTACCTCATTGTATTCGCCGTTATTATGGGTATCGGCGCTATCTTCTATAAGAAGAGCAACAACGTTGAGCTTGAGGATACCGTATCCGAGGAAGTCAACGAATAATTTTCAAAAACCACCGAGCGACCTGCTTTTTGCGGGTCGCTCTTTTTTTGCGCAAACGCAAAAGCGCCCCTCTTTCCTTTTTTCTCCGATCCTTCCAAATATTGTTCCTTGAACAGATCCGAACAAAATGGTAGGATGTTTTCATAGGCGGCGCATCCGCCTTTATCGCGCCGCCTATCGCAAATCCACGAAGAAAGGAGATTTATGAAGAAAGCATTTCATCAATTTTTAGGGCTCTTTTTCTGTCTTACCTTCCTTATGCTGACCGCGCTTCCCACCGCTGCGGCGGCAAGGAAGACCGAGCTTACGCCGAAGAAGGTGGAAAACAAGAGCGTATCGGCTTATGCGCGCATACCGATCCTGTTAAACGGCGCTCGCATCCTTGACGGGCTGCTCATTCACGAAACGACCTACATACCTCTGCGAAGCTTCACGGAGGCGCTGACGGAGGCAAGCATTACCTACGATGCCGCCCTGCGTGAGGCGACCGTGACCGACGAGGGACTGACGATGCTCGTGCGTGACGGCGGCCACGTGGTGTACGCCAACGGCCGCGCGCTTTATACGCTGACACCCGCAGTCGTTATGAGCGACGGAAGGATGTATCTTCCCATCCGCACGGCGGCGAGGGTGATGGGCGTTTCGGTCGGCTGGGATAACGGTACGCGCAGCGTTTCCCTCGAGGGGGAGGAAAGCTATCTTTTGCCCGCCGAGCAATACTATAATAAGGATAGCCTCTATTGGCTTTCGCGCATCATCAGCGCGGAGAGCCAAGGAGAGCCGCTTCTCGGGCAGATCGCCGTCGGCAACGTAGTGCTGAACCGCATGCGCTCGCCTCTTTATCCGAACACGGTCTACGGCGTGATCTTCGACCGCCGCTACGGCGTGCAGTTCAGCCCCGTAAAGGACGGCAGCATCTACAACCCCCCCTATGCCACCTCGGTGACGGCGGCAAAGATCTGCCTCGAGGGCTACAGCGTCTCGGGTGAGATCCTGTTTTTCCTCGAGCCTCGCATTTCGGTCTCCCTCTGGGTGCCGAACAACCGTCCCTACCGCTTTACGATCGGTCATCACGATTTTTACGCCTGAGAATTTTTTGAGAGTTTGGCAGATTTTTCTTCTTAAGGCTTGCAAAAAGGCAAAGAATGTTGTATACTAATTCTTGTAAATAATCTGATCCAACAGGAGAATCAACGGATATGGTATACAATTTAAAGGTTGCTGGCCTTACGAGAGATCTGCCGCTTTGCCCCATAGGGGAAAATCTTTATATCGGCGCCTTCGTGCTCTTCGGTGACGTGGAGCTGACCGAGCGCTGCGCCAAGGCGCTCTATGAAAAGGCACCCGCGCACGACGTAATGATCACCGCGGAATCGAAGGGCATCCCTCTTATTCACGCGATGTGCCGCGAGAGCGGAAGAAACCGCTACATCCTTGCGCGCAAGGCAGTGAAGCTTTATATGAAGGACGTGGTCGCCTGCGAGGTGCAGTCCATCACCACCTCCGCAAGACAGACGCTCTATATCGACGGGGCGGACGCCGAATTTATGAAGGGCAAGCGCGTTCTTATCGTGGACGACGTGATCAGCACGGGGGAATCCCTGCACGCGCTGGAGAAGCTCGTGGAGCTTTCGGGCGGCGAGATCGTCGGACGTATGGCGATCCTTGCCGAGGGCGATGCCATCGGAAGAAAGGATATCACATACCTTGCACCCCTGCCGCTTTTTGACGGCGAGGGCAAGCCGCTTGCATAATAAAAACCAATATTTGCTAAGCCGCCGGGAGCGCATATTTTTGCCGCTCCCGGCAATACTTTTCATATCGGCAAAGCCCGATGGAAAAGAGGCAAAAGGCATTGCGAAAAGGTAAGGTTGAGATCTGCGGCGTGAACACCGCATCCCTCAAAACGCTGACCGAGGAGGAAAAGCAAACGCTGCTGCGGCAGGTGCACGAGGAGAAAAGCGCGGCGGCAAGAGACGCCCTCGTGATCGGAAATCTAAGGCTCGTTCTCAGCGTGATCGGCCGTTTTTCCTCTAAAAAGGAGCAGATCGACGATCTGTTTCAGGTCGGCTGCGTAGGGCTGATCAAGGCGATCGATAACTTCAACACCGAGCTGAACGTGCGCTTCTCCACCTACGCCGTTCCGATGATCCTCGGCGAGGTGCGAAGATACCTGCGCGACAACAACGCCCTGCGCGTCTCCCGCGGCCTGCGCGATCTTGCCTACCGCGCGCTGCAGGTGCGCGAGGAGGTCTGCCATAAGGAGGGGCGCGATCCCACCACGGCTGAGATCGCACGGATCCTCGGCGAGGATCCGAAGGCGGTCAGCCGCGCGATGGAGGCGATCGTGGAGCCGATGTCGCTTTACGACTCGGTGTATAACGACGGCGAGGACTCGATGTTCGTGATCGACCAGCTCGGTGACGAGGAGGAGGGAGACGCCGCCTTCGTGGAAAGCATTTCCTTAAAGGAGGCGCTCGGAAAGCTGAACGAGCGCGAGATGGGCATCATCGCCCTGCGCTTCTACAAGGGGCGCACGCAAATGGAGATCGCTGCCGAGATCGGCATCAGCCAGGCACAGGTCTCCCGTCTTGAAAAGGGAGCGATCGAGAAGCTGCGAAAGCATATGATATAATGCTTTGACACGCATTACAAACAAAAAACGGCGCATTTGCAAGCATTTGTTTGCATTATACGCCGTTTTCTTCTTTTTTCTTCGTCCGTCTCTTCGGAGCGTCCTTCTTTTTCTCCTTCTCGGGCTTCTCCTCCTTCGGTCTGGCGAAGTCAAACACCGCCTCGCCGTCACGGATCACGAGCGCGCCGTCAAACGGGCGGCCGGTCTTGGAGATAAAGCCGCGCAGCTTCGGGGTCTTTCCCGTAGCCAGCAGTGCCTGCACCGCGGTTTTGGGGATGCTTCTCGCGCAGATGGTCAGCCCCACCTTGAAGTCGCAGCCGTCCTTATAGCCCATACAGCCGTAGGCACGGTTGCCGCGGATGACGTTGGCTCCGCACTTCGGGCAGCGCCCCATAATTTCGCCGAGAGCGCCGGTATCCTCGGGGGGCAATTCGTTTTTCCTGCCCTCCTCGAAGATGCGCCCGATCTCGCCCTTGGCAAGTGCCACGCTCTGCTCGACCGTCATCGTGCCGCGGTACACGCTCTTCAGCGCCTTACCCATCTCGCTGGTCTTATATTTATCCATACGGATGCCGAGCCGCTCGAGCGAATGGATCAGCCGCTCACCGCCCGGAAGGATCGAATACACGTCCTTCTTCAGCTCGATATAGCCGCTTTTGCGCGCGTTATCGATAATACCCGTGCGCGTAGCCTCCGTGCCGAGCTCGAGTCCCTCGAAGATCGCCTTATAGTCCTCCGCATCGTCGACCTCGCCGCTCTGCTCCAGCTCCTTGGCCTTCGCCTTATCGTCCTTGAAGGGATTCTTCAGATAATTGTTGAGCGTTTCGATGGTATAGTGCTTCGGTGGCGTGGTCTGCCTCTCGGCGGGCTCAAAGCGGATATTCACCGCATCCCCCTCCGAGAGCGCGGGCAAAAGCTTATCCTTTTGCGAATAATCGTCGTATTTCGTCCAGCCTGCCTGGCGGATGACCGTTCCCTTCAGAACGAAGGTCTCCAGATCACCGACCGCGATATGAATCTCACTCTTATCCGCAAGGCACTCCTCGGCGCAGAACACCGCAACAAAGCGGCGCATCACCGTGCCGTACACCTGCTTCTGCTTTTCGGAGAGCTTCGCTGTATCGGGGATCTTATAGGTCGGCGTCAGAGCCGAATGCGACTCGATCTTAGAGTCGTCGAAAATATATTTAGAGTCCTTGAATTTCACGGGATAGCCGAGCTTTGCCACACCCGAAAGAATGGCGCGGATCTTATCCTTTTCCGCCGTGGCGAGGTATTCCGAGTTGGTTCTCGGATAGGTGAGATACCCCTCCTCGTACAGCTTCTGCACGATCTCAAGGCTCTCCGCCATGCTCATCTTATATTTTTTTCCCAGCACGTTCTGCAGAGCGGAAAGCGAATACAGCTTTCCTGCGGGGATGCGGTCCTGCTTGTTTTTTACGGAAGTGACGACCGCGCCCGTCGCATTGTAGCTTTCCGCCAGCGCCAGGCATTTTTCCAGCGCATCCTTTGAGAATTTTTCCTTCCCCCAAAGCTCCAGCACCTCGCCCGCATTCGTCTCGCGGCTGCGAAGCATATAGTAGGTCTCGGGCGAGAAGTTTCGTATCTCCATATCGCGGTCGTAGATCGCACGCACAATCGGAACGATCACACGGCCGACGCGCAACAGCGTGCCTGCGCGAATGGTGGCAAAGCGCGTCAGATTCACGCCGTAGAGCCAGTCGATATAGGTACGCGCAAAGCCCTCGTTTGCCAAATGGTCGTACGCGCTCTCCTCCTTCATATCCGCAAGCGCGGCGCGCACGGTCTCGGGCGTCTGATCGGGCAGCCAGAGGCGCAGCTGGCGCTTCGGCGCGCGCAGGG
>JAGBBQ010000094.1 GCA_017938425.1 Clostridia bacterium | reverse complement strand
CGGGAGAAACTGGAGCTGGAGGCTGAGCGATCCGCCAAGAGCCGCGCCAGCCAGGAGATGAACGAGACTCTGCTGAATCTGGAGCGCGCCGCTTCCAAGCTGGAGCAGAAAATCGCCACCTCTGCTATGGAGGAAAAGCAGATCCTGGACCGCCTGTGGGAGACCTACGAGCTGAGCCACTCCGACGCCCAGCTCCAGCGCATCGAGCTGGAGAGCGTCCCCAAGGCCACCCGACGCATCGGCGAGCTGAAGCGTCCGCTTTCCGCAAAATTCTTCGGCGCGCGCGTGGAAAGGCTCGGTGATACCTTCACCGTGATCATGAAGCCCTTCTTTGCCAAGAGCCTGATCGCCTCGGCAGAGGATATCACGCTCGTCAAGGGCGCGATCGCAGAGGTGGAGGATATTCCTATGGCAAGGCTCGTTTTGAATATTAAGGAAAAAAGCGACGGTGCGGCCGTCAGCTTTGCGGGCGAGCTGGAAAGCTTTTGAATTTTGAAATAAAAATTAAGGAGATAAATACGATGAAAGTTAGATTACCTCAGGGAATGGGCGGCGGTCCTGCCAATATGCAGTCGATGCTGAAGCAGGCGCAGAAGATGCAGGAGGATATGGCGGCGAAGCAGGAGGAGCTGGAGGCTGCCGAGTATGAGGTTTCCGCAGGCGGCGGTGTCGTGAACGTGCGCATCAACGGTAAGAAGCAGATCCTCTCCGTGAAGCTCGCCGAGGAGATCGTGGATCCCGATGATATCGAAACGCTGGAGGATCTGATCGTTGCCGCTATGAACGAGGCGATCGGTAAGGTCGAGAAGATCTCCGCTGAGGAGATGCAGAAGATCACGGGCAGCATCGGCGGCTTGGGCATGGGTATGCCCGGCCTCTTCTGATCCGTATGGCAGAATATATTGCACCCATCCGCCGTCTGATCGAGGAGTTCCGCCGCTTGCCGGGTGTGGGAGGGAAGAGCGCCGCGCGCTACGCCTTTGCCACGCTTGAGCTTTCGGAGGAGGAGGCCGCACGCTTTGCGGACGCGATCCTCGGCGCGAAGCGCGACGTGCATACCTGCCCGATCTGTCAGGGGCTTTGCACGGGCGATATCTGTGATATCTGCGCGGATGAGGATAGAGACAGGAGCGTGATCTGCGTCGTGGAGAATCCCAAGGACGTTATGGTCATGGAGAAGGTGCGCGGCTACAAGGGCACCTATCACGTGCTCGGCGGTGCGCTCGCGCCTCTGGATAATGTCACGCCCGATAAGCTGAGGATCAAGGAGCTGCTCGCCCGTATCGAGGCAGGGGAGGTCAAGGAGGTCATCATTGCCACCAATCCCACCCCCGCGGGCGATACCACGGCGGCGTATCTTGCGCGTATCCTTGAGCCCTCGGGCATCTATGTTTCCCGCCTTGCCTACGGCATTCCCGTCGGCGGCGATATTGAGTATGCCGATGAGGTAACGCTCTACCGCGCAATGGAGGGACGGCGCTATTTTAACTGAATCGGCGTGAAATGACCGATATACCGATTTTCACGCATCCACTTTCGTGCGGTCGCCATAGGCGACAGAATGGAGATCCAAATGAAGCGAACCTTAAAGCTACTACCGTACATCCTTCTTATATGCACGCTTCTTTTCTCGCTGGTGAGCTGCGAGCTTCCGATCCCGCCCCTTGGAGGCGGCGATCCCTTCGATCCGGTCATCACCATTCCGGGAGAGAGCGGGGAGGACGGTGTTCCCGACGTGCCCGTTGCGAAGGCGGGGGAGATATCGATCCACTTTATTGACGTCGATCAGGCGGATGCCGCTCTCATTCTCGACGGTGATAAGGTGATGCTGATCGATGCGGGAAACTATCCGAACGATGAGCATAAGGCTTATATGCTTAAGTACCTGAAGGAGCGCGGTGTCGAGACGATCGATTACCTCGTTCTGACGCACGCGCACGGCGATCATATCGGCGGTGCGCCCGAAGTGATCAATACCTTTGACGTGAAGAACTGCATCATCTCAAAGCAGCCGCACACCTCGAAAACCTATGAAAAGACCCTCGATGCTCTTGAGGATAACGAGGTCAACGTCATCCCCGCGGAGGCGGGCGATACCTACACCCTCGGCAGCGCTACCTTTGAGATCCTTGGCGCGCTTCGGGAGGAATACGAGGATCTGAACGATTCGAGCGTGGTCCTGCGCCTCGATTTCGGGAAGAGAAGCGTCCTCTTTACGGGAGACGCAGAGACGGTCTCCGAGGAGGAGATGGTAGAAAAATATAAGAACACCGATAAGCTGGATGCCGACGTTCTGAAGGTCGGTCATCACTGCTCGGGCAGCTCCACCTCGCAGGCGTTCCTCTCGCTCGTTTCTCCGAGCGTTGCTCTCATCTCCTGCGGCGTGAATAACAGCTACGGCCATCCGCACAGGACGGTGCTTGACCGTCTCGGCGGCGCGCGGGCTGAGATCCTGCGCACCGATCTTCACGGAACGGTGGTTATGATCACGGACGGAGAAGAGATGGCATTCACCTGCCTGACGAAGGCTCATAAGACTTCTGCCAAGGATTAAACCGTAGAATATTTATATTTCAAGCGGAGATTGTCTGCGATCATCGCAATGAATTCCGAGTTCGTCGGCTTGCCGCGCGAGTTCTGGATCGTGTAGCCGAAGTAGGAGTTCAGCGTGTCCACGTCGCCTCTGTCCCACGCGACCTCAATGGCGTGTCGGATGGCGCGCTCTACGCGCGAGGTCGTTGTCTGATACTTTTTCGCAACCGTAGGATAAAGCACCTTCGTCACCGAGTTGATGACGTCGCTGTCGTCGATCGTCATCAGAATGGCGAAGCGAAGATACTGATAGCCCTTGATATGCGCAGGGACGCCGATCTGATGGATCACCTTCGTTACCTGCGCCTCGAGATCCCCTGCCTCTCGGTCGGGGATCTTTGCTTTTGTATCCCGATCCCTCGAAAGCGAGCGGATGTGCCCGATCAGTGAGGAGAGCTCCACGGGCTTGAGAAGGCAAAGATCCGCGCCTGCCTCGGTTGCCTCGATCAGGACCGAGGGCTTGTTGACGGGGGAGAGCAGGATAAAGGCGGGGCGCTTTCCGAGCTCCATCGCGCAAGCGGCACGGATGAAGGCAATGCCGTCCGTCCCTGTCATCCAAAGATCGAGGATCACGGCATCGTAGCCGTTCTTTTCGAGAAGCGAAAGCGCTTTTTCACTCTCACCCTGGGTATCCACGCAGTAAAAGCCGTGCTTTCGAAGGCCGCCCTCGAGCGCCTTTCTTTCGTCGGCATTTTCGGTACAGATCAAAATTTTTGCATTGTTTTCCATTTTTCTTCTCCTTTTTGTTTGAAACGGTTGTGAATTTGGTAAATTTTGGAAGCAATATAATTTTACCATAATTTACCATAGAAAATCAAGAGGGAATGATGCAAAAGAATTGACAAAGTTATCTTTTGTAAAATGGTAAAAATAACCAATTTTTCATTCGAAACGACACCCATCGACCCCTGTCCGCAAAAACCGACCCTCCTCGCAAAATGTGAAAAAATGTCAAAAGAGGCGCGGCGGGTGCATTTTCTTGTTCTGTCCGCTAAAAGAATAGGGAACAGAGACAAAAAATGCGGTGAAAAAATGCGTGCATCTGTCGTTTTATATAATTTAAAAATTATTTTCGTTTGTTCTTGAAAAATTCAAAACTATATGATATAATCTTATTGTGGAAAGTTTGGCTTCTTCCCATATTATATAAATTGAAGCGAATTTTCCAAAGTGATAACGAGTTAATAAAAAAAAGAGGAGATATACGAATGAACACCAACGTAACAAGCAATAAGTTTGTCAATGAGTGGATCGCTGAGATGGCAGAGATGGTAAATCCTGCGAACATCGTTCTCATCGATGGCTCCGAGGAGCAGGCTGAGGCACTGCGCGCGCAGGCGCTTGCGACCGGTGAGCTTTTCAAGCTCAATGAGGAGAAGCTTCCCAACTGCTACCTTCACAGAACTGCTGTGAACGACGTAGCCCGTGTGGAGGACAGGACCTTCATCTGCACCTCTAAGAAGGAGGATGCGGGTAACATCAACTATTGGATGGATCCCAAGGAGTGCTACGCAAAGCTTTCCAAGCTTTACAAGGGCTCTTACACCGGCAAGACGATGTACGTGATTCCTTACTCCATGTCCGTTGTCGGCTCGGATTTTGCAAAGTACGGCATTGAGCTTACCGACTCTATCTACGTTGTTCTGAACATGCTTATTATGACCCGCGTAGGTCTGAACGTTCTTGAGGCTCTCGGCGATAAGGCGGACTTCATCAAGGGTCTGCACGCTTGCGCGCAGGTCGATCCCGAGAACCGCTACATCTGCCACTTCCCCGAGGATAACACCATCTGGAGCGTTAACTCCGCATACGGCGGTAACGTTCTTCTCGGTAAGAAGTGCTTCGCTCTCCGTATTGCCTCCTACCTCGGTCGCAAGGAGGGCTGGATGGCAGAGCATATGCTCATCCTCGGTATTGAGAATCCTCAGGGCGAGGTGAAGTATATCAGCGCCGCATTCCCCTCTGCTTGCGGTAAGACCAACCTGGCAATGCTCATTCCTCCCGCACTGTATAAGAATCAGGGCTATAAGGTTTGGTGCGTGGGTGACGATATTGCTTGGCTCCGTGTCGGCAAGGACGGCAGGCTCTGGGCAGTAAACCCCGAGAACGGCTTCTTCGGCGTTGCTCCCGGTACCAACGAGAAGTCCAACCCCAACGCGCTGCACACCGCTATGCGTGACACCATCTTCACCAACGTATGCCACAATCTTGAGGACAATACCGTTTGGTGGGAGGGCCTTAACAACGATCTTCCCAAGAAGGCGATCGACTGGACCGGCAAGCCCTGGGATGCATCCAAGTTCGATAAGAAGGATAAGTCCACCTACGCCGCTCATCCCAACTCCCGCTTTACCGCAATGGCAGCAAACTGCCCCTGCATCTCCGATAAGTTTGACGATCCCGCAGGTGTTCCGATCAGCGCGATCGTATTCGGCGGCCGCCGCGCAAAGACCGCTCCGCTGGTTTACCAGTCCACCGGCTGGCAGAACGGCGTGTTCGTAGGCTCCATTATGGCATCCGAGACCACCGCTGCCGCAGCAGGTGCGGTTGGTGTGGTTCGCCGCGATCCTATGGCAATGCGTCCCTTCGTTGGCTATGATATGGGTGATTATTGGGCACACTGGCTCAAGATGGGCAAGGCTGCCGCAAATGCTCCCAAGATCTTCCACGTGAACTGGTTCAGAACCGATGATGAGGGTCACTTCATCTGGCCCGGCTTCGGTGACAATATGCGTGTTCTTATGTGGATCCTGGCTCGCTGCGAGGATAAGGTAGATGCAGTCAGCACGCCCATCGGCTTCGTTCCCAAGGCAGAGGATATCAACATCGAGGGTCTCGATATCTCCATTGACACTCTGAAGGGCCTTCTCTCCGTAGATAAGGAGCTTTGGCTCGAGGATTGCAAGGGCATTCACGAGTTCTATAAGCAGGTTGGCGAGAGAGTTCCCGCCGAGCTGTACGAGGAGCTTGCCGCTCTTGAGGAGAGACTCAGCAAGTAATTTTTCCGCGCTCCCTTCATTCTGAAAGAAAAGAGGAAAAACGGTATGAAAAAGTCGTCTATGAGACCCAAGCGCAAGGGCATCAAGGCAAAGCTGATCTTTGTTCTTTGTCTTGTCGTCGTGGCTGCGGGTCTGATCGCAACGCTGCTGATCCTTGATAATGCAAACGGCGATCCTGCCGGCAGTCAGGGCACTCAGTCCGGCGGCAAGCCCGGGATCAATCTTCCGATCATCGACGTTCCGCTCAGCTGAGCTTCATAGAGCTTTGAAAAAAAACAGAGGTATGCCTCAGGGTATACCTCTGTTTTTTCATTATATAATAAAAAGTCCCCACATTCGGAGGACTTTTTTAAATAAATTCACGATTGTGCAAATAAATGAAAAGATTATTCAAATACAATGCGCTCTCTGTTGTGTATAATAGAGTTGACAGCGCTGAAAAAATATCTTGACGGCAATAGAAAAATATGGTAAACTAAAGATAGAAAAAACTTTGAAAAAAGAGGTTTTTGGCATGTCGAAATATGAAAAGCTCTCTCCCGAGGTCACGCAGCGTATCGAGCAGGATATAAAGGACGGCACGCGCCCTTGCTTTGCGGCAAAGAGCGCGGATGCCCTGCGCCGCAATCCCGAGCAGGATCGCGAGTCCATCTGGCGCCCCGCGTATCTGCGCGACGTGGATAAGATCATGCATAGCCCGTACTACAACCGCTATACGGATAAAACGCAGGTCTTTTCCTTTTATAAGAATGACGATATCACGCGCCGCGCGCTTCACGTGCAGCTCGTTTCGCGCCTTGCGCGCTCGATCGGCTCGGTTCTGAATCTGAACCTGGATCTGATCGAGGCGATCGCGCTTGGGCACGATATCGGGCATACCCCCTTCGGGCACGCGGGCGAGCGCTATATCGGCGAGATATACCGCGCAGAGACCGGTCGCTTTTTCAACCATAACGTGCATAGCGTGCGCGTACTGGACGGCATCTTTCCTCTGAATATCACCCTGGATACCCTCAACGGCATCATCACGCACAACGGCGAGTTTGAGATGAGTGAATACCGCCCCGTGCCGATGACGGATTTTGCAGCCTTCGACCGAATGGTGGAGGAGTGCTATACCGACGAGAGCGGCATCGTCCGCATCATCCCCTCCACGCTGGAGGGCTGCGTGGTGCGCGTCTGCGACATTATCGCATACCTTGGGCGTGACCGCCTGGATGCACAGAAGGCGAAGCTCGTCGAGTCGCCGACGGATATCGAGGGCTCTGCGATCGGCACGGTCAATCCCGAGATCATCAACAATCTGATGGTCAATATCATCGAGCACAGCTACGGCAAGCCCTACATCACGATGGATGCCGAGCATTACGCGGGCCTTCGCGAGGCAAAGCGTATCAACTACCGTCAGATCTATAAGATCGAGAAGGTGGAGAGAGTGCTGGATGAAACGGTGAAGCCCGTGATGCAGCGGCTCTATCTGCAGATGCTGAAGGATCTGAGGGAAGGGAAGAAGAGCTCGCCTATCTTCAAGCACCATATCGATTTCGTTATGAATAACCATTACGGCGCTAAGGACGGCTCGTATCTTGATACCGAGCAAAACCAGATCGTCATCGACTATATCGCCTCGATGACGGACGAATACTGCACCGAGCTGTATCAGTTCCTCTTCCCGAAGAGCAACGTGAAGTTTGAGTACCACGGCTATTTTGAGGATCTGATGTAAGCTTCCAAACGAAAGGAACTTCAAAAATGTCTGAAGAAAAAAGAATGTATGCAAAGGAAAACGGCAGCATCGTGATCGAAAACCGTCACTTTGCGCTGACCTTTGATAAAAACGCCGTTTGCGAGAGCCTTATTCTGAAGGCGAGCGGCCGAGAGCTTCTGGATACGGATGAGAGAATGCCCATCTTTTCGCTGACGGAGCTGCGCCCCTATAATAACGAGATCAAGCTGATGTATCCCAATAAGCGCACCGCCTTTGCGGCAAGGAGCGTTTCGCTCGAGAACGGCGCGCTTGTCGTGCATTTCGATCTCGTCACCTTCGGCGCGCGCGTGGAGGTGGAGCTTGCGGACGAATACGTCATCTTCCGCCTCGGCGAGTTTATTATCACGGATAAGGACTTCTGCGTGGGTCCGACCACCAAGCAGAAGCTGAATATGGATATTCCGCCCGTGGAGGAATTCCGTCTCCTCTCGCTTCCCGTGAAGCGGATGGAGAACTTCGGCGAGTGGCTCAATTGCACCTGGGACCAAAGTGCCGCCGTTGCCGTGATCGGCACGATGCCCGAAACAAGGATCGACCACGCGAAGCGCGGCACGGACGGTCTGACGCTGACGGCGGATGCCATACGCGGCATCAAGCTTGTCGGCTGCTCCTGCGCTCTGATCGTTACCGAGGGCAAGGAGAGCGTGCTGGATGCCATCGATGCGCTGGAGATCGCCTTGGATCTGCCGCGCGGCGTGCAGAGCCGCAGAAGCGGTAAGCTCAACCACGCAAGCTTCTGGACCTATCACGCGTATCCCGAAACCATTGACCGCATCATCGCGCTTGCCAAGCAGGCGGGTGCGGAGTACCTTCTTTTCTATTTTACCTGCTTTTTCAAGAGCTCGCCGAAGGGCGGCTACCGCTATTGCGGCAATTACGATTATAACGAGCATTATCCGAACGGCGATGAGGACGTGAAGGCCGTTCTGAAGAAGGTAAAGGATGCGGGCATCACCCCCGGCTTCCATTTTCTTCAGACGCATATCGGCATCGAGAGCCGTTACGTCACCCCCATCGCGGATCACAGGCTGCATCTGACGCGTCATTACACCCTTGCAAAGCCCTTGGGTATGACGGATGATGTGATCTACGTGGAGCAGACCACGGCGGATGCGCCGATGCAAGAGGATTGCCGCGTGCTGCAATTCGGCGGCGAGCTGATCCATTACGAAAGCTATACCGCCGAGCGCCCCTACGCCTTCCTCGGCTGTAAGAGAGGCCATTTTGAAACGAATGTGACCGAGCATCCCGTCGGTCAGATCGGCGGCACGCTGGATGTTTCCGAGTTTGGTGCCACGAGCGTTTATATCGATCAGAATTCCTCCCTGCAGGACGAGATCGCGGATAAGCTTGCGCATCTTTATAACCTCGGCTTCCGCTATTGCTATATGGATGGCTCCGAGGGTGCAAATCCCCCCTTCGATTACCACGTTTCCAACGCGCAGTATCGCGTGATCAAAAAGCTGAAGGAGCCCACGCTCTATTGCGAGGGTGCCGCGAAAACGCACTTCGGCTGGCATTGGCTCAGCGGCGGCAACGCCTTTGATATCTTCCCCTGCGATACCTTCAAGCAGCTGATCCTCGAGTTCCCCTTCCGTGAGGCAAAGCATATGCGCGAGGACTTCACCCGCGTGAACTTCGGCTGGTGGAAGTATTATGTGGAGACCGAGCCGGATATCTACGAATTCGGTACGAGCCGCGCCGCCTCCTGGGATTGTCCGATCACCATCCTTCTGGATCTTCCCGAGATCGAAGCGAATCCGCGCACCAAGGATAACCTTGAGGTCGTACGCCGTTGGGAGGAGTACCGTCCCTCTCTCACCGAGGAGCAGAAGCAGATGCTTCGCAGCCGTGAGCAGGAGCACACGCTCTTGAAGCTTACGGAGGGCTATGCGCTCGTGCCCTATGACCGCGCCGTTACCCCCGCAGGCATTACCGCCTATACCTTCGAGTATGAGGGTAAGGCGTACGCTACCCTCTGGCATAAGACGGGAGCAGGGAAGCTTTCTCTCGCTCTGGATGCAAGGGCACTTTCGTATAAGGACGAATTCTGCGGCAGCGCGCTGCCCGTCGCGGAGGAAAACGGCAGAGCCGTGATCTGTGTATCGGATAAGGCGTATCTCTCGGGCGCTTCGCTTGACGAAGTGAAGAAGGCGCTTTCCGAGGCGGTTCTGATCTGAAAAACAGAATCGATCGCTTTAAATTTTAAAAAGCACTTGAAATATCTTTTATTTTGTAATATAATTGTTTTGTAAGGGAATGGGAGGCGCATTTTGCGCCTCTTTCCCGATAAATACTTCACCGATAAGGGTGAAAGATCCGAAAGGGAATCAAAATGACGAACGTAACGATTGATCAGCAGAAGCTTAAGGCCGCTATGGATAAGGCGCTTCTGAAGCTTGACGGCCTGATGGCTAAGTTTACCGAGGATTTTCCGTCCTCCTCCTCCAAGGGCGGTCAGTACGATCACAGCGCCAATAAGGGCGGCTGGACGCAGTGCTTCTACACCGGTATGCTTTTCCTTGCTTATGATTATACCAAGGACGAAAAGTATCTGAATCATGCAAAGAAGCTGGTGGAGACCTTTATTGACCGCGTAGACAATATGATCGGTATGGGTGACCACGATATCGGCTTTAACTTCACGCTTTCCACCGTTGCCGCATATAAGTGCACGGGAGAGAAGAGATATCTCGAGAAGGCGATCGCCGCCGCTAACGTGCTTGGCAATCGCTTCCGCGAGAAGGGGCAGTTCATTCAGCTTGCCGGCGAGGCAAATTGCGAGCAAAAGGCGCTTTACCGTCTGATCATCGACTGCCTGATGAACATCAACCTGCTTTATTTTGCAGGCAAGGCGTCGGGGGATTCCGAGTTCACGAGAAAGGGCTTTGCGCATTTCAACACCACGATGGAGACGGTTGTTCGCGACGATGGCTCGACCTTCCAGAATTTCTACTTTGATCCGGAGACCGGCGCGCGTCTGGGCGGCGGCACCAAGCAGGGTAAGAGCGACACGAGCTGCTGGTCCCGCGGCCAGGCTTGGGGTGTGACGGGCGTGCCCTTCACCTATGCGTATATGCATAATGACGAGATCCTTGAAAAGTATTACAAGATCGTGGATTATTATATCGCTCGCCTTCCCGAGGATAAGGTCGCTTATTGGGATCTGTGCTTCTCGGACGGTGACGGTGAGCCCCGCGACTCCTCTGCCGCATCCATTGCCGTCTGCGGTCTGCACGAGGCGCTGAAGAATATGCCGCTCGATGCAGAGCATAAGGCGCGCTACGCGGATGCAATGAACGCTATTATGGGCTCTCTGATCGAGAATTACGCTGCGTGCGAGGGCGACGGTAACGACGGTCTGCTCCTCCACGGTACTTACTACTACGCAGGCAACCTTGGCATCGACGAGTGCTGCATCTGGGGTGACTATTTCTACCTCGAGGCGCTTTGCCGTATGCTGAAGCCCGATTTTGAGAAGTTCTGGTAATCGGCTTCGCTTGTTCCATATAAAAACGCGACCGCCTCTGTGGCGATCGCGTTTTTTTATTGACTTTTTATACAAGGATCTCAAACTTGTAGCCAACGCCCCAAACCGTCTTGAGCACCCACTTGTCCGATGCGCCCTCAAGCTTTTCGCGCAGTCTCTTGACGTGCACGTCCACGGTTCTGGAGTCACCGAGGTAGTCGAAGCCCCAAACCTTGTCCAGCAGCTGATCGCGCGTGAAAACGCGGTTGCAGTTGGAAGCAAGGAAGTAGAGAAGCTCAAGCTCCTTGGGCGGAACGTCCACGCTCTTGCCCTTCAGCTTCAGCTCATATCTCTGCAGGCTGATCTCGATGTTCTCGAACTTAACGACCTCCTCATCGGAGCTCTGCGCGTGCGCGTTGTAGCGGCGGAGAACTGCCTTCACTCTTGCGGAAAGCTCCTTCATATCAAAGGGCTTCACGATGAAGTCGTCTGCGCCGAGCTCAAGGCCGAGCACCTTGTCGAAAACCTCGCCCTTAGCGGTGATCATAATGACGGGCTTGGAGGAGACCTCGCGGATCTCGCGGCAAACCTGCCAGCCATCCTTCTTCGGCATCATAATGTCGAGAAGCACAAGATCGGGCTCGAACATCTTAAAGCAGCTGACGCCCTCTGCGCCGTCGTTTGCCGTCTTGACCTTGTAGCCTTCGTTTTCAAAATACATCTTCAAAATGTCGCAAATGTTTCTGTCATCGTCAACGATCAAAAGCTTCGTATCCATTTTGTACCTCCCAAATTGTTAACTTTGTTAAAAAACTTAAAATCTTAACAATTTAATTATAGCGGATAATTGTGCGTTTGTCAATAGGAAAAAGAAAAAATCTCTTTGCGGCTCTCTTTATTTTGTCGCGCGAGGATCCTTACACGTTTTATATGTGTAAAAAATATAATAATAGAGGAGGTGTCATATGAACTCTGTTGTATTTATGGCGTTGCTTGCAACGCTCGGCACGTGGCTCGTAACCGCTCTCGGTGCCGCAACGGTCGTTTTTTTCAAGACCCCGAATCAAAAGATCCTGAATCTTATGCTCGGATTCGCCTCCGGTGTTATGATCGCGGCAAGCTTTTGGTCGCTTCTTCAGCCCGCCATCGAGCGCGCAGAGGAATCGCAGGGGCTGCCTGCATATATTGTAGCGACCGTCGGTTTTTTATTCGGCGCGTTATTTATATGGGGAAGTGATAAGATCGTATCGCTTGCGAGGCGGAGGCTGATGAGCGCAGAGGATAGAAAAAATTCGCGCTACGGCAGAATTATAATGCTGATCCTTTCTATTACGCTGCATAATATACCCGAGGGGCTGGCGGTCGGCGTCGCCTTTGGGGTTTTGCAAAACGGTGCTTTTCAGGCAGAAGCACTTATGGGTGCTATCACCGTCGCGATCGGTATCGGGCTGCAAAATTTCCCTGAGGGGGCTGCGGTCTCCATACCCTTGAGAAGAGAGGGCTTCTCAAGAAGGAGGAGCTTTTTTTACGGTCAGGCATCGGGCATGGTCGAGCCGATCGCAGGCGTGATCGGTGCGTGGCTGGTCGTTTACGTGGAGGCGGTTCTTCCGTACGCGCTTTCGTTCGCCGCGGGAGCAATGGTGCTGGTCGCGGTACACGAGCTGATTCCCGAATGTCAAAAAAATCAAGATGCGCATCCGTATTTTGCAACGGCGGGGATCGTCCTCGGCTTTGCCGTTATGATGCTGCTCGACGTTATGCTTGGGTAAATAAAAAAGAGCTTGGATCGTTCGTGTGAAGATCCAAGCTCTTTTTCTGTATGTTTCGCTTTATAATGATGTGTCTAGGGCACAAATGAAAAAATCCAAGTCATAAGACTTGGATTTTTGAGCTCATAGTACAAAAATGCAACTCATAAAATCACGGCGAAGCCGTGTATGAAATCCGCAGCTTGTCTGCGGTATGGAATCAACACGAAGTGTTGAATGTAATCAATCCGAAGGAGGATACACGCTGACGCGTGAAGCCATACGCCTTCGGCGATTACATACTCACCTGCGGTGAGATTACATGCCAATCCTTCGGATTGGATAGAAAAAAGCAGGTCAAATGACCTGCTTTTTTGGAGCTGGTAGCCGGACTCGAACCGGCGACCTGTTGATTACGAATCAACTGCTCTACCAACTGAGCCATACCAGCGCCTAACGCATTATATTGTACCATTTTCTTGTCCGTTTGTCAAGTGCTTTTTTGTATTTTTTTGCTTTTGAGCAAAACAAAATGCATCTTGCATTTTTCGTGCCTTTATGCTACAATATAATAAATGCTATTTTCAGAGGTAAATGCTTTGAATCTTTGTAACATCAACGTGATCCGCTCCCTGATGGAGGATGCGGGGATCTCCTTCCGTAAAGAGTTCGGGCAGAACTTTCTTATCAACCCGATGGTTCCCGAGGACATTGCGGATATGTGCTGTGACAGGGAGGACAGTCTGATCGTCGAGATCGGTCCGGGTGTCGGATGCCTGACCGATGCGCTCGCAAGACGCTACGAGAGGGTCGTGGCGATCGAGATCGATAAGGGGCTGATCCCCGTCCTCGAAAAAACGATGGCAGAGCACGAAAACGTCACGGTCATTAACGCCGACGTGATGGAGGTGGACCTTGCCGCGCTGGTAGAGAAGTATAGTGAGGGGCGCCCCGTCTCGGTCGCGGCCAACCTTCCGTACTATATCACAACGCCGATCTTGATGCGCCTCTTAGAGTCGGGCGTGCGCTTTTCCTCTATCACCGTAATGGTGCAAAACGAAGTCGCCGCGCGTCTTTGCAGTAAGGCGGGAAGCAAGGATTACGGCGCGATCACCGCCGTCCTCGGCTACTACGGAGAGACGCGCCGTCTCTTCCGTGTGCCGGCAGGATGCTTCCTTCCCGCACCGAAGGTGGATAGTGCCGTTATTCGTATTGACCTTTATTCTGCTCCAAAATATCAACCGAAAGATGAGAAACTCTTCTTTTCTCTGATCCGTGCCGCCTTTGAAATGCGGCGCAAAACGCTTGTGAACGCGCTCTCTGCAAAGCTCCCGCAGCTCTCAAAGGAGGCGATCACGGCGGCGATCGTCTCGCTCGGCCACCCGGAGACCGTGCGTGGCGAGCGCCTTTCCACAGAGGATTTTGTCCGCCTTGCGGATGCTCTTATACAATGAAAAAGTGCGCATGCGGTCAAGCCGTGTGCGCACTTTTTTATTGGTGTCCTTCGTTGTATTTTTGCAGCTCGTAGCGAATGCCGTCCTCGATCGAGGTAAGATCCTTTGCCGAGAGTCCCGTTACCTTCAGAACCCTTGAAGCATCGATGTCTCGGTTGTATTTTCTGTCATAGATCCATTGCCACTCGCGCGCGACACAGAAGAGGTCTGCCGCACCGCTGTCGAGATACTCCCGCTCTGGGCACCAACGGAATTTCACACCGGTGATCCTTTCGTATAGGGAAGCGATCTCGCCCCAGGTGAGGCCGTGGCCGGAATAGATCGTGAAGGTCTCGCCGAGCGCCTCCTTTTTGAAAAGGAGATTTGCGATCAGCCTTCCGCTGTTTCCCGCCCAGTCGAGCCCCGCCGTGAAGTCCTTGACCGTCTCGGGCATCAGAAGCACCTCGCCGGTCCTTGCGGCCTGCAGAATGCGGTCGCCCGAATACATAAGAAGATCGAAGCGCCTTTCGGAGAAGGAGATCACCGGCCGCACGATGGTGAAGGGATCGCCCTTTCTTTCGTTTCGCAGATAATCCTCGCATCTTGCCTTCGGCACGGCGTATTTTTCATTGCGAAGAAAGTTCTCGTCCTTCACGACCTCGGTCAGTCGCGGCGCCGCCTCGGTGATGGGGTGCTGCACGTCGGCGTAAATGCGGTAGGAGGATAAGAAGATCAGATGATCGGTGTTTTCGATCAGCAGCGGATGGATGGCCTTGTAATCCTCGGGGTCCTCGTAATGGATGAAGTTAACGATGCCGTCATAATGCTTTTTTGCGAAAAGCTCCTTCAGCAGCTTTTCGGAAGCATAATCACGGTGGAAGATCTGTCTTTCGCAGTCGGAATGCTTTTCCTCCGGGCAGATGATCTCCACGGTCGCTCCTTGCGAAAGAAGCTCGTTTGCCACGTGTGTGCCGAGCGTGCCGCCGCCCGCGATCAGTAAAACTCTTTTATTTTCGTACATGGCTCCTGCCTCCTTTTTTTACAATTATACCATACGAAAGCAGAAATAAAAACAAAAGTTTCTACAATAAAACGCACAATATTCTCTATATCCGTAAGCAAAAAAAGAGCCGATGGGTGTTTTTTTCCATCGGCTGAAATATTTATTCGATGTCCATTCTCGTCTGTCCCGCAACGCCCTTTTGCGAGGGGTCAACGAAGGATTGATAGGGAATGCCGAGATGCGCGTACGCTCTCGGGGTCGCCTGCCTGCCGCGCGGCGTGCGCGAAAGGAAGCCGATCTGCATCAGATACGGCTCGTAAACGTCCTCGATCGTGATCGCCTCCTCGCCAATGGTCGCGGCGAGCGTTTCGAGGCCGACGGGACCGCCGCCGTAAAACTTGATGATCGCCTCAAGCATGCGGCGGTCAATGTTGTCGAGTCCGAGCGCGTCGATCTCCAGGCTTTCAAGCGCCATATCCGCGATCTCGGAGGTGACGTTGCCGTCCCCCTTGACGAGTGCAAAGTCACGCACGCGCTTCAGAAGGCGGTTCGCGATTCGGGGCGTACCGCGCGAGCGCGATGCGATCGCAAGTGCACCCTTCTCGGTAATATCGATCTCAAGAATGCTTGCCGAGCGCTTGACGATGGTGGCAAGCTCCTCGGGCGTGTAAAGCTCCAGCTTCAGAAGCACGCCGAAGCGGTCGCGCAGGGGCGTCGTCAGCTGGCCCGCGCGCGTCGTCGCGCCGATCAGGGTAAAGCGCGGGATCGAAAGGCGGATCGAGCGTGCGCTCGGTCCCTTTCCAATGATGATATCCAGCATATAGTCCTCCATCGCGGGGTAGAGGATCTCCTCCACGGCGCGGGAGAGGCGGTGGATCTCGTCGATAAAGAGCACGTCGCCGTCCGAAAGCCCCGTAAGGATTGCCGCAAGGTCGCCGGGCTTTTCGATCGCAGGGCCCGAGGTGGTGCGAAGGTTCACGCCGAGCTCGTTGGCAATAATGCCCGCCAGCGTCGTCTTACCGAGGCCGGGAGGGCCGTAGAGCAAAACGTGGTCGAGCGCCTCGCCGCGGCGCTTCGCGCTCTCGATGTAGATAGAGAGGTTGCTTTTCGCCTTTTCCTGGCCGATGTATTGGTCTAAGGTCTTGGGGCGCAGATTGTTTTCCACCTCCGCGTCCTGTCCTGCATCGTATTCGTTGGAAACGATGCGGTTCTCAAAGTCAAATTCGTTCACTTCCTCCATCATAAGCGGCAAACCTCCTTATCTTGCAAGCTTTTTCAGTGCCATACGGATGAGCGCGCCTGCATCCGCGCCCTTGGTATCCACGCCCTTAAGCGCGGAGAGAATGGTGTTTTTATCGTAGCCGAGCGCCATCAGAGCCTCGGTCGCATCGGCGAGCACGCCGCCTGCAGGCATCGGCTGTGCGCCCGTGCCGCCCGGCCCCTTCGGGGATGCGCTCATCATATCCTTGGAGATCTTATCCTTCAGCTCAAGCACCACGCGTGCCGCGGTCTTGGCACCGATGCCGGGGGCGCGTGCGATCGCCTTGGTATCCTCGCTTGCGATGGCAAGCGCAAGATCGTCGGGCGTCATCGTGGAGAGAATGCTCATTGCCGCCTTCGGTCCGATGCCGCTCACGGCCGTCAGCTTCATAAACGCCTCGCGCTCCTCCGCGGAGATAAAGCCGAAAAGCTCAATGCCGTCCTCGCGCACGGCAAGATGCGTCAGCAGCTTGCAGCTCTTGCCGACCTTATCGCCGAGAAGCGCCGCCGTCACGTTTGAAACGGTCATCTGATATCCGACGCCGCCGCAGTCGATCACGGCAACGGGCATATCCAGCACGGCAAGCGTGCCGTTCAAGTAGTAAAACATATTCTTCTCGCGGAGAAGAGGGAAGAACGTCAGCCGTTCTGTCCTTTATCCTCAGCCGCCTCCACCTTTCGTATCATTTTTTCCAGAGCAACGCGTGAAAAGGTCATATCTCTGCCGCAGCCCTCGCAGCGGATACGCACGTCGCTCCCCGTCCGAAGAACGCGGAAGCGATCGCTGTCGCAGGGGTGCTTTTTTTTCATTACGAGCAGGTCGCCGATCGCAAAGCGCAAGATCTCCATCGTCCGTCCTCCGTGTATTTTTTCTCCATTATAGTTTACCATAAATTTCACCAAAAGTAAAGCCCCTCGCACGTAAATAATAAAAATAAATAAAGAAAGGTTGACGAGGGGATAAAAATGTGATATACTAAAATGAAAAAGTATGGAAAGGAGAGGCTCGTATGGTTATTCTTGGCATAGATCCCGGGCTGGCGATCGTCGGCTGGGGACTGATAGAATCGCATCGCGGTCAGTTCCGCCCCTTGGCGTACGGCGCGATTACCACCCCGGCGCACACGCCGATCGAGTCCCGCCTTTCGATCATCCGAGGGGATCTCAAGGCGCTGATAGAAAAATATAAGCCCGATGAGATGGCGGTGGAGGAGCTTTTCTTCACCAACAATATCACCACGGGTATCGCGGTCGCCGAGGCGAGAGGCATCATCCTGTGCACCGCGTACGAATGCGGCATCCCCATCTCGGAGTATACGCCGATGCAGGTCAAGCAGGCGGTCGTCGGCTACGGAAAAGCAGAGAAGCATCAGGTGATCTCGATGGTCACCTCGCTCTTGCGGCTGCCAAAGTCCCCGAAGCCGGACGATACGGCGGATGCCATTGCCATCGCCATCTGCCACGCGCAGTGCCGCGGCTCGGTGATGGGGCAGTATTTCAATCAAAGATAACGGAGAACGGTTATGTGGATCAGTGATCAGTGGAAGGATTATACGGTCGTGGATACCTCGGATGGCGAGAAGCTTGAGCTTTGGGGCAAATACAGCCTCGTGCGCCCCGATCCGCAGGTGATCTGGAAAAGTGAAAAAAAGGATCCGCTCTGGCGCCGTGCCGATGCAAGGTATCAGAGAAGCCGCTCGGGCGGCGGCAGCTGGAACGAGAACCGTCTGCCCGAATCCTGGACGGTCGGCTACAGAGATCTCACCTTTCAGATCAAGCCGATGGGCTTCAAGCATACGGGGCTTTTCCCCGAGCAGGCGGCAAACTGGGATTGGTTCCGCTCCCTCATTGAGGGTGCGAAGCGCCCGATCCGCGTTCTGAATCTCTTTGCCTATACGGGCGGTGCTACGGTTGCCGCCGCGAAGTCGGGTGCCTCCGTTTGCCACGTGGATGCCTCCAAGGGCATGGTCGCCGCCGCAAAGGAGAATGCGCGCCTTTCGGGGCTTGCCGATGCGCCCATCCGCTATATCGTGGATGACTGCAAGAAGTTCATCGAGCGTGAGATCCGTCGCGGCTCGCAATACGACGGCATCATCATCGATCCCCCCTCCTATGGCAGAGGGCCGACGGGTGAGGTCTGGAAGATCGAGGAGAGTATTGACGATTTCGTGGCGCTGACCGCGCGCGTGCTTTCCGAAAAGCCCTTGTTCTATCTTTTGAATTCCTATACCACGGGGCTTTCGGCATCCACGATGAAATATATCGTCGGTTTACGTATATCCGATAAATTCGGAGGAAAGATTGAGGCAGATGAGCTTGGTCTGCCTGTGAAAAACAGCGGATACGCCTTGCCCTGCGGCTCGAGCGTGCGCGTTTGCTTTTGATTTTTTACAAAGGAACAGATATGGAAGATAAGAAAAAAACAGTCATACTGGCGGAGCATCTGACCTATGTGTACGAGGACGATGGCGGCGCACATAACGCGCCGCCCGCCGTCAGCGACGTTTCCTTTTCGGTAGAGGAGGGGGAATATATCGCCATCCTTGGGCACAACGGCTCCGGGAAGTCTACGCTCGCCAAGCTTTGTAATATGATATTCACGCCCACCGAGGGAAGGCTCACCGTGCTCGGTAAGGAGGTCACGGCGAAGGATTTCTCGGAGGAGGATATGTTCGCTCTCCGTGCCGATATCGGTATGGTGTTCCAGAATCCCGATAATCAGCTGGTCGCCACGGTCGTTGAGGAGGACGTTGCGTTCGGACCCGAGAATCTCGGTCTTGCGCGTGAGGAGATCCGCCGCCGTGTGAACGGCGCGCTCGGCGCGGTCGGTATGGAGGAATACGCCCGTCACGCGCCGCATAAGCTTTCGGGCGGTCAGAAGCAGAGGATCGCCATTGCGGGCATCCTTGCGATGAAGCCCAAGGTGATCTTATTTGATGAATCCACATCGATGCTGGATCCTCTCGGCAGAGCAGAGGTCGTTGCGATCATGGAAAGGCTCAACCGCGAGGAGGGCATCACCGTCATTCATATCACGCATTATATGGACGAGGCGGCAAGAGCCTCGCGCGTGATCGTGATGAACGACGGACGCATTGCCTTTGACGGCAAGCCCTCGGAGGTGTTTTCCAACGTGGATAAGCTGCATGATTTGGGTCTGGAGGCGCCGCAGGGTGTCGAGCTTCTTCACGAGCTGAAGCGGGCGGGGCTTTCCTTTGAGGGCCATCCTCTCACCGAGCAGGAATGCATTGAGGCACTTGCAAAAATGCTGGGAGGTGGCGCGAATGTATAAGCTTGAAATAAAAAACGTATCCTACCTTTACAGCAAGAACACCCCCTTTGAAAAGCTTGCTCTCTCGGACGTGAGCGTCGGCTTTGAGGCAGGGAAGATCACGGGTCTGATCGGCCATACCGGCTCGGGAAAGTCCACCCTTGTCAATCTTCTCAACGGCCTTTACCGTCCCACCGAGGGAACGGTGCTGCTTGACGGCAGGGATATCTGGGAAAAGCCGAAGGAGATCGCGAAGATCCGCGCCGAGGTCGGGCTTGTGATGCAGTATCCCGAGTATCAGCTCTTTGACGAGACCGTCAGAGCGGATATCGGCTTCGCACCCCGCAATCTGGGGCTTTGTGCAGAGGAGATCGAGCGGCGCGTTGCCGAGGCGATCGCCTTTACGGGCATCGGGGAGGAGCTTCTCGATAAATCTCCCTTTGAGCTTTCGGGCGGTCAGAAGCGCCGCGTCGCGATTGCGGGCGTTATGGCAATGGGCGCAGGCGTTCTCGTTCTTGACGAGCCTGCCGCAGGACTTGATCCGCGCGGCCGCCGCGAGATCCTCGACGGCATCCGTGCCTATGCGAAAAAGAACGGTCTCACAGTGATTCTCGTCAGCCACTCGATGGAGGATATGGCGCTTTACTGTGATAACTGCATCGTGATGAACCGCGGTCGCGTTTATATGAGCGGTACGGTGGATGAGGTGTTCTCTGATGCTGAGGCGCTGATGGATATCGGGCTGAACGTCCCGATGGTCGCGCGTATTGCCGCCGCTCTTCGGAAAAAGGGCTTTCCTCTCACGGGAACGCTTTATACCGTCGAGGGCGTGCGTGACGCCATCCTTCGCTTGAGAAAGGAGGGCGGCGTATGATCTCCGATATCACTCTCGGTCAGTTCTTCCCGGGCTTTTCCTTATTGCATAAGCTCGATCCGCGCACGAAGCTTCTCGGTGCCATCCTCTTTATCGTTGCCATCTTTATGGCAAAAACGCCGCTTGCCTTCGCGCTTTTGACCCTCTTTACGCTTGTACTGATCCTCGTAAGCCGCATTTCGGTCTCTGTGATCCTTCGCGGCATCCGCCCCGTGATCTATATTCTGATCTTCACCTCGCTTCTGAATATCTTTATGACAAAGGGTGCAGGTGAGCCGCTCGTTGCCTTCTGGATCGTGAAGATCTATAAGGAGGGTATCATCCGTGCGATATTTATGACGCTGCGTGTGATCCTTCTGATCGTCGGCTCGAGTATGCTTCTGACCTATACGACCTCGCCGATCTCCCTGACGGACGGTCTGGAGAGTCTGCTCTCGCCTTTGGCGAGGATCGGAGTACCCGTTCATATCTTTTCTATGATGATGACGATCGCGCTCCGCTTCATTCCCACCCTCGTGGAGGAGACGGATAAGATCATGAACGCACAGAAGTCGCGCGGCGCGGATTTTGCGTCGGGCAGCCTCGTGCGCCGCGCAAAGGCGCTGATCCCGATCCTCGTTCCGCTCTTCGTCAGCGCCTTCAAGCGCGCCGAGGAGCTTGCCGTCGCAATGGAGTGCCGCTGCTACCGTGTGGATAAAAAGCGCACGAAGCTTGCGAAGCTCACCTTCCGTGCAAGAGATTTTCTTACGCTTTTCGTATTCGCCCTTTTCCTTACGGGCGTGATCCTCGTCTCGCGTATGCCCGCCTCGCTTCTCGGCGGCTCCTTCGTTGCCCGCCTGCTCTGCTACCGTATCTGACGGGGAGGGGAGAGCAATGAAGTATTTTGCCAAGATCGAATACGTCGGCACGGAGTTTTCGGGCTTCCAGGTGCAGCCTGACCGCAGGACCGTACAGGGCGAGCTTTGCACCGCGCTT
>JAGBBQ010000093.1 GCA_017938425.1 Clostridia bacterium | reverse complement strand
TTGGCAGCGGGCTTTGCCTCTGCCTTTTCCTCGGTCTTGACCTCCGCCTTAGCAGCAGGCTTCTTGGCAGCAGGCTTTGCCTCCGCCTTTTCCTCGGTCTTGACCTCTGCCTTAGCAGCGGGCTTCTTGGCAGCAGGCTTTGCCTCCGCCTTTTCCTCGGCCTTGACCTCCGCCTTGGCAGCGGGCTTCTTGGCAGCAGGCTTTGCCTCCGCCTTTTCCTCGACCTTGACCTCTGCCTTGGCAGCAGGCTTCTCGGCAATGGGCTTCGCCTCAACCTTTTCCTCAGTCTTGACCTCTGCCTTAGCAGCAGGCTTCTTAGCATCGGGCTTCGCTTCAAGAATGCCGGCAGCGATCAGCTCATCCTCCTCGTTCTTCTGCGCCTCGATGGTAGCGGCCTTCGCTTTTTCCGCCTTTTTATCCTTTTTCGATCCGAAAATTTTTTTGAAAAGTGCCATTTTCAATGCCTCCGTAAAGTTGTAATGCTTCCAAGCGAGCAATGCTGCCTGAATTCTCTTCTATACTATTAATTGTACCACAACTTTTTTACAAAGGCAATAGAAAAAAGCAAAAAACCTTTAATTTTTCGACTTTTTCTGACACATATCGCGCAGGGCAGCGAGTGCCTCGCGGATACCGCCGATCTCGTCGATCAGACCGCAGGAAACCGCCTCCTCGCCCTCAAGGATCGTTCCTATGTCGTTGACGAGTGTGTCGGTGCGTCCGAGGATGTCGCGGAAATAATTCTCCTCAACGTGGCTGTGCTGCACGATGAAGCGAATGATCCGATCCTGCATCTTTTTGAGATAATCAAATGCCTCGGGCACGCCGAGCACAAGCCCCTGCGTGCGAACGGGGTGGATCGTCATCGTCGCGCTTGGGACGATAAAGGAGCGGTCGGCACAAACCGCGAGCGGAACGCCGATCGAGTGACCGCCGCCGAGCACGATCGAAACTGTCGGCTTTTCCATGCTTGCAATCACCTCCGCGATTGCAAGCCCTGCCTCCACGTCGCCGCCGAGAGTATTGATGAGGATCAGTATGCCCTTGATACGCGTGCTTTGCTCAAGAGAGGCGAGCAAGGGAAGCACGTGGTCGTATTTCGTGCTTTTCTGATTGCTGTCGAGCGCGTAGTGCCCCTCGATCTGCCCGATGATCGGCAGGCAGAAAAAGGCATCCTCGCCTTGCTTTTCCAAAAACTCCTCCTCCGTTGGAATCGGCGTGCCCTCGCGTGCTGCGGTTTTGTTATCTTCCATATCCATCACCTGCGTTTTCCATAATTTTTTCTTAGTTTTGCGCGATTAATTTCATTTTATGCATTGATTTTCGGCAGAGTATGTGTTATAATGTATCCGTATCAAAATGTAAAAATTTCAAAAGGAGATTTGAAAATGAAAGAAGTTTTGGTTGAAACCTCCGCGCGTCACATTCATCTGACCCAGGAGGCAGTTGATGCGCTGTTCGGTAAGGGCTATGCGCTTACCAACAAGAAGGACCTCTCTCAGCCCGGCCAGTTCGCCTGTGCAGAGAAGCTTGAGGTCGTTGGCCCCAAGGGTAAGCTGAAGGCATCCATCCTCGGTCCCACCCGTCCCGCCGATCAGGTTGAGCTTTCTCTGACGGATGCTCGCTCCATCGGTGTCAGCGCCCCCATCCGCGAGAGTGGCTCTATCGAGGGTACGCCCGGCTGCAAGCTTGTAAACCCCGAGAACGGTGCAGAGTACGAGATCAAGAGCGGCGTTATCGCTGCAAAGCGTCACATCCACCTTACCCCCGCGGATGCTGAGGAGATCGGTGTTAAGGATAAGCAGATCGTCAGCGTGAAGATCACCAACGCAGATCGCTCCACCATCTTCGGCGACGTAGTTTGCCGCGTCAGCGATAAGTTTGCGACCGCAATGCATATCGATACCGACGAGGCGAATGCTTCCTGCGCGTTCGGCGAGGTTTACGGCGTCGTTATTAAGTAATTGTATGAAAAGAGTACGTATTCTTTTTCAGGGTGACAGCATTACGGATGCAGGCAGAGACAGGCGTAACTTTCGCGATCTCGGTCACGGCTATCCGAAATATGCCGCCGAGCTTCTGAAGGCAGAGAATCCTGATATTGACTTTGATTTTATCAATCTTGGCATTTCGGGCAACCGCACCTCACAGCTTTTTGACCGCATAACCACGGATTTTATTGAAATTGATGCGGATATCATTTCGATCCTTATCGGTATCAATGACATATGGCACCGCTACAACTGGGATCGGATCCCCACGAGCGATGCGCAGCTTGAGCTGAATTACCGTTCTTTGCTTCAGCAGCTGAAGGCAAAGACGCACGCAAAGATCGTGATCATGGCGCCCTTCTATCTGGATGCGGAGGAAAACGCTTTTATTCGTGAGGATCTCAAAACGGTTGGTCCGATCGTGAAGAAGCTCGCGGATGAGTTTGCGGACGTCTATGTTCCGCTCGACGTTCATTTTGCCGAGGCGTTGAAGTCTCAGCCCGCGCCGCTCTCCTATTCCGATGACGGCGTGCATCCGAACGTGGGCGGCTCCGAGATTATCGGCCGTATCTATGCAGAGGCGCTGAAGCCCCTGCTCAAATGAGTTATTAAATAAAGGAGACATAAAAATGGCAGAACTAATCTTTTCCAAAGAAGTGGAAAACATGTGTGTAGTTGCCAAGGGACCCCACCACGGTCCCGCGCCCATTCCCGAAGAGGGCAAGTGGGTAAAGGCGAAGGAGATCACTGACATCTCGGCATACACCCACGGTGTGGGCTGGTGCGCACCCCAGCAGGGCGCTTGCAAGCTCTCTCTGAACGTTAAGGACGGTATCATCGAGGAGGCCCTCGTTGAGACCATCGGTTGCTCGGGTATGACCCACTCTGCAGCTATGGCAGCAGAGATCCTTCCCGGTAAAACTTTGCTTGAAGCTCTCAACACAGACCTCGTTTGCGACGCTATCAACACCGCAATGAGAGAACTGTTCCTTCAGATAGTTTACGGACGCAGCCAGTCTGCTTTCTCCGAGGGCGGTCTCGTTATCGGTGCCGGTATGGAGGACCTCGGTAAGGGCGAGCGCTCCATGGTTGGTACGATGTACGGTA
>JAGBBQ010000092.1 GCA_017938425.1 Clostridia bacterium | reverse complement strand
GGGGCTGAGTCAAGTTTGGGAATCTTTTCCAATTGCTCATCAGCCTATACAAAAATCACCCGCCATCATTCACAGATAGCAGGTGATTTTTTGTTTACTTGTAACAAAGAGACGAGCAAAAATTTAATTTGACTCAGCCCTTTTTTTATTTTTCCGCACGCCGCGGGGATCGGGGGAATGCGGGTCGGTCGCGCTCGGGGGAAAACGCTTATTGATCGTTTTCTAAGACCCTCGCGCCGCATCGCAACTCCCTGCTGCCCGAACACCTCACCGCTCCGGCTCGGTGTTTTCCCCCCCGTAGGGACCGGCGTCCGGTCCCTACAAAATCCGGTTTACCACCCCCTACGCACCTCATCAATCCCAAAGGGATTGCATATCATCAGCCCTTCGGGCTGTATATCATCCGCGCACCGCGCGGCATATCATCAACGCACGGCGTTGCATATCATCAGCCCTTCGGGCTGCATATCATCCGCGCATCGCGCGGCATATCATCAACGCACGGCGTTGTATATCATCAGCCCCTTGGGCTGTATATCATCCGCGCACCGCGCGGTATATCATCAACGCACGGCGTTGCATATCATCAGCCCTTCGGGCTGTATATCATCCGCGCACCGCGCGGTATATCATCAACGCGCAGCGTTGTATATTCTCTTCTCTTCCCTTAGCCACAAAAAAAGCGCTTTCCCGAAGGAAAGCGCTTTCTTTTATTGTTTATTTTTGCTTATCTTCTGCCGGTAAGCACGGAGCCGATGGATTTCGCGCCGTCACTTGCGGCATTCATCTGTTTCTGAATACGGCGGTATGCGCTCATTGCATCAGCGCAATCCTCGTAGTTCGAAGCAAACGATTCAGCCATAGAGGTCTCACCCCACAGCTTCCAAACCTTCTCCACGCGGGACAGAGCCGCGAAGGTCTCGTTAAACTTGGAGGTGAATGCAGTACCTGCATTGACGTAACCCATAGCGATCATACCGTAAGCACCGATATCAACGATGGAGAGGATCTCCTCGTCGGGCTTCTCTTCCTCAGCGGTGTTATCATCCTTCGTGGGAGCCGCCTTGGTGCTCCAAGCGAACATATCGGTCCACTTGTAGCTGCAAGGATGGGTGTCACCGCCGCCGGCGATATCAACAACACCGGTCACGGGGTTGTAGGCCTCGTCGGGAAGCATCTCGAATACGACTGCTACACGGAAGTTGGTCTTAAGGTCTCTCTTGATGCAGAGTCTTCTGACGGTATCACGGGAGTTCTCCAGCTGGTCGGGATAGTTCTGGTGCGTACCGTATCTGAAGGTCGCATCGAATACCATATCCTCATCACCCGCGCCGGTTACGTAGAACTTATCCGAGGAGTCGGGGCTGACGATGGTGAGACGAAGCACCTTGTAATGAGGCATACCCTCCTCGTCACGGTCAGCGGCCTTATATCTCATATAGCAAACTCTGCCGTTCTCGCTGAAGGTGGTAGCGATGGTTGCATCGGAGAAGTGAGCGAACCAGTAGAAGGTCTCCAGCTTGGAGGCGATGATCTGGTCCTGCAGAATAATGGTCTGATAATCGTCGGTTGCAAGAACACCGCGCTTTGCGGAGCTTACAAGAGGCGATACGGAGCCGGCCAGCTCGGGGTCGGACGAATAGACATCGAGCATCTCGTAGATCGCGTATGCGCCGTGCTCGTCGGAATACTGAGAATCCAGGGGTGCGACACCCTTAACGCGCTGACCGAAGGGCAGCACGTCCTGGTGAGAAGCAAGCACAACGCAGTTGTTACCCTCTGCGCCGTGGCGGTAGTAACGGAAACGGTTGGGAAGCGTGGTGCCGCTATAGCCTGCGCCGAAGAAGGAGGTCAGGTTGTAGTTATCCGCACCGAGGTCCCAGATCCAAGCCTTACCTGCGTTCCAGTACATGAATGCACCTGCGTCAACGTCGGCGTGCGCAACCGCGTTCGTACCGCCGATGATGGACATACACATTGCGCCCTTTTCCCAGGAGGAACGAACGGAATATGCGCCGCAATAGGTATTCAGACCCTCCATGTAGTAGGAGAGAGGAAGATCGATGGATTCAACGCCGTCGTACTCTGCCTCATAGTAGAATACGTCGTAAATGGACGGGGTCTTCAGACCGTTCTCGACCTGATAGATACGGTGGTCGATCAGACCCTGGTCGCCGGTGTACTTACCGACCCAGATGAACCAGCCGGTATCCATACCGCTCTTGTCGGGGGAGGTACCGCCGCCACCTGCGTCGTTATAGGTCCAGATATGCGCGTCGGAGGACTCAACGTTCGCTGCGAAGTAGCAGGTCCTGTCAAAGCCGTAGCAGTCCATAATGCCGTAATCCTTACCGGTGGAGCTTACGAATGCCGCTGCAAGCTGGAAGGCCGCGTTGGTACCGTAGGCCCAGTAGGAGGCAGACTCGTAGTAAGAGCCGTCGGGTGCATACTCGTTCAGACCGTTGTAGAAGAAGTAGAACATCATAATGTCTACCATCTCGGTGGCCTCTGCGATCCACTGCGTCTCTTCCTGGTACTCAATGACCATCAGTGCGCCGAGCGCCATACCCTTCGTACATACGGGATTCCAGTTATCCGTATTGGACTTCCACTCGAAACCGCCGAGACAGCGAACGGACGGGTGATCCGTCATATCTCTTGCCTCTGCAAGCCAGCCCTCATGAACGCCCTGGTTCATGATGATCTCGCACATCAGCTTTCTGTCGTAGGTCTTCGTGCCGGGGAAGGAGGGGGGAGTCAGCTTGATGCAGTTGGTGGTCTCACCGTTGATCTGCGATGCGGTAAGCGCCAGCTCCCGGGTCGAATAGACGGTCTCGCCGGTCTCCTCGTTCACCGTTGCGTCAACAACGGTAAGGTCGGTGGGCGTGGGAAGGCCGAGCGCTTCGTACTCAGCCGCCGTCATAAAGTAAGAGACGCCGGTGGTTCCTGCCACGTATACGGGGCGAACCTCGGTATACTCGGTGGGACGGGCAACGCCCGCTTCCTTCAGAGCATCCCATGCGGGGCAGAGCCAGTCATAGGCGATCGCAACGGTGGTCGTAGCGTCCGCGGTGTTCAGGAAGTGGGTGGGGCCCCAGTGCTCCCAGATATCGGTATCGCCGAGGATGGCGATCCAGTCGAAGGTGATCTGCGCATAGATAAGGTCACGCGTGATCTGATAGTATCTCGCCCAGTTCTGGATCGAACCGGTGCTAAGAGAGTGACGGCCGCCGGCATCGTAGCCGTCGTCATAGTTACCGCCGTTCTTGATAAGGTTCTTATTCACGATACCGCCGCGGTAGCTCTGATAGCCAACCTTGCTGCTACCGGGGTACATACCGAGGTAGTTGTTATCCTTATCCAGGACGACCCAGGTCTGGTCGGCACCGTACATCTTCTCCTTGAGGGTCACGCGGTAGGGCAGCTCCTCGGTGGGCGTGTTGGGATCCAGCGCGCCGTTGGTGAGAATGTACGCGGGGTCGTTTGCATTGACCTGGATCCAGTCACGGACCCATTTATTCAGCGTCGCGCTGTAGCCGAGAGGATCTGCGCCGCTGATGCCGAGGGACTCCTTCTCCGCCGGGGAGAGAGCCATCAGCTTATCGTAAGCCGCCTGATCGTTTGCAAGCCAAACGGCACGCAGGGTATCCCAGCGATCCTGGTTTGCAAAGAGGTAGGGGTGCTCAAAGCCGGTATACTTCTCAACGTCCTGAACAAGACGCTCGCCGAAGCCTGCGCCCTTGTTCTCATAGTCGATATCGAAGATGAACTTCTCCATAAGGGTAGCCATGTCGCCAAGGTTTTCCTTACGGTTCCATACGTTCTTCTTGCCGCAGAGGAAGATCAGACCCATATCGTCATAGGTCACGTAAAGGGGATTTGCCGCATTCTCCTGTGCGAAGAAGGTCTCGATGGCGTCAAGAGGAATTACGATGTACTTATATTCCTTGCCCTCGATCACGGAGGTAGCGTAGCCGGGAGCGCCGGAAAGCTCAACGCGCTGACCGTTTACGGATGCGCTATTCGTGCCGATGGTGATGGTAACGGAGGTGTTACCGCCGGTGGAGATATCGATGGAGTTCTCTCTTACCTTATAGGACTCAAGCAGGCCAAGGTGAGAAAGCACAAGCTCCAGGGGAACGTAGACCACGCCGTCGATCTTCACGGGTGCGCCGTAAGCGTCGCCGTTATCCGCGGTGTAGATGTTCAGCTTCTTATGTGCCTTGGTGCCGCGCGCCTCGTCGGTCACCACGTCGGTCATATACCAGTTTACGTTGACCTTCATCGTAAGGCCCGCTCTGATATAGTCCGTAGGAGCGAGAACCGACTCGCCGTAGATCTCAACGGTCTTAGCGACCGTCTCGTTGATCAGAGAGCCGACGCCGTAAAGGCCGAGATCCTCTTTCGCAACGAGGTTCTGTGCGGTGTTGTAGAGCACGAGATCGTCCACGTAGTAGGTACGCTGCATAGAGTTGGATTTACGGTTGCCGAGACCGAAGTAGATGTACTGCAGCGAAGCACCTCTCTGGCCCTCGGTCAGAGGCAGAGAAACGGTCTTGGAAAGGCCGCCGCCCTCAACGGTGAGCTCGCAGCCGCGAACCGCATCGTCCCAGGTCATAACGTACTGGAAGTTGATCCATTCGTCGTTATTCACGGTGCCGATGAGAGTGCCGAGTGCGCTGATCTGACCTGCATCGATGGCAAGGAACTCATAATCCTCGCCGGGCTTGGTCTTACCGGAAAGAACGGTGCCGTAGCTCTGGTTGCCCTCGGAGGGGAGCTTCAGAGCAAAGGAGAGAACGGTCTTACCCGTGGTGGGCTGGTTGAGCGTCATGCTCGCCTTGCCGCCGGAAAGAGATTCCACGTCCTCGGTGAACTCTGCGTAATAGTTGTAGTTGAAGTCATCATCATATTCATGATTGATGAAGGGCGTGATGCCCGTGCCGATGCTCATTCCGTTTTTGCAGTCCCATCCCTCGTTAAACGAGCGATTGTAAAACATCTTAACCTGGATGTCTACCTCGGACGCGGCCGAGGCAAACACTCCAAGGAAAGAGCACAGGGTGGCTACAATCAACAGAAAAGAGAGAATTCTTGTGAATCTGTTTTTCATACTTTATCTCCTTACTCTGATCAATCGTAAAACTTCTTGAACAACGCAACCATAGTACGGGTGGTGGGATATGCCGCACGGACGGTGCAGACAACGTCCAGCACAACGTCGGACTCTGCGTTGGTAACGGTTACAAAGGAGGTGTACTGAGAAAGCGTGATCTGGTAGGTCTCGATCGCCTCCTCGGTGGTGAGCACAACGGCGATCTCCTTATCCTCGCCTCTCTCGTAGAAGGTGAGGGAGGAAAGGCAGGTAACGTCGATCTCTGCGAATGCGGCCTGAGCGGCTACGAGCGCAAGGTAGGTGGACTTCATATCGGTTGCCTTCTTAAGCTTGTAGACGGTCTCGATAAACTTATCCGCATTGACAGTCGCCTGTGCAAGGAACTGCTCGCAAGCCTGATAATTCTCGATCGCGAGCTGTGCCTCGGGCGTGGTGCTATCCATATAGTAGAAGAGCTTTGCGGCCTCGTCGCGCAGACGGAGAACCTCGTCATAGCTCGTCTCGAAGCGCATCTGGGTTACGAGAGCGATAAACTTCAGCGTGTTGCTGGCAAGGATCGTCTCATATTCCTTCCACTGCTCTTCTCTGCCCTCCTCGGTGCCGAACTGAGCATCCATGATCTCAAACTGAGAGTAGATACCCTTGATCGCATCGTGGGTAAGGTCGATCGTCTCGGCGTTCTCCTCAAGGTAGCTCTTTACCTGGCGGTAGATACCGAGCTTTGCGATGTAAGCGGTGTTCGTGGCGTTGAACTCGTCGATCAGCTCCTGAACGAATGCGGCGTGGTCGCGCTGAAGCGCGTCGTAGAAGCTTGCATTCATTACGTTATACTTAGCGATCGCTGCCTCAACGTCAGGATCCTTGGCATCGTAGTTACCCTCGCCGAGGATGCGGCGAACGGCTACGATGTACTTGTTCAGAGTTGCATAATTCTTCATTGCCTCATCGGCGGTTGCGGGGAAGCGTGCCATGCAATCCACGATGAGCCGGTTGTTATCCTTAACGATCTGCGCCTCAAGCTTTGCATTCTCGGTACTGAAGGTCTCGATCGCTGCCGCGAACTCGGCGATCTCGCCCTTGATCTGCTCAAGATTGAAGTAGCCGAGAGCCGCGTCTCTTTCCATCTCTGCCATCTGAAGGGCAGCATCGTTTCTGTATACGGTACGGCTGTAAAGGTCTCTTGCCGCAGCGAACTTATTCACCATCGTGATGTATTCGTTCGCTCTCGAATAAGCCTCGACCTCAAGCTCGATCGCCGCCTTATCGGCGAGCATCTGCGCGTAGCCTGCCTTCTGGGTATCGTTGAAGGCTGCAATGTAGGAGAGGTTTGCCTCGACGTAAGCATCGAAATCAGCCAGCAGGTTCTGCCTGGTCTCAAGCTTCGCAATGCCTGCCGCCGCCTTGATAGCATCCATCTGACTATTCAGGTTATTGTAGCACTCCTCGACCATCTCTGCCTCGATCACCGCGTCGGCGTGCTCTGCCACGTAGTGGAAGTCGTCAACCGCCTTCTTCAGCTCCTCGTAGGTGATGCCGATGTCCTCCGAGCCGCTCCAATAGGTGGTCTCGTCGAAGAGGTAGGTCTCGGGAAGAGGATTGCCGTCGGGATCCAGCCTCGTGCCCCAGAATACGTTGATGGTATTGCGAAGCTCCTCGTAGCAGGTCTTCGCATCGGTTGCGGTGCCCTTGCCCTCGTCGATATAGGACTTAACGAAGTCTACGAAGTAAGCAAACTTCTTGGGCGTGCTCATATTTCTGAGGAAGTTTACGTCACGGGGTGCATTACCGAGGTAAAGACGAACGCTGTCGATCGAGAAGGAGCCGCTGGTACCGCCGTTACCCACACGCAGAGCTTCCTTGAAGTTGTAGGGACCCGTGCTGTATGCGCAGGACCAGGCGTCCACGCCGTTATAAACGATCTTTTCATCGTTTACGTAGTAGGAGACCATCTTCTCCTTCGCGTTGTAGCAGATCACAAGGTGCGTCCACTGGCCGGGGATGATGATCGGGCCGGTGACCGTGGGACCGTTGTTGTGGTTACCGCCGGCGGCGATCAGCTCGCCGTTGGCACTGATCCTACAGAGGAAGGGATAGATACGCGCATTCGTATCAAGCGTATAAGCGCCGGAGTCGAAGGGAATGCCGTTCGGAGGCAGGTGCGTGAAGGTGGTGATATCCATCTCGATGACCACGTTCTCGGTAGGGGACGGAAGGGTCAGGGAAATGTAACCGTCACCGCCCGAGGGGCTCATCTCCAGCGTGGTGTAGAACTGCGAGCCCTCGGAGCCGTACTCTCTGCCGTCTCTGGGAGTGAAGGTGTGGCTACCCTTGTTTGCGGGAGCCTGCTTGGTATCCGCATCGTACTCGGTCACTGCAGTGGAGTTGTAATCACTCATGGGAACGTCCTTTTCACGCTCGTCAACGATCGCCTGGCGCCATACCTTGATCTTGTTTGCAAGCTCGTCGTACTCAGCGTAGAAGAGTGCGCTCGCAGAGGTGGTATCGGAGGGATCGGGGCGGGTGATCTTGTTCTGACGCATATACTCGTCAAGCTCCATCAGCTTGTAGACCTTCTCGAAGCTGTCGTTATCCACAACGGCGGCAACTGCGTCAAGGTAAGGTCTCGCACCGGGAACGTTCGCATCGCCCATTCTTACTTCAATTTTATTTAAATGAGAGAGATACAACAGATAAGCCTCCGCCTCGGTATCCACGGCGGTAATGTTCGTGCTGACCAAACTCTTCAATTCATTATAGAGAGCAACTGCCCCCTCATCGTCCTCTGCCTTGAAGGCAGCCTCGATCTCGCAGAGCTTGGTAAGGAAGGTGCTGATATGATAATCGGAAATAAATACGGCGAAATCATCGGGGTTCGTACCGAAGGAGAACACCAGACCGTCGAACATCTCGCTAAGGGCGGCAAGCGTCTCTACTCTGTATGCAAGAGCGGTCGCATCCATATCCGCCAGGTTCTCGGGCAGCGCGCCCTCGACCTCGACCGTAGCAAGCAGCTCGCAAAGCTCGCCGAGAACGCGCGTCTCGGCGGTCTCAACGTAGCCCTTGATCTTCGCGGTAAGCGCCTTATCCTCTACCTCTCTGAAGTAAAGGGGCGTCTTGCCGAGATAGTGCGTGCTCAGGCAATCCATCGCCTCGCGTACTTCGGCAAAGGCGGTAACGTAAACGCCGTCCGCATCCTTGATGCCTGCGCTCGCAACGGTTGCGACCCAGCCGTCCAGGATCTCGGTGATCTCTGCCTTCGCGTCCGCGCAAAGCGTGTCGTAAAGAGCGATCATCGTATTGGCGTATGCGGGCTCGGCGCTGTTCAGCGCACCCGCGTTATTATTATAAGAAGAAATTGCCGCCTTGTAAAGCTTGTTTCTCGCGATGTACGCATCGGGCGCCTCATCCGGATCTGCCATTGCTACGTAGAAATCGTAGATCGCCGCGTAGATCTTGGCGACCGAGAGATCGGCAGCGTAGGTGGAGGTGCCGAGATAGCAGTCGGAAACGAGCGTCTGGAATTCGTCAACAACGTCGGCAATATCGTCAGCGGTCTTCAGCGGACCGTTGTAGCCCTCGGTAAATACCGCGGCAACGTCTGCCTTATAGCCGTCAGCGATCACGCGAAGACGGGAAACCACGGAGGTCTCATCCGTCACGTCTACCAGCTTGTTGTAGCGAGCGAAGAAATCGTCGTACATCGGCTGCACGCCGCTGCTGAGCGAGAGATCCGCAAGCATATCCGACAGCGTCTTAAGAAGCTCACCCTGCGTTACGAGCACCTTCGTGCGCTCGATCTGGTTAAGGTAAGCGTAAGCGCCCGCGAACTTCGCGTACATAAGGGTATTGGAATACTCGGCCGCGGTGGTGTCGAAATAGCAGTTTGCCAAGTATGCTTCGATCTCGGCAACGAGCGCCTCGGCATCCTTAAAGCTCGTGGAGGCAAGGCAAGCCTTGTCGGTCAGAGCGCGGATCTCGGCAAACATCGTCTCGTCGATCTCGGCATAGAGTGCCTTGAACCACTCGTTCATGATCGCGTAATCCTCGGTCGCGGTCACAGCCGCATCGTCAGCGAGGTAAGCCGCTCTGTAGGTATCGACCCACTTAAGGGACGCGCCCTTATCCTTGATAAGCACGCTGTCCTCTGCGATCTGCAGCTTGGAGATCGGCTCGGCGATCCTCATACGGAGCACAAGCTCTGCATACTCGGCAGACTCCGTATCGAAATAGCCGCGCCCCTCACCGGTGCGGGACACGAGGGTGGAAAGGCCGGCGTAAAGAAGCTCAGCCTCCTTTTTCGTGGTGGATCTCTCAAGCAGCTGATCCAGAGCCGCGGTAGCCTCAGCCACGCAGTCCTCTCTCAGCTTATCCTGATGAGCCTTGTAGCTCACCTGGAAGCTCAGCCACTCGGAGTTGTTACGGATGGTCGCCATGTTGTCGGTGATCAGCTTATCAAGCTCGCGCATCTTCTGCGAACGAACTGCGATAAACTCGCCTTCCTTGGTTGCCGCATCCAGCAGTTCCTGCGCATCGGCCATGATCTCAGCCGGCGTATCCGCCGCAAGAGAAACCACGGTCGCGCCACAGATCAGCAGCACCAGGGCCAGCATGGTTACAAGAAGTTTTTTCAGGTTCTTCATGTTCTTCTCCTCATAGTAGTTTTTTACTGCACCCATTATACACTATATTTTATATAGTTGCAAGACTTTTTCATAGTTTCGTGCATTCTGACAATAATTTTCTATTTTTTCAACAAAAAGATTTTTGAGCATATTTTCCATAAAAAAAGCGATTTTTTCGGCACATTTCACAAAGCCGCATCCGCGAGCGAAAAAAAGAGAAGAAAAAGCGCGAAAGAAACGAAAGCCGCAAGATAAAAAAAGAGGAGAAAAACGGCGAAAATGCGGGGTGCAGCGCGGGAAAAAAGCAGAAGAAAAAGGTGCAAGAGGCGCGCCCGCAGAGAGCAAAAAACGGAAGGAAAACCGCGAAGTGCTCGGTAATAGCAAAGGCAAAATCGAGAAGAAAAACCACAAAACGCACGGCGGCAGGGGGCTTGCTCCTCCCCCCCCCGTAGGGACCGGCGTCCGGTCCCTACAAAATCCGGTTTACCACCCCCTGCGCCCCCATCAATCCCAAAGGGATTGCATATCATCAGCCCCTTGGGCTGTATATCATCCGCGCAACGCGCGGCATATCATCAACGCATAGCGTTGTATATCATCAGCCCTTCCGGGCTGTATATCATCCGCGCACCGCGCGGCATATCATCAACGCACGGCGTTGTATATATGCCAAAAAAATCCGCGCTCTCGGCGTGCCGAAAGCGCGGAAAATACATATTTTGCAAGCAATTGTTGTCTTTTTCTTATCTGATACCGTATTTTTCGATGATGTAGTCCATATCCTTATCGCCTCTGCCCGAGAGGTTGATCAACACAGAGCCCTTGCCCATCGTCTTGGCAAGCTTCATACCGTACGCCACGGCGTGCGCACTCTCGATCGCGGGGATGATACCCTCGAGACGGGAGAGAGCGAAGAAGGCGTCAATGGTCTCGTTATCGTCCACAACGTCATACTTGACTCTGCCGCAGTCGTGCAAAAAGCAATGCTCGGGGCCGCTGGCGGGGTAATCCAGACCGCTCGCAACCGAATATACGGGCGCGGGCTCGCCGTTCTCATCCTTAAGCATAATGGTGCTGAAGCCGTGCATAACGCCGGGCTCGCCGAAGTTCAGGCTCGCCGCGTGGTCGCCGAGCTTGGGGCCTCTGCCGAGAGGCTCGATGCCGTAGATATCCACGGGATCGTTGAGGAAGCCCGCGAACATACCCATCGCGTTCGAGCCGCCGCCGACGCAGGCAACCACCGCATCGGGAAGCTCGCCCGTCATGTCGAGGAACTGCTCTCTTGCCTCGATGCCGACAACGCTCTGGAAGTCACGCACCATCATCGGGAAAGGATGGGGGCCAACAACCGAGCCGATGCAGTAAATAGCATCCTTATACTCTTTACAGTATGCCGCAAACGCCGCATCGACCGCTTCCTTGAGAGTTGCGAGTCCATCCTTTACCTCGACCACTCTCGCGCCGAGGATCTTCATTCTCGCTACGTTGGGCGCCTGCTTCTTGATATCCACGGAGCCCATATAGATGTCGCACTCAAGGCCGAAATACGCCGCCGCGGTAGCAAGCGCAACGCCGTGCTGACCCGCGCCCGTCTCGGCAATGACCTTCTTCTTACCCATATACTTTGCAAGCAGCGCCTCGCCCATACAGTGGTTGAGCTTGTGCGCGCCCGTGTGGTTGAGATCCTCGCGCTTTACGTAGAGCTGCACGCCCGTGCCGATATGCGCGGAGAGCCTGTCAAGATGCGAGATAGGGGTGGGTCTGCCCTGGAAATCCTTACGGATCCGACGAAGCTCGGAGATAAACTTTGCGGACTTGCAGATCGTCTGATACGCCGCGCTGATCTCGTTCATCGCCGTCTGCAGCTCAGGGGAGATGTACGAGCCGCCGTACTTGCCGAAGTATCCGTTCGCATCGGGATAGTTCTTAAAATAATTGTCAAATTCTACGCCATTGTGTTTCATTTTTCTTCACTCCTTAAATATTCTGTTTTATAAGATGCGGCATTTTATGCCTTTTTGTAAACTATTGTTAGAATTTATTGTTATTTTGCGTCGGGACGCCATCGCCGCCCTTCGCGCTTCTTGCTCTTTTCCATCTTCGTCCCCTTCCCTTTAAAAATAAAAATATCCCCGGGCAAAAATACCCGGGGCGATTATCAAAAATCACGGTGCCACCCGATTTCGAGCCTATAGCTCCTCTGTGCGAACAAGCATTCGCCGCGCGTATAACGGCGCGCATCCGTCAAAGCCTACTCGTATTCTTTCGGTTTGCCCTCGAAAGCCCATTCCCCCTGCAATTCCCTGCCGCGATCGCACCGCCCGCGGCTCTCTGAAAGGTTCATAGGAGGGGTACTCCTCTTTCTCTTCGGTTTGTATGCACTCATTTTAGCATACTTTTTTTCGATTGTCAAGCCTTTTTTCAATATTTATTATAGCCGGCACTTTTGTCAGGGCTTCTCGCGCGCCGTAACGCCAAGCGCCGCAGGATAATACGCATTGGAATATGCGCAGCCTCCGTCAAAGTCGGTCACGGTGACGCGGAAGTAACGGCAGCGCGGATCGGTAAGGTCAAAACAAAGCTCCGTCACCGGCATCTCTCTCGTGCCGTGCAGCCATTTTGCATAACGCGCACCCGTAAACACGCGGATCTCCCTCACGGGAGGCGTTTTCACGTACAGGGTCCCGTCCTCGATATACATCTCGTCGATCGCAGCACCCGTCGAGCAGTAGAAGGTTCCCGCAAAGAGCGCATCGGCCGCCGCCTCGATCGCATAGCCCTCGGGGTTGCCGATGCCCTCGTCCGAAACGAGGCAGACGTTGCCCGTATCGCAGGCGGCAAGCCCGCTGCCCTCTGCGGCACGCAAGAAGGCGGAAAGCGCATACGCCGCGCTCTCCTCGGCGCGCACGCCCGAAAGCTTTACCGCACCGCCCGCAAGCGTAAGCGAAAGCGGGGTGGGAAAGATCTTTTCTTTGATATTCATAAGGAGATCTCCTGTCTTTTTTTCTTTGAGTATAGCAATTATTTTCCTCTCCGTCAAGTGTTTTTTCAAAAACTTAAGCCGTTTTTTCAAAACGCGGCAAATTCGTTCTATCGCAGGTCAAAAAAAGCGCGGCGGCTTGATTTTCCGCGCCCGATATGGTACTATATAGAGGATCCAAGTAAGAATTTATCGAAAAGGCGAAAACCAAATGAAAAAGAATCTTTCCTTCCGCCCCTCCCTGCGCGGCCACGCGCTCGCAAGCTTCACCGCGTTTTTCTGGGGCATCACCTTTCTCTCTACCAAGCATCTCGGCAATTATTTTTCCGCGCTCGAGATCCTCTTCATCCGCTACGCGATCGCGTACGCCCTGCTCTGGTGCCTCCATCCGCACGCCCTGCGTATCAAAAACAAAAGACACGAGGCCGTGATCTTCCTCTGCGGACTGACGGGCGCGGCGCTCTATCAATATCTTGAAAACCTCTCGGTGTTTTTCACCACGGCGGCGAGCGTCTCCTTCATCTGCGCGCTTGCTCCGATCTTCACCGCCCTGCTCGCTTGGCTCTTCTTGAAGGAAAAGGTGCAGGCGCGCACCTGGGTGGGGATGGCGGTCGCCCTCGTCGGCATCTTCTTTATCTGCTTCGGGGATGCGGGCGCGATCGAGACCGGCCTCATCGGCGACCTTATTATACTCGGCGGCGTTTGGCTTTGGGCGATCTATTCGGTGCTGATCAAAAGGGTGGGTGACTACGGCTACGCAGGCCTCGCCGTCACGCGCAGGATCTTCTTTTACGCCCTCGTCCTGATGCTTCCCTTTATGGCGAAGAGCTTCGGCACGATGCCCTACGCGGCGCTTCTGCGGACCGACGTTTTCCCGAACCTTCTCTTCCTCGGCGCGATCGCATCCGCGATCTGCTTCTCCACCTGGAACCGCTCGGTCGAGCTTCTCGGCGCGACCGCAACGAGCCTCTACCTCTTCGCGATGCCCCTGATCACCCTGCTCGCGGAGCTGATCGTTACAAGGAGCCTCCCCGGCACCTTCTCCCTGCTCGGTATGGGCATCACGCTCATCGGCCTCGGCCTCTCCGAGCTGCCGCTCGGCAAAAAATGAACAAGAAACAGAAGTCTTGTGCAGAGGGGGTTCCGATGCACGCCGCCCTTCCTTTTTTTAAAACCCATTGACTTTCCCTTATAGCTCTGCTATAATGACTATCAGAGGACAGAAAAACCGACGCGCGAAAACGCTTCCCTGCGTTTTCGTTCGGACCCGTTCGGTGTATTCTGTTACTGCTTTTGTATGTAAAAAGAAAAAAACGGAGAAATCGAGACCATGGAATCATCAAGAAAGATCGCGCCGCAAAAGCTCGCACTTTTGGTCGGTATCGTATGCATAGGAACGTATGTTGTAAACTATTATTTGCGAAATATGCTTTCCGTCACCTCGCCCGACCTGCTTCTCAGCGGCAGCTATACCGAGGACGGAATTGCACTTCTCTCCTCGATCTATATGGTATTCTACGCGGGCGGACAGCTTGTAAACGGCTTCCTCGGTGATATGCTCTCCCCGAAGCTGATGATCCTCGGGGGCATCGGCCTTGGCGGTCTTGCGATGGTGGTCTTCCCCTTCCTTCCCTATCAGGCACTGCGCGTGATCTGCTTTGCCGTGCTCGGCTTCGGCCTCTCGATGGTCAGAGGTCCTCTGATGAAGATCATCTCGGAGAACACCTCGCCAAGACACGCGCGCTTCATTTGCGTCTTTTTCTCCTTTGCGTCCTTCAGCGGACCCTTGATCGCGTCGCTCTTCGTGATGGCGCTGCCCACGAAATACGCCTTCATCGTATCGGGCATTGTGGCGGTGCTGATGGCGCTGCTCGCGACGCTGATCCTGCACGCGCTGCAGAAAAAGGAGCTGATCTCCTTCCGTCCCGTCAAGGCGCGCGGACTGCGCTCGATCACCGACGTTTTCCGCATCGAGGGCTTCGTTTTCTTTATGATCATCGCCTGCCTCGTCGAGATCTCGGCGGCATCGGTCTCCTTCTGGATCCCCACCTATCTTTCGCTCGGCCTCGGCTTTGATCCCACGGCGGCGAACCTCGTTTTCTCCGCGATCTCGATCTGCCGCGCCTGTATGCCCTTCGTTTCTCTGATGATCTTCAACGCCATCGGCGAGCGCGCGCGCCCGATCATGCGCGTGGGCTTTGCGCTCTCGGCGGGCTTCTTCCTTGCGATGCAATTCGTCAAGGCGCCTGTTTTCAACGTGGTGCTTCTGATCCTTGCGCTGATGTCGATGAGCGGCGTTTCCGCTATGCTCTGGAGCATCTATATCCCCGGCCTTGGCAAGACGGGACGCGCCTCGAGCGCCAACGGCGTGCTGGACTGCTCGGGTTATATCGCCGCCGCGCTGGCAAACCTCGTCTTCGGTAAAATTATGGCGGGGGCAGGCTGGAGCACGGTGCTGCTTCTTTGGGCGAGCGTTGGCGTCATCGGCCTTATCACCACCTTTATCTTCCACAAGCAGGCAGGCAGCTCCATTTCCTCCAAAAAACAATAAAACGAGGTACATTTTATGGAATGCAGCTTTGAAAAATATTTTCCCTTCTGGCATTCGCTCACGGACGAGGATAAGAGGACCCTCTGCAAGCACGCCGCCCACGATCATTTTGAGCGCTCGCGCCCCGTGCACGATAACACGGGCTGCTCGGGTCTTTTCCTTCTCACGAAGGGAAGGCTACGCGTTTACATCCTCTCCGAGGACGGCAAGGAGATCACGCTCTACCGCCTCGAGCCGGGGGACGTCTGTATGCTCGCCGCCTCCTGCGTGATACAGAGCATTACCTTCGACGTCTTTATCGACGCCGAGCTTCCGAGCGACTGCTACCGCATTGATGCGGGCGTTTTCGGCGAGATGATCGAGCGCATCCCCGAGATCAAGATCTTCGCGCTGGAGACCGCCGTGCAGCGCTTCTCCGACGTGATGTGGGTGATGCAGCAGCTCGTCTTTATGAGTATGGACCGCCGTCTCGCGATCTTCCTCTCCGACGAGATCAGCCGCACGGGCGAGAACACCGTTACGATGACGCACGATCAGCTCGCACGCCACCTCGGCACGGCGCGTGAGGTCGTCTCCCGCGTTCTGAAGCATATGGCGGCGGACGGACTGCTCGAGGTCAGCCGCGGCGGCATCCGCATCAAGGATAAGCCCGCCCTCTCGCGCCTCGCGCGCGGATGAAAAGATGAAAAAGAGAAAAGGATGAGGTACCGATCATAAATACCTCATCCTTTTTTCGTTTTCGGTTATCCCGGGAGGTGGAAGCCCCAAGTTTTCGTTTTCGGTTCTACCGGGAAGCGCGATGCAAGGCATCGCGAATGAAATCCGCGAAAGCGGATGAAATAGGAAGCCCCCGGGCAAACAAATTCCGAGGAAAAATCGTCGGCTGATAATCAAACGAAGCGAATCTGCAAGTTTTCTTGCAAGTGAGCGAGTGCAGATTGCTCTTCGCCAAATCGCATAGGCGATTTGAGGGCGAAGCCCAAAGACCGAATGCGGTCTTTG
>JAGBBQ010000091.1 GCA_017938425.1 Clostridia bacterium | reverse complement strand
GCTTTTGGAAGCCTCTCTCCGCTACGCTCCGTTCGGCTTCCAAAAGCGTAAAGATTGAACATAAAATGTGTATACAATCCTCTTGCACAATTGTTTACAATCTTGCTCTTGACAGAGGACGCCGGTCCCTACAGGGTATAATAAAATTTAGAGCAAACCCGTTTACGGGTAGTAAGTAATAATTGCATGGCTGGCAGGCCAATTTAAAGCGCACTTGTGCGCCGCCAGTAGGATTAGGGCTATGCCCGAAAATGAAATACCACCCGCTATGCGGGTGGATTTTTATTCAATGTCCGTTGGTTTCGGAATATCGAAGCGCACACAACCCCTATTCTCGCTTCCATTCTCTTAATCAAGCGCGTATTTTAGGGGAACCGAAAATGCTTTAAGGGGATATTTCATTAATATTATTTCAAAGAGTATTTACAAACCGAAGAATCTGTGCTATAATAAATTTGCCAAACGAATTTAATAAACGCTGATAGGTATTTTTTCTTTAGGGATAATTATACCCTTTTTTGTTCGTCGTCCAACGACCTCCATTTGGTAAAAATGCGACTCCCGTTGGATGGTGTAAAAGCCTATCTGCGTATAAGTTCGTTTGGCGACAGCTTGGAGTTCGCGTTTTTCGTGCGCGGCTTCGGCTTGCGCACTTTTTTAATTTTTAATTCGGGAGGTTTTTATGCAGACGGTTAAAATGAATAAAAAAAATAATAGAGGTTTATTAAAAAACCAAAAGGCACTTATGGAAATCGCTTACCATAAGTGCCTTTTGCTACCCTTCGGGAGGCAACGTATTCTAACCTATTTCAATAATCTCCTTAAGAATATGCGCCGCTTTCTCTGCGTTCTTTATATTGCAACGCGCGGTTACAGATCCAGCGCAAGTATCTCGGGGAAGCGCTTGATATAGTCGCCGCAGAGCGCCATCAGCGCCTCGGTGAATTTTTCGCCCGAGAGATCGTGCACGCCGACGGTGCGCACCCCTGCCGCCACGGCGGTTTTGCAGGCGCCGAGATTGTCATCAAAGAAAACGAGGTTTTCCTTGGTGCTTCCGATATGCGCCGAGAGGCGATCGTAGATCGCGACGTCCGCCTTCGTGGTGGAGAAGTCGTCGCAGCTGAAAACGCCCTCGAAAAGCGGCGTCATCCCGAGCCTTGCGAGGCAGGGATCGAGCATACGGTGGGGAGATGCGGTCAGCACGAAGAGGCGGTGGCCGCGCGCCTTCAGGGCGGTCAGCGTTTCCTTCACGCCCTCCTTTTCGAGGATCTCGTCGCGGTATTTCGGAAGGGCGTAGGCATCCATTTTCGCCATCAGCGCCTCCTCGCTCTCGGTCACGCCGAGATGCGTGATAAAGTAGCGCGCCGCGCCGAGGTCGCCGAGCGGCGTGATGATCTCGATAATATTTTCGGGGTATTTTACGCCCGCCTCGTCGAGGATGCGAAGCATTTTTCCGCCCCAGGTCGGCATAGAGTCCACAAGCGTTCCGTCAAAATCAAAAACCAGATCCTTCATAAAGTCCCTACTTTTCTTTACATTAAGGTCACCATATCCTCGGTGATCGTGAAGCTCACCGTGAGAGGTGTGCCGTTTCTTTCGATATCAAAAACGACCGTGCTGCCCACGCGTGCGGCGAACATATTCTCGATCACCTGGTACTTGCGCGAGAGGGTGATCTTCTTTCCGTCGATGGTCAGCGCGCGGATCACGTCACCCACCTGCAGCTTCCCCTCGGTCACGCTGCCCTCGTTGATCGAGCCGACGGTCACCGTCTCAAGGATCGAGATCTTGCCGCTCTCGGGATCGATCACCGCCCGCGAGGCACTCACGGTCGGCACAAGGCCGAGGATGCATCTGGTCGCGCGGTGGCTCTCGTCCGAGAGGATGCTCGTCGCAAGATGGTTTGCCACGTTGGAGGGAATGGCGTACGCGATATTTTCGATCGAGGTATCCGCGATCTTGGCGTTCACGATGCCGATCAGATTGCCCTCGGCGTCGAAGAGGCCGCCGCCCGAGTTACCGCCGTTCACCGCGGTATCCACACGCATCACGCGCATCGAAACGTAGCTGCTGCCCGAAACCGAGAGGGTGATCTCCTCGCTGTCCACGCTGACGTAGCCCGCCGTCGCAGAGATGCCCATGCCGCCGGGGTTGCCGATGGCGATCGCGGTGTCAAGCACCGAGACCTTATCCGAATCCGCAAGCGTTGCCGCCTCGGCGATCGATGCCTTCAGCGCGGCCGAGCCGCTGATCCGCAGAAGCGCGATATCGTAGTTGGCCGAGCCGCCGACGTAGGTCGCCTTGATCCCCTCACCCTCGTTCTCCGAGCCGTAGAGGTAGACCGTGATGTCGGTGCTGATGCCGTTTTTCGCCGTGGCGTTGCTGTTATACACCACGTGGTAGTTCGTGATAATGTAGGCGTCCCCCTTGCTCTTGTCGAACTTGTAGATCACGCCCGCGCCGTAATAAAGGGTGTCCTTCACGGTTGTCTGCGGTCCGCCGAGCGGCCAGCCCGAGGAGTAGAGCTCCTCAAAGCCGCATTCGATGCTGACGACCGAGAGCAGCGCCTTCGCCGCGCCGTGCAGGGCGGCGTTCTCCGTGGAATTGACGGTGATATTATAGGTATCTCCGGGTGCGGCGGTCTGCAGCTGCTTGATGGCCTCAAGGTCATCCTTGGTTGCGTAATCCGTGCCGAAGGAGCAGCCGCCGAGGAAAAGGCAGCAAAGCGCCAGCGTCAGAGCAAGGAAGCGTTTTTTCATATATTCCTCCATATCGGATGGTATTTTTTCTGATAGTATAAGTATAATTGCATTTTTTAAACACCGTATGACAAAGAGGGGGCTATTTTTTAAATTTTGGATGTCTTTTTTTCTTTTGGGACGAAAAAGCTCTGCTTTTCTTGACAAGAGGAGGGCGGTATGCTAAAATATATTATAAATTTAAAGGGGGAGGGGAAGAGATGGAGCATACGGAATGCACGCGGCAGGGGCTTTCGGCGCAGGCGATACGCGCGCAGCTGAAAAAGCGCGATATTCCCCTTTTTCTTTTTGACAGCATCTCCTCCACGAGCGATGCGGCGCGAGAGTACGCGGCGGCGCACCCGGGCGAGGGCGCGGTCTTTATCGCCGAGAGTCAGACGGCGGGGCGCGGCCGACGGGGCAGAAGCTTTTCCTCGCCTGCGGGCAGCGGCGTTTATATGAGCCTGCTCGTCTATCCGAGGCACGCGGCGTCCGAGGGTGTCCTGCTCACGACGGGGGCGGCGGTGGCGATGTGCCGCGCGATACGCCGCGTGACGGGGCTCTCCCCCGCGATCAAGTGGGTGAACGATCTGATGCTCGGCGGCAAGAAGCTTTGCGGCATTCTCACCGAGGGGCAGATCGATACGGCGCGCGACCGCTTTTCCTACGCCGTGATCGGCGTGGGGATCAACGTACGGAGCGTGCCCGCAGAGGTCTCGGGGATCGCAACGGCGCTGGACCTGCATACGAATTTTCCGACCGACCGAAACCGCCTCGCCGCCGAAATGATCCGAGAGATCCTCGAGAGCCTCGACGAGCCGAGGGATGCGCAGATGGAAGCGTATCGCGCGCGTTGCCCCATTGCGGGCAGAACGGTCACGGTGCTGCGCGGCGAGGAGCGCGATTGCGCGCACGTCATAAAGATCCTGGAGGACGGAAGCCTCCTTGTAGAAAAAAACGGCGAGGAAGCGGTGCTTTCCTCGGGTGAAATATCCATCAGAGAATAAACGGCGGGGGTGCTTATGAAAAGCTTGACTGAAAATTTGAGAGAGCTTGCGCTTTATGCGAAGGAGCGCGGACTTTTAAGAGACGAGGACGAGGCGTTCGTGATGAACGCCTGGCTCGCGCTTTGCCGCGGCAAAGAGATCGAGCAGACGGAGCCGCCGGCAGAGGCGCGCGATCTTGCCGAGATCCTCTCCGAGCTTTGCGATATCGCCGCCGAAAACGGCGTTCTGGATAAGGAGAGCATCACCGAGCGCGATCTTTTCGATACCGCGCTGATGGGCGTGATCACGCCCCGCCCCTCCGAGGTGATCGACCGCTTCAACGCGCTCTATAAAACCTCACCCGAGGCGGCGACCGACGGCTTTTATAAAATGCAGCGCGACGTAAACTACATCCGCACCGCGCGCGTGGCAAGGGATATGAAGTGGCAGGTAGAGACGCCCTACGGCGTGATGGATATCACCGTCAATCTCTCGAAGCCCGAGAAGGACCCGAAGGCGATCGCCGCAGCGAGAACGCAGAAGGCCTCGGCGTATCCCAAGTGCCTGCTCTGCCACGAGTGTGAGGGCTTTGCGGGCGACCTTTCGCGCCCCGCGCGCCAGAACCTGCGTCAGATTCCGATGACGATGGCGGGCAAGCCATGGTATCTGCAGTATTCCCCTTACGTGTATTATAACGAGCATTGCATCGCGCTCTCGGCGGCGCACGAGCCGATGCGCGTGGACCGTATGAGCTTCGTCAAGGCGCTGGACTTCGTCGAGGCGTTTCCGCATTACTTCATCGGCCAGAACGCCGATCTCCCCATCGTCGGCGGCTCGATCCTTGCGCACGATCATATGCAGGGCGGCCGTTACGAGTTCGCCATGGCGAAGGCGCCGATCAAGGCGGAGGTCGCCTTCCGCGGCTTTGAGGGCGTGAAGGCGGGGATCCTCTGTTGGCCGATGTCGGTTCTGCGCCTTGAGAGCGAAAAAAAGGAGGACCTCGTCGCGCTTGCGGACAAGATCCTCGGTGTATGGCGCGGCTATAGCGACATGGGTGCAGAGATCCTCTCGCATTCGGGTGAAGAGCCGCATAACACCATCACCCCCATTGCACGCCGCAAGGGCGCGCGCTATCAGCTCGATCTGGTGCTGAGAAACAACCGCACCACGAAGGAGCATCCGCTCGGCCTCTTCCATCCGCACGCCGAGCTGCATAATATTAAAAAGGAAAATATCGGCCTGATCGAGGTGATGGGCCTTGCCGTGCTTCCCGCGCGCCTCAAGGGCGAGATGGAGGCGCTTGAGAGAGCGATCCTCTCGGGCGCGCGCCTTTCGGAAAGCGAGCAGACCGCAAAGCACGCCGCGTGGCTTGAATCGTTCAGATCCTCTTATACCTTTACGGAGGAAAACACACACGCCATCCTGCTTGAAGAGATCGGAAAGACCTTCGTCCGCGTGCTTGAGGATGCAGGCGTTTATAAGAATACGCCCGCAGGCGATGCGGCGTTTATGCGCTTTGTCGATGCCGTAAACAAGGCATAAAGCAAATATTTATTTACATTTATCCGAGAATATCCCCCAAAGGATCGATGCCGCGAAGCAAAAGGACGTTTCTTGCGATACATAAAGCGATCACCGAAGCAACGCAGAGTATCAGCACCCCGTAGCCATAGCGGCGCGAGGGCATGCGCCCGCGCCCGAGAAGAAGAAGCGCCATTCTTATATCCGCGATCAGAAGGCAGAGGGCGGCGAGGGGGATCGGCGGATAGTAAAAAAACGCCTCCGCAATGCGCCCGCGGCAGAGCGCCAAAACGGCGCGCGAGCCGCCGCAGCCGGGGCAGTAAAGCCCGATACGCGCGGCGATATTGCAATGAAAGAGGGAGAGCCCGAAGCGCTCTGCAAGAGAATAGGCGAGCGCGTAGAGAAGAACGATGGCGAGCAGCACGGGCTGCAGAAGAAGCCATTTTTTTGCAAACGCTCTCTCGTTTTCCATACGGCACACCTTTCGTTTTTTCTTCTATTTTATCACAGAAGAAAAAAACTTGCAATCCTATCTTGCAACTTTCCTCTTGATATGATAGAATTATATAGAATAGAATAATATAATAACCGCTTTTTATAAAAGGGAAAGGAGACTTCTATGAACAACGGAGATTTTGATTACGGCAACAACCGTGGATTTGACGATCAGGAATATTATCACAACGCGCAAAGGCCCGCTGAGGATATTTCCGGGGTGGTGGACAGTCTTTCCAAGCCCCGCACGATGCTCTATTCCATTCTTTCGCTCGTATGCGGCATCGTTTCGCTCGTGCTCGGCTGCTGCGGCGGCTGGTTCGGGCTCGGCATCGGTGCGCTGGCGATCGTATTTTCGGTCATCTCTCGCCGCCATCTCGGCTATTTTGACGGCAAGAGCATTGCCGGCCTCGTGCTCGGCATCTGCGGTGCGGTATTCGGCATCTGCTCGATCGCGCTCGATTATCTCATTATGAGCGGCGCGTTCGATGCGTTTCTCGACCAGCTTCTCGGAGAGCTTGCGCCCCCCACGGGCCCCTCGGGCGGCGCAGGCGGTATGATGTAAGCCGTCAAAAATCCAAAAAAGGATCGGATCTATGGCCAAAGGCAAAAAAATATCCCTTATCTCACGCATGCATTATTTCAAGCTGGTCTTTCGCTCGCTGCTTTTTCTGGCCGCGCTGGCGGTCTATATCGCGCGCCGCGTGCTGGGCAAGCCCGTGGATCTCGATATCATCACCGAGCGCCCCGTCATTCTGGGTGTCGTTTTGGTGGTGTTCGTCAGCGAGATGCTTCTCCGCTTCTTCCCCTCGCGCCTGGAGAGCATGGGCTGCCAGAAGCAGTTTGCGAGAAACTTCATTCCCACGGAGGTTGAGCGGCCAACGCAAAGCACTTGGCGTTCCACGCTTGCGGTCGCGCTCGTTTGGCTTTTGCTGAACGGCCTGATCGGCGCGGCGCATCTCGTCGGCTGGATCGACGAGGGGATCCTCCTTCTGATCTGCCTTTTCTACTCGGTGTGCGATATGATCTGCATTCTGTTCTTCTGCCCCTTCCAGACCTGGATGATGAAGAACAAGTGCTGCGGCTCCTGCCGTATCTATAACTGGGATTATGCGATGATGTTCACGCCGCTGATCTTTATCCCCCGCCTTTTTGCGTACATCCTTCTCGTGCCCTCGCTCTTGCTCCTCATCGTCTGGGAGCTTGCCGCGCTCACGCACCGCGAGCGCTTCTCGGAGCAAACGAATGCCTGCCTGTCCTGCAGCAATTGCAAGGAAAAGCTCTGCCACCATAAGCGCCAGCTGCGCCACTTCTTAAGGAAAAACAAGGAGCGTCTGCTCTTAAAGGGCAACGCCGCGATCGAAAAGGTCAAAACGCTCAGAAAAAAATAACGCCATTCCCCTGCGGACAAAGCATCCGCGGGGGAGTTTTTTTCGGACCGCGGAGCGAAATCATCACGCCGACTTGTCGGCTCATCACTTTTAACTCTTGCGAGTCAAAAAAGTTATGATTGCCCTGAAGGGCAAGTTATGAGCGCCTATGGCGCGTGATGAGAGGTAAACCTCGTGATGAGAGGCTTCGCCTCGTTTGAGGTTGGATGGGCGAGTCTATCATACGCCTTGCGAGCAAAAAAGCGGAAAAAATTAGCACTTAAACGCTCCGTTTGCGGATTTTAACAAAAAGTTCAAATCTTTTTTTGCAAAAAGTCTTGACACTTTAGGAAAAATAGTATATATTATAGTCACGAATGTTAGCACTCAAACGCTTCAAGTGCTAAAAAGTGCTAAGATTTGACAAAAAGAGAGGTGAGATGCTTGGAGGATAAACGGTTAACACCGAGAAAACAGAAGATTCTCAGGGCGATCGTGGATGCGCACATCCATCACGGCGAGCCCGTAGGCTCAAAATATCTGGCGACGGACGTGCAGATCTCCGCTTCTCCTGCCACGATCCGCAACGAAATGGCGGATCTCGAGGCGATGGGCTACCTTGTGCAGCCGCATACCTCCGCAGGACGCGTGCCCAGCGAGCTCGGATACCGCTTCTACGTGGATTCGCTCGTCAGGCAGTATACGGCGACACGCTCGGAGATCGACGAGATCAACGAGAGGCTGCGCTACAAGCTCACCGAAATGGACGAGATCCTCTCCGAGGTATCGCGCCTTGCCGCCTCCTTCACGGATTATACGGGCATTGCCTTCAAGTCCGGGGTCGGGCAGGTAAGAGTCAATAAGTATGACAGCGTGTACCTTTCGGCAAAGGAATTCTTGCTCGTTATGATGCTCAGCACGGGCACGGTCAAGACCAAGACCATCCGCCTTTCCTTCCCGCTCTCGCAGGAGGATCTGCGCCGCATCACCGAGGCGGCAAACATCTACCTCACCAACCTCACGAGCGATGGGCTCTCGATGCCCGTCATTATGAAGCTGGAGGCCTTAATGGGGGCTTCGGGTGCGATCGTGCATCCGACGGTGAAGGCCATCTGCGAGACGATGAGCGAGGTCGATACGGCGGATATCAAGGTGGAGGGCGTGAATAAGCTCTTGAAGTACCCCGAGTATTCGGACGTCGGAGAGCTGCGCGACCTGCTCGGCGTGCTGGAGGAAAAGGATCGGCTGATGGACGTGATATCCACCCAGGCCACCGAGGAAAGCGACGGCATCCACGTATATATCGGAGCGGAGAACGCCTCCGACGCGATGAAGAACACCACGCTGATCTTCAAGGATGTCTATATTGGGGGCAAGAAGCTCTCCGTCGGTGTTATCGGTCCGAAGCGAATGAATTATTCCAAGGTCATTGATATGATCAACCGCTTGGCCTTTGGGATCGACCGCATGTTTAACGAAGAGCCGGGGCTTCCCGAGCCAAAGGATAAGTATTAGAGAGGAACGCTATAATGGACGAAAAGAAAGAGCCTCTGACCGAAGAGACCGAGGTCAAGGAAAACGAGGCAGCCGCCGAGGCGGCGCCGAGTGCCGAGGAGCGCATCACCGCGCTTGAGGCAGAGCTGAAGGAAAAGGACGATAAGTATCTGCGCATGGCCGCAGAGTACGATAACTTCCGCCGCCGCTCCCGTGAGGAGAAGGCCGCCGTCTATGCCGACGCGCTTGCCGACACCGTAAGCGAGCTGCTTCCCATCATCGACAACTTAGAGCGCGCCGCGCTTTACGATGACGGTGAGAAGGTGAAGGAGGGGCTGATGATGACGGCGAAGTCGGTTTCTGCCGCGCTTGAAAAGCTCGGTGTCGAGACGATGGGAGCCGTGGGAGAGACCTTCGATCCCAATATTCATAACGCCGTGTTCCACGTTGAGGACGAGAGCTTCGGCGAGGGAGAGATCGTAGAGGTGTTCCAGAAGGGATACAAGAAGGGAAACAAGATCATTCGCTTCGCAATGGTTAAGACTGCTAACTAATGTTTGCATAAAGAGAGAAAAAACAGATCTCTCGATCTATAATACACTATAAAAGGAATTTTTGGAGGAAATAAAAATGGGAAAGATTATTGGTATTGATTTGGGTACGACCAACTCCTGCGTGGCCGTATTTGAGGGCGGCGAGCCCATCGTTATTACGAACCCCGAGGGTGCGAGAACCACGCCCTCCGTGGTTGCCTTCGCCAAGAACGGCGAGAGACTTGTCGGCCAGGTGGCAAAGCGCCAGGCCGTTACCAACCCCGATAAGACCGTATCTTCCATCAAGAGAAAGATGGGTTCGGATGCCAAGGTCGAGATCGACGGCAAGTCCTACACGCCCCAGGAGATCTCCGCAATGGTGCTCCAGAAGCTGAAGGCAGACGCCGAGGCTTATCTCGGCACTACCGTGACCGATGCGGTCATCACCGTTCCCGCATACTTCACCGACGCGCAGCGCCAGGCAACCAAGGATGCAGGTAAGATCGCAGGCCTTGAGGTAAAGAGAATCATCAACGAGCCCACCGCAGCCGCTCTGGCTTACGGTATGGATAAGGAGGAGTCGCAGAAGATCATGGTATTTGACCTTGGCGGCGGTACCTTCGACGTATCCCTTCTCGACATTTCGGACGGCGTGTTCGAGGTGCTTGCCACCGCAGGTAACAACGCGCTCGGCGGCGACGACTTCGACGAGAGAATTATAAACTGGATGGCCGAGACCTTCGCACAGGAGAACGGCGGCATCGACCTTCGCAAGGATAAGATGGCGCTGCAGAGACTGAAGGATGCCGCAGAGAAGGCAAAGATCGAGCTCTCCGGCGTGATGAGCTCCAACATCTCTCTGCCCTTCATCACCGCGGATGCGACCGGCCCCAAGCACTTTGAGGCGACCCTCACCCGCGCAAAGTTTGATGAGCTGACCCACGACCTCGTAGAGGCAACGATGGAGCCCACCCGTAAGGTCCTTCGCGATGCAGGCCTCTCTGCCTCCGAGATCTCCAAGGTGCTGCTCGTCGGCGGCTCGACGAGAATCCCCGCCGTGCAGGATGCCGTCAAGAAGTTCCTCGGCAAGGAGCCCTTCAAGGGCATCAACCCCGACGAGTGCGTAGCCATCGGCGCAGCCATCCAGGGCGGCGTTCTCGGCGGCGACGTAAAGGACGTGCTTCTTCTCGACGTAACCCCCCTGTCCCTCGGTATCGAGACGCTCGGCGGCGTATTCAACAAGATCATTGAGAGAAACACCACCATTCCCGTAAAGAAGAGCCAGGTATATTCCACCGCCGCAGACGGTCAGACCTCCGTTGAGATCCACGTTCTGCAGGGCGAGCGCGAGATGGCAGCGGGCAACACGACCCTCGGCCGCTTCGTGCTGGACGGCATTCCCGCCGCTCCCCGCGGCGTGCCTCAGATCGAGGTCACCTTCGATATCGATGCCAACGGTATTGTTAACGTAAGCGCAAAGGATAAGGGCACCGGCAAGGAGCAGCACATCACCATCACCTCCTCCACCAATATGTCCAAGGAGGATATCGAGAAGGCGGTCAAGGAAGCGGAGAAGTTTGCCGAGGAGGATAAGAAGCAGAAGGAAGCCGTTGAGGTGAAGAACCACGCGGAGAACGCGATCTTCCAGATGGAGAAGAGCATGACCGAGCTTGGCGACAAGATCACCGACGCGGATAAGGCACCCGTCAACGCTGCGATCGAGAAGCTGAAGGAGACCGTCAAGGGCGGCGATACCGACGCGATCAAGGCAGACACCGAGGCACTCGAGAAGGCCTTCTATCCCATCGCAGAGAAGCTCTATAAGGAGCAGCAGGCAGCCGGCGGCGCCGAGGGTGCTGCGGGCGGCGAGCAGGCAGGCACGGACGGTGACGGCAACTATTACGGTGCCGATTTTGAGGATAAGACTTAATGATCCGTGTATTTCGGAAAAACCGTTTTTAAAAACTATTGTTTGCAAAAATGACAATAAACGCTTATAAGGGCGGCTGATAGGTCGCCCTCGGCGCAAAATTTCATCAAAAGGAGCCGTGCAAGAAAAGCGGCTCTTTTGTAAGGATTCATATGGCAGATAAAAGAGATTATTACGAGGTCCTCGGGGTGCAGAAGAGTGCCTCCGAGGATGAGATAAAGAGGGCCTACCGCGTTCTGGCGAAGAAGTACCATCCCGACCTGCATCCGGGCGATGCGGAGGCGGAGGCGAGGTTCAAGGAGGCGAACGAGGCGTACGACGTTTTGTCGGATCCCGATAAGAGGGCGAAGTACGATCAGTACGGCCACGCGGCGTTCGATCCCTCCGCGGGCGGCGGCAGCGGCTTTGGCGGCTTCGGAGGCTTTGGCGGCTTCGGCGACTTTGATTTTGGGGACATCTTCTCCAATATGTTCGGCGGCGGCGGCTCCTCGCGCAGCCGTGCCAATATGCCCATCGAGGGTGACGACGTGGCGACCCGCGTTACCATCACCTTTGAGGAGGCGGCCTTCGGCTGCAAGAAGGAGGTCTCCTTCGCGCGCGTCGAGGAATGCGGCGAGTGCGACGGCAGCGGTGCCGCGAAGGGCACGAAGCCCGAGACCTGCCAGACCTGCCGCGGCTCCGGCCGCGTAACCGTCCAGCAGCAGACGATGCTGGGCTATATGCAAACGCAGAAGGCCTGCCAGAACTGCCGCGGTACGGGTAAGATCGTCAAATCCCCCTGTAAAAACTGCAACGGCAAGGGCTACATCAAGGTAAATAAGAAGCTCGAGGTCTCCATTCCCGCAGGTATTGATTCGATGCAGCGCATCGTGCTGCGCGGTCAGGGCTGCGCAGGCCGCAACGGCGGCTCGAACGGCGATCTGATCATCGAGGTCAGAGTCCGCGAGCACGAGGTGTTCCGCCGCGACGGCAATCACCTCTATTGCGAGGTGCCGATCACCTTCGCGCAGGCAGCGCTCGGCGCGGAGATCGACGTGCCGATCCTCGGCGGTAAGACCGAGAAGCTCGTGATCCCCGAGGGCACGCAGACCGGCGCAAGTTTCACCCTGCGCGGCAAGGGCATCGCGGATATCAACAGCAAGCGCCGCGGCGACCTCATCGTCACCACCGTGGTGGATACCCCCCAGAGCCTCACCCCCGAGCAGAAAAAGCTGCTCGAGCAGTTCGCCACCTCTCTCGGCGAGCAGAACAACAAAAAAAGCGCCGGCTTCTGGAAGAAAATATTCAAATAAAAAAGGAAGAGTCTTGTGTCAAAATCGGCACAAGGCTCTTTTTCTTTTATCCGATCAAGCGCAAAGCGCAAGCCGCCGTTGTGCTCGATCTGCTTATAAAGTATCACAAATACAATTTATATCCCTTATGCAGTAAGGCGATATACGTAATATGCAGTATTTAAGATCAGCACGGAGAAGACGAATGCATATAACGGCCTTTTGGAAAAAAATCTTTGATGCAGCATCAAAAGAACGGAGAGAAGCAGCACAGGTGCAAAGGGCTGATAGTCAAGATACGCCTCAATATCTCCGACGAGCAAAGAAGCGAGTGCTCGCGTGCAGCCGCAGGTGGGGCAGGGGATCCCCGTCAGAAAAAGGATCGGGCAGGTTATGTCAAGGGCATAAAACAGATAAAAAAGCAGGAGCAGCAGCGCAAAGATCGGGACGTGAATTTTCAGAAAGCGCCGCATTCGGATCAAAGCAGCATCATGATCTCGTTGAAGTTTCTTTCTTTTGCCTTATTCTGTATAGAGAACCAGTCGATGATCGTCAGAATGCCGCAGCATCCATAGGTTAGAAGCTTCAGAACGCCCATGCCGGTCTCCTTCAGCATAAAACGATCCACGCCGAGCGAGCCGAGAAATAGCGATATCAGCAAAAGAGTGGTGGGATCCTTCAGCTCGATTGCGGAAAGTAAAGAGAATTTGTCCTCCGTAAGACCGTAAAGCTTGTCCTTAAGATATATGATCTTGCTCGCAGGGAAATACTTTTGATTGCTCATCAAAAACATATCTACCTTTTGTCTGTCTACCTTTTCGGGCACCTCTACGCTTCGGTTTTCAAGGTTGTCTGTCATTCTTATATCCTCTTTTGTATTTTATTATTCCAATTTGGAATTATAATTATTATAATTCTGTTTCGGAATTTTGTCAAGTCTTTTTTAAGATATAATTCTAAAAAAGAACAAAAAGAGGCAGGGCACTGTATGAAGCTCAGAAAAAAGGAATACGGAAACGCGAATATGGTAGGACAGAGGATCGAATATCTGCGCAAGCAACGCGGCATCAAGCAAAAGGATTTTATCGCACGCATCCAAATTTTGGGCTGTGATATGAATCCGACGAGCTATTCAAAGCTCGAGGGGCAGCTGCGCTCCGCAACCGATCGGGAGATCTATGCGATCTCGAAGATCCTCGGCGTTCCGATGGAGGCACTGTTTGAAGACGTATAGATCCTTCATCCGATAAAATGCCGCCTTCGTCAAAATCCAATAAAAAAGATAGAAAACGAAAATCCAATAAGACGGAAGAAAAACGCAAGGTTTTCAACCTTAATACCTTACCAAATACGTAAAAGCAAAGGAAGAGGCACTGATTAAACAGTACCTCTTCCTTTTTGTTTGCGGTATGTCTTTTGGCGAACAATTTTTGCGCAAGGTTTTTCGAGCGCGACCCGAAGCAATAGAAATCTATTGCGAGAGGGAGAGATCGGAAAAGATTGCCAAAAAGCGGCAGCCCCCGGGGGCAAACAGATCCCGAGGAGAAATCGTCGGCTGAACCGCGAGAGGCGTACAAGGGTACGCCGAGCGGTGAAACGGCGATAGAAAACGAAAATACAATAAAAACGGAAGAAAACCGCAGGTTTTCAACCTCAATATTTTCTCAAATACGCAAAAAGAAAAGGAAGAGGCACTGATTAAACAGTACCTCTTCTTTTTTCGTTTTCGGTTATCCCGGGAGGTGGAAGCCACCAAAATTATACCTTTTCGACGGAGAGCGTCACCTTCGCTCCGTTAATGCTCCATTCCTTGGAGAAAGCGAGCGCATCGACGCTCACGGCGAGGCTGTCTGCCAGGGTCTGCTCGCAGATCTCTGCCTTATTTCTCTCGGCAACGGCGAGCATATCGGCGTCACCCGAGAGGGCGATGCGGATGTGATCCATCACCTCGAAGCCGCTGTCCTTACGCATCGTCTGGATCTTGGAGATCAGCTCGCGCACGTTACCCTCCTCGATGAGGGCGGGGGTAAGGTTCTTATCCATCACGACGGTGATGCCCTTATCGGAGAGCGACTCGAAGCCCGCCATCTGCTGCGTTTCGATCAGAAGATCGTCGCGCGTCAGCTCTGCCACGGTGTCACCCACGGTGAGCTTCAGAACGCCGTTTGCCTCCAGCTCTGCCATTGCCGCATTGCCGTCCAGCTCGGTCAGAGCGGTGCGGATGCCGCCGAGGATCTTGCCGTACTTCGGACCGACGGTGCGAAGCTGCGGCTTGAAGGAATACGAGGTGAAGTCCTTCACGCTGTCGGTGAAGGCGACCTCCTTGACGTTCAGCTCCTCTGCGATGATGGGAAGGAAGCTATCCTCCACGGCAGTCTCTGCCTTCACGTACATCTTCGCGATGGGCTGGCGGTTCTTGATGGCGGCGGCATTTCTGCAGGCGCGGCCGAGAACCACAACGTCGATCACCTCGTCCATATTGCTCTCCAGCGCCGCATCGATCATATCGGCGTCTGCGACGGGGAAGTCGCAAAGATGCACGGACTCGGGCGCATTCTTATCCACCGAGCAAACGAGATTTCTGTAAATATCCTCGCTCATAAAGGGGATAAAGGGAGCGGAAAGCTTTGCCACCGTGACGAGCGCGGTGTAAAGCGTCATATAAGCATTCACCTTATCGGTAGGCATATCCTTCACCCAGAAGCGCTCACGGCAGCGGCGCACGTACCAGTTGGAAAGCTCGTCAACGAAGCCCTCCAGCACGCGGGTCGCCTCGGGGATGCGGTAGGCCGCCATATTCTCATCCACGGCCTTCACGGCGCTGTTCAGCTTGGAAAGCACCCACTTATCCATAACCGAAAGGCTATCCTTGTCGAGGGTGTACCTCGTGGGATCGAAGCCGTCGATATTTGCGTAAAGCACGTAGAACGCATAGGTGTTCCAGAGCGTGCCCATAAACTTTCTCTGTCCCTCGATCACGGCCTCGCGGTAGAAGCGGTTGGGGAGCCAGGGAGCGGAGTTGGAATAGAAGTACCAGCGGATCGCGTCGGCACCGAACTCCTCGAGCGCCTCAAAGGGATCCACGGCGTTGCCCTTGGATTTGGACATCTTCTGTCCCTCCTTATCCAGGACGTGGCCGAGAACGAGAACGTTCTTGTAGGGTGCGCAGTCGAAGATCAGGGTGGAGATCGCCATCAGAGAATAGAACCATCCGCGCGTCTGATCCACGCCCTCGCTGATGAAGTCGGCGGGGAACTGACTGTCGAACATTTCCTTATTCTCAAAGGGGTAGTGCCACTGTGCGAAGGGCATTGCACCCGAGTCAAACCAGCAGTCGATCACCTCGGAAACTCTCTTCATCTCGCCGCCGCAATCGGGGCACTTGATGGTGACCGCATCGATGAAGGGGCGGTGCAGCTCAATATCGTCGGGACAGTTGGAGGACATCTCCTTCAGCTCGGCGATCGAGCCGATCGCGTGGCGGCAGCCGCATTCGCACTGCCAGATGGGCAGAGGCGTTCCCCAATAACGGTCACGGGAGAGACCCCAGTCCTGAATGTTGGAGAGCCAATCGCCGAAGCGGCCCTTACCGATGTTCTCGGGGATCCAGTTCACGGTCGCGTTGTTTCTGAGAAGCTGCTCGCGCACCTCGGTCATACGGATGAACCAGGACTCGCGCGCATAGTAGATCAGGGGCGTGTTGCAGCGCCAGCAGTGCGGATAATCGTGCTCGAACTTGGGCGCGGCAAAGAGCTTGCCCTCCTTATCGAGATCCACGAGCACCATCGGGTCCGCCTTCTTGACGAAAACGCCCGCATAGGGAGTCTCGGCGCTCATATTGCCCTTGCTGTCCACGAACTGAACGAAGGGAAGATCGTACTTCTTGCCCACGCGGCTGTCATCCTCACCGAAGGCGGGCGCGATATGAACGATACCGGTACCGTCGCTCATCGTGACGTAGGAGTCGCAGGTAACGAAGAAGCCCTTCTTCTTCTGCTTGTCCGCGCATTCGCCCGCGCAGGCAAAGAGAGGCTCGTATTCCTTGTATTCCAGGTCCTTACCCTTCATGCTTGCCAGCACCTCGTAGGCAGGTGCGCCGTCCTTGGCAAGCGAGCCGAGCACGGCGTCGCAAAGCGCCTCGGCCAGGTAATAGGTATATCCGTCGGCCGCCTTGACCTTCAGATAGGTATCCGCAGGGTTCACGCAAAGACCCACGTTGGAGGGAAGCGTCCAGGGCGTGGTCGTCCACGCGAGGAAGTACGCATCCTCACCCTTGCAGGCGAAGCGAACGATCGCGGAGCGCTCCTTGACTGCCTTATAGCCCTGTGCTACCTCGTGAGAAGAGAGAGGGGTGCCGCAGCGGGGGCAGTAGGGCACGATCTTGAAGCCCTTGTAGAGCAGGCCGCGGTCGAAGATCTTCTTCAGCGCCCACCACTCGGACTCGATAAAGTCGTTGGTGTAGGTAACGTAAGGGTTTTCCATATCCGCCCAGAAGCCAACCGTGCCGGAGAAATCCTCCCACATTTCCTTGTACTTCCAGACAGACTCCTTGCAGTGACCGATAAAGGGTGCAAGACCGAAGCTCTCGATCTGATCCTTGCCGTCGATGCCGAGCTTCTTTTCGACCTCGAGCTCAACGGGCAGGCCGTGGGTATCCCAGCCGGCCTTACGGAGCACTCTCTTTCCCTTCATCGTCTGATATCTCGGCACCATATCCTTGATAACGCGGGTCAGAACGTGGCCGATGTGAGGCTTGCCGTTTGCCGTGGGGGGGCCGTCGTAGAAGGTATAGTTCTCGCAGCCCTCACGCATCTTGATGCTCTTCTCAAAGATGCCCGCCGTCTCCCAGAAGGATTTGGTCGCTTTCTCTCTTTCCACGAAATTCAGATTCGCGGAAACCTTAGAGTAAATCTCTGCCATGATAAGGGTCTCCTTTATAGTGATGCTATATTAACTAATAAATTATAATATAAAATATAAAAAAAGTCAAGTTATTTTGTTAAAAATATGGGAATTCGGCAAAAGCCCTTGACGAGGCGACGCCAAATATGGTAGAATATTATGGGTATTTTTGTGCTATTTATAAACTGAAAAGAGGGTGATTTTCTTGATCGAAACAAAAGACCCGCAGATCCTTTTGCCCGAGGGGCTCTCCTCGGAGGAAGCAAAAAGATTAAAGGAGCAGGGGCTCTCCAACGTCTCAAAGGAGAAGAACGGAAAGAGCTATCTGCGTATCATAACCGATAATTTGCTAACTTTCTTTAACATTTTGTGGGGTATTGTGGCAATTTTAATGATTGCCTGCAATTCTTTTTCTAACCTCACCTTCCTTGCTATCATCATTCCGAACGTGCTGATCGCGATCGTGCAGGAGTGCCGCGCAAAGCACACGGTGGAGAAGCTCTCCGCCACCACCGATCCGAAGGCGACCGTCGTGCGCGACGGCGTGCTCGTGGAGATCGATTCGTCCGAGATCGTTCTCGGCGACGTCGTTTGTCTCTCTCTCGGCCAGCAGATCTTAGCGGACGGCACCGTTCTCTCGGGCGTTGCCGAGGCGAACGAGAGCATGCTGACAGGAGAATCCAACGCCATCAAAAAGAGCGAGGGCGATCAGGTGCTCGCGGGCAGCTATCTTGTGAGCGGTAAGATCTTCGTGAAGGTGACCGCAGTCGGTAAGGACAATTACATACACACGATCGAGAAGGCGGCGAGAAGCTTTTCCGCTCCTGCCTCCAATCTCTTTCGCGACCTCAACCGCCTGCTTCGCTACATTTCCTTCTTTCTCGTGCCCTGCGCGCTCGTGATGTTCTTCGTGCAGTACGCGGCAAACGGTGACGTCAGGGAGTCTGTTATCGATACGTCGGGCGGCGTGATCGGTATGATCCCCGCAGGTATCTTCCTTCTTATTACAGTAACGCTGACGCTGAGCGTGATCTCGCTTGCAAAGAAGCGCACGCTCGTGCAGGATATGTATTCCATCGAGATGCTCGCCGCGGCAGACGTCGTGTGCTTAGACAAGACCGGCACGATCACCGACGGCACGATGTGCGTCACCGAGACGATCCCCCTCGGCGGTCATACCGAGGACGAGGTGAAGGGCGCGATCGCCCTGCTCGAGGGCGCGGAGGCGAGCCTGAACGCCACCTCGAAGGCGCTCGTTGCCGCCTTCGGCACGAGAAGTGACGTTGAGGTGCTCGAAAAGCTGCCCTTCTCCTCCGAGAGAAAATACAGCGCGACTTTGTTTTTAGGTCTTGGTGCCTATGCGCTCGGCGCGCCGCACTTCGTACCCGCGCCCGTTTCCGAGGAGATGGAGGCGACGGTCGCCGCTTATGCGAAGGAAGGAAAGCGCGTGCTTCTGCTTGCCCGTCTTGCAAGCCTTTCGGACACGGCAGGCGAGCCGATCGCTCTGATCGCGGTGGCAGACCGCATTCGCCCCAGCGCAAAGGAGACCATCGAGGGCTTCCAGTCGCAGGGCGTTGCCGTAAAGATCATTTCGGGTGACCATGCGGCCACCGTTTCGTCCATCGCCGCGCGCGTGGGCGTGAAAAATGCAGAAAGGTACGTCTCCTGCGAGGGGCTTTCAGATGCGGAGCTTGAGGCTCTCGCCGAGGAAACGGCGGTATTCGGCCGCGTATCCCCCGAGCAGAAGGTGCTTCTCGTCAAAAAGCTCAAGAGCCTCAGCCACACGGTGGCTATGACGGGTGACGGTGTCAACGATACCCTCGCTCTGAAGGAGGCAAACTGCTCCATCGCTATGGCGGAGGGCAGCGAGATGGCACGCAAGGTATCGAAGATCGTGCTTCTCGATTCGGACTTTTCCACCCTTCCCGACGTCGTGCGTGAGGGCCGCCGCTGCATTAACAACGTAAAGCGCTCCGCCACGCTCTTCCTGATGAAAACGATGCTCGCTATGTGCCTCTCGCTTCTGACCGCGGTCTCCGGCCTGCTTGCGCTGATCCCCGGCCTCGGCATCGAGGTACTGGCATATCCCTTCCAGCCGAAGGGTCTCGTGCTTCTTGAGATGTTCGTCATCGGTGCGGCCTCCGTGCTTCTGGCACTTGAGCCGAACAACGAGCGCATCGAGGGCTCGTTTATCAAGACGGTTCTGAAGGCCAGCCTGCCGAACGGCATCGCGCTGCTTCTGCCCGTGCTTGCGATCGTTTTCCTCAACGCCTTCGGCGTATTCGCAACCGCAGAGCTCGGCAATACGCTTGCGATGGTCGCCGTGCTCGGCGCGGGTCTTGTGAACCTCTGGGTGCTCGCATACCCCTACACGAAATGGCGCCTCACGGTCTGCGCCGCCATGACGGGCGCAACCGTCCTTGCCGTGCCGCTCTCCATCCTCCTCGTCGGAGATATGTTTGAATTCGGACACGCGAAGGGTCACGTAGGTCTTGCGATCCTCGTCGCCTTCCTTGCGATCGCCGTCGCCGCCGCGGCACACGCCGTCAAATTTCTCGTTCTCAAAAAAGCGAAGAAAAAGGGAAGTGCGCCCGCCATCGGCACAAGCGCTGCGAAATAACCAAAGCATATAAGCATAACGGCCTGTCCCAAAATCGGGGCGGGCCGTTTTCTTTTTTTGAGGGCAAAGATGCTTTGCTTCATTGACAAGCGCCGCGCGCGGTGCTATAATATAACAAAAAATATTTTGAAGGAGCAACTTATGCAGATCCGTAAAGTCTTCTTTTTGATATGTATTTTCACGCTTCTTTTGTCGCTGTGTGCCTGCGGCAAAAATAAATGCGTGCACGCGGATAAGGACGATGATGCAAAGTGCGACCTCTGCGGCGAGGCCTACTCCGACGGCAAGGATATCGAGGATCCGCCCGCCTGTCAGCACCGCGATGCGGATGATAACGCAAGGTGCGACACCTGCGGTGAGGCGTACTCCGACGGCAAGGATATCGAGAATCCGCCCGCCTGCCAGCACCGAGATGCGGACGATAACGCAAAGTGCGACACCTGCGGTGAGGCGTACTCCGACGGCAAGGATATCGAGAATCCGCCCGCCTGCCAGCACCGAGATGCGGACGATAACGCAAAGTGCGACACCTGCGGTGAGGC
>JAGBBQ010000090.1 GCA_017938425.1 Clostridia bacterium | reverse complement strand
TGCCCTCCCTCGCCGCCGCGCTCTCGCAGCTTCTGCTCTGCCCCTATCTCGCCGCCCGCTTCGGGCTCGGCGGCGCATCGGCCGGAGCGCTTATCTCCTATTTTCTTTTCTTCCTTCTCCACGCGTTCGCCTTAAAAAAATCGCAAAAGCAAATCATAAATGTAAAGAAATGTTTTCTTTTCTGTCTATTGTTTTCAATTGTAGGACTATCCGCTACGGTTTTGTACCCATATTTTAATATTCGCCTTCTCCTTATTTTTCTCTATCTTTTCGCATCCGCGCTTCAGCTTATGCTTTTAAAATCCTGTCTGTTAGAGCCAAAGATGACACAAAGCCACCCAAAAGCAGGCAAATTAAAAAAGGCACAATAACTCGCTATTTTCTGGCTCTTGATGCTTTTTTTCTCTTGCCTTTTTGCGGCGTGTGCTATATAATAGGCTTGGTGAAAAACACGAAAAGGAGCGGCAAAATGGAGATTTTTGAATACCCGGCGCACACCCTTGCCCATGTGACCTACAGCGGCAAACAGGATAGCAAAAAGCCTTGGTGCAACATACGCCGCGTAGTGAGCGAATATATCGCCTATTTCGTGGTGGAGGGGGAGATCTTTCTCGAGGAGGACGGCACGCCCTATCATCTGACCAAGGGTGACTTTTTCCTTCTTGAGCCCGGAAAGCTGCATTTCGGAACGAGGTATACCGACTGCATTTTTTATTATGTCCATTTTCTGCATCCCGATATAAAAAAGCGCGAATGCACGGAAATCTCCGTTTCCAATGCACTTGAAAGTGCGCACGCGGCATGGCTCACCTGTGCCGAGGACGGCCCCTACCCAACAGACTTCATTTCTTTTTACAAGCGCGGCCGCGCGGAGGACAGAACCGCATTTACCAGCCTTTGCTATATGTTCGAGCAGCTGATCTCTCGCCAAACCCTGCGTCTCGAGCATTTCAACATTCTTGGTGCGCAGGCACTCAGCGAGATTTTCATTGAGCTGACAAGACAGAGTGCGCGTGCACTTTTCCGCAGTCGGACACGCGGAGAAAGCGCGTCCGAGCGATTAAACTCCGTGCTTCTGTATTTGCACGCAAACTATCGGCACACGATCACCTCGGTGGATATCGAAAAGGAGCTATCCTATAATTTTGATTATCTCAATCAGTTGTTTTCAAGGCATCTGCACACCTCGATTTTCAAGCTGCTTGAAAACATCCGCATCGAGGCAGCAAAGCACATTTTAAAAACGCGATCGCTCCCCATCAAGGAGATCGCAGGAGAGGTTGGTTTTACGGATGAAGCATATTTTTCCAAGGTTTTCAAAAAAAGAACCGGCTGCTCCCCAACCGAGTACCGTGAGCACGGGACGGGGGAAAATCTTTGACAAAAGTCTTTTGACGGTCACGACCTCGCTCGGAAGCCTGCGCTTTGTTCCGCTGGCGATCCCGATCTTCTTAGAGCTGATCTTCAACCATCTTCTCAGCACGGTCAGCACTGTGGTTCTCAGCGGCTATTCCGACGAGGCGGTGGTTGCCACCGGTTCGGTCAATATTGTTTTTTCTCTCTGCGTGCTTCTGTTTTCGGGCATGTCCACGGGTGCATCGGTCATCATCAGCAACCATATCGGCGCGGAAAAGCTTTCGGATGCAAAAAAAACGGGCGGCACAGCGGTTCTCTTCCTCGGCATGATCGGCCTCGGCTTTGCAGGTATACTTCTGCTTTTCGCACCGCTGCTCGTCCGGTGGATGAATCTCACAGGACTCGTGCGTGAATACGCGATCGCCTATATGCGCATTCGTGCAATAGCGCTCATCTTCGCCGCGTTTTCGAACGTCCTGCTTGCCACAATGCGCTGCTACGGCTTTCCGCGTTACACCGTGATGATCGGTATTGTAAAAAACATCTGCAATCTTTTATGCAGTACATACGCAGTGTACTACGCAAAAATTCCCGAGCTCAGCGGCGTGCACGGTGTGGCTCTCGGCCATATCGCCAGCGAATGCATCAGCCTCATGATCGTAATCTTCTTCTTTGCAAGGCTGAAGCTCGGCATGAGCCGCCCCGAGAGTGCACGCACCTTCCTCGGCGCAGCGAAAAGGATTCTCGCCATCGGTATTCCCACCTGCGTCTCCGGCGCGGGCTACACGCTCTCCCAGATCGTGACCAACTCCTTTGCGCAGCTTCTGCCCTGGCCGGCACCCGCCGCAAAGATCTACTGCAGCAATATTCTGAGCTACGCATATCTCTTCTCATCGGGATGCGGACACGCCAACGCCCTGATGGCGGGACGACTGCACGGTGCGGGCAGACACGACCGTGCCGACCGTCTCAATAAGATGCTCGTCCATTTTACAGTGCCCATTAACCTTCTGATTTCTCTCGGCATCCTGCTTTTGCGCGTGCCGCTGCTCTCAATGTTCTCGGACGAAAAGGAGATCTTTACCATCGCGATCGGCGTTTTCCTTGTCGATATTCTTATCGAGCAAGCAAGAGCCTTCAGTCATATTTACGAATACAGCCTACGCTCCACGGGCGATGTGTTACCGACGATGCTGACAACGCTCGCATCCTGCTGGATATTCAGCGTAGCGCTCTCTTACATTCTCGGAATCCATCTTGGCCTCGGCCTCATCGGCTTCTATATCGGTCTTGCGCTGGATGAATGGACACGCGCAGCCTTCACCTTCTTCCGCTGGAAGCACCGAATTGCCGTCCTCAGCGGCAAAAAACAAAAAGCAGTCTCATAAAGGAAATAATTGTTTACAATTATAGGCAACAAAAAGCATCCGAAGCCCGGCAGGCAGGCTTCGGATGCTTTTTGTTTTTAGAAGCTTCTTTTCATTTGTCCGAGATAAAACGATCTTTCATCCACGGCACGCATGGTGGCAAGAATGCCGTCCAGGTGATCGTATTCGTGCTGCAGAAGCTCCGAAAGATCCCCCTCGAGCGCCATTTCCTTTTCACAAAAATCCTCGTCAAGATAGCGGATCACGGCGCGCTTATGCCTTCTGACCTTGACGAGAAGCCCCGGGAAGGACATACAGTCGTCCATCAGCTCGTAGGTCTCGCCGTCGGGAAAATCCAGGACGGGATTGACGAAGATATAGGGCCTATCGGTATACATATAAAGCAGGCGCTTTTTTATACCGATCTGCGGTGCGGCAATGGCACGGCCCGCGCCGTGCACTCTGCGGTATTCCATTAAAGTGTCGTGCAGATCCTCGACCCATGCACAGAGATTCGTTTTTTCTTCCGTTTTGATCTCTTCACTTCTCTCATACAGCACGGGATTGCCGAGCTTCAAAATCTCTTTTATCATCCGTTTTCACTCCAAAAGCAAATAATCATTTACAAAAATGCGGCAAGGTGATTTTCGTAAGAAGGCCTTGCCGCATAAATTTTATTTTTTCAGTGCGGCGCGCTTCGCTGCCTGCACTCTCTTTCTCTGCGCCATATCCAGAATGGTCTTGCGCAGGCGCACCGACTTCGGGGTGACCTCGATCAGCTCGTCCTCGGTGATAAACTCGATCGCCTCCTCAAGGGAAAGCTGAACGGGGGTGATCAGCGTGAGCTTCTCGTCCGCGCCCGAGGAGCGGATCGCCGTGAGGTGCTTCTCCTTGCAGACGTTGACCTCGATATCGTCGGGCTTCGGGTTCTCGCCGACGATCATACCTGCGTATACGGGGGTCGCGGGCCCGATAAAGAGCGGACCGCGGTCCTGCGACTGATACAGGCCGTAGGTGGTGGCAACACCGGTCTCGGAGGCAACGAGCGAGGAGGTAAAGCGGGTCTTGATCTCGCCGCGGAAGGGCTCGTAGCCCGCGAGGATCGAGGAGATCAGTCCCTCACCGCGCGTATCGGTGAGCAGCTCGCTTCGGTAGCCGAAGAGGCAGCGGGTGGGAATGTTGTAGTAGAGCTTCTGGCGCGTGCCGTGCAGCTGCATATCCACAAGGTTGCCCTTTCTCGCGCCGAGCTTCTCCATGACCGCACCGACGTACTGCTCGGGCACGTCAACGATGACGTTCTCGATCGGCTCGCACTTCACGCCGTCGATCTCCTTATAAAGCACGCGGGGATTGGAGCAGCAGAGCTCGTAGCCCTCGCGGCGCATATTTTCAATGAGGATGGAAAGATGCATCTCTCCTCTGCCTGCCACGCGGAAGCTATCGGTGCTCTCGCCGTCGGTCACGCGAAGAGATACGTCGCGAAGCAGCTCGTTATAGAGTCTTGCGCGCAGGTGGCGGGAGGTAACGAACTTACCCTCCTTGCCCGCGAAGGGAGAATCGTTGACCGAGAAGGTCATCTCCATCGTCGGCTCGCCAACCTTGACGAACTCGATGGGCTCAATACAGGAGGGCGCGCAGACCGTATCACCGATCGAGATATCCTCGCAGCCCGAGAAGCAGACCACGTCGCCGACCGTCGCCTCGGTGACGGGCACGCGCTTCAAGCCGTCAAACTGATAGATCGAGACGATCTTCGCAGGGCGGGACTTGCCGTCCGCCGAATGGTAGTTGCAGATCGCAACGCCCTGGCCCTGGCGGATCGAGCCGCGCTCGATACGGCCGATACCGATACGGCCGACGAACTCGTTATAGTCGATCGAGGAAACGAGCAGCTGCAGCGGCTCCTCCTCCTCGCCCTCGGGTGCGGGCATATATTCAAGAATGGTGTCAAGCAGGGGGGTAAGATCCTTGCCGGGCGCGTGGGGGTCGAAGGACGCCGTGCCCGCTCTGCCGGAGCAGAAGAGCATCGGGGAATCCAGCTGCTCGTTCGTCGCATCCAGCTCAAGCAGCAGCTCCAGCACCTCGTCTCCGATCTCGTCTAGACGGGCATCGGGACGGTCGATCTTATTCACGACCACGATCACGCGGTGATTGAGCGCGAGCGCTCTCTCCAGCACGAAGCGCGTCTGCGGCATCGGTCCCTCCGCCGCATCGACGAGAAGAATAACGCCGTTTACCATCTTCAGAATGCGCTCCACCTCGCCGCCGAAATCGGCGTGCCCGGGGGTGTCGATCACGTTGATCTTCACGCCCTTGTAGTGGATCGCGGTGTTCTTTGCGAGAATGGTGATGCCGCGCTCACGCTCGAGATCCCCCGAGTCCATCACTCGGTCTGCCATTTCCTGATTGTCGCGGTAAATTCCGCCCTGGCGAAGCATCTCGTCCACAAGCGTGGTCTTGCCGTGGTCAACGTGCGCGATGATCGCGATATTTCTAAGATCGGTACGCTTCATAATAATCTCCGTTCTTCTTTTTCTCGTTCTTTGATTTCTAACCGAACAATTATAGCACAAATAACAAAAAAAATCAACAACTTTCACAAAAAAGCTGATAAACTTTAAAAAAACGCAAAATAGGTACTTGCAATAAGGAGCGAGGCGTGATAAAATGAGAGCAAAAACAAGATAAGGAGATATTACGTTATGAATATCGGACTTCTCCCCGAGGAGCATATGCATACGCTCGTGAACACCGAGAAGCCCGCCTTCCATTACGAGGGCGGAGATCTTGCCGTATGGCAGAAGGGCGCAAGAGAGAAGCTCGGCGCGCTGCTCGGCCTCGGCGAGATCGGGAAGGCGGCCTGCCCGCTCGTGTGTGAGATCGAATACGACCGTTATGCGGAGGATCTGGACTGCCGTGAGATCCGCATCCGCTACACCACCGAGGAGAACGTGACCGTTCCCTGCCACATCTGCATCCCGAAGGATGCGAAGGGACCTCTGCCCGTGATGATCGCCCTGCAGGGGCACTCCACGGGAATGCACATCTCGCTCGGCCGTCCGAAGTATGAAAGAGATGCCGTAACGATCAGCGGCGGTGACCGTGATTTTGTGAAAAGAGCCGTCAAGGAGGGCGTGGTCGCCATCGCGATGGAGCAGAGATGCTTCGGCGAATGCGGCGAGATCGGCGGCACGACCAACTGCAAGATGACCGGCCTGCGCGCCATTATGCTCGGCAGAACCATCATCGGCGAGCGCGTTTGGGATATCTCCCGTCTGATCGACCTTCTCGAAAGAGATTTCGGTAGCATTGCGGATACCGAAAAGATCATCTGCCTCGGCAACTCGGGCGGCGGCACCGCCACCATCTATGCCGCGGCAATGGAGCCCCGCATTAAGATCGCCGTTCCCTCCTGCGCCGTTTGCCGCTACGGTGATTCGATCGCCGCGATGGATCACTGCGCCTGCAACTACGTTCCCTATATTGCAAAATTCTTCGATATGGGCGAGCTTTGCCAGATGGTGGCGCCGCGCTCTCTGATCGTCGTCAACGGCGCTGAGGACACGATCTTCCCCATCGCGGGCGCCAAGGCCTGCGTTGAGGTCGCGAAGATCGCCTACGAAAAAAACGGCGCGCAGGATAAGCTGCACCACGTGATCGGCGAGGCGGGCCACCGCTTCTACGCCGATGCGACCTGGCCGCTCCTGCACGGCGAGATCGCAAAGCTTTGAAAAAATTGACTGAGCCTAGGCCCATATAACGAGCAAAAAGAGAGAACCGATCGGTGAGGTAGCCGAAACGTTCTCTCTTTTTTCTGTTATGAAAGAATCAGCCTTACGCAATTGCGTATGCCCACGCCCTGCTCAAAGCCGAAGGCGTGAAGCGATGCACGTACGAAGGGATAGAGTGCCGCCGTCGCAAGCAGGGCGATCAGGAGCCCGAAGGCGAGCGAGAGAAGGATCTCGTATGCCTTCATGCGGGAGAGCGCACCGCGCGACATTCCGGACAGCCGATACAGGGAGAGCGCCTCTCTGCGCATACGGTAGCTCTGCCCGAGGTTATCGAGCGTGGCGACCAGGGAAAGAAAAAGCACGACGCCAAGGATCGCGAGCCCTGCCGCAAGATAGACCTCTAAAACGCCGAGCCGCTCGTGCCAGAAGTCCTGCATCCGCATCACCGTGGCAAGCTCCGTCTTGGTTCGCTCGGAAAGCTCCGAGAGCATAGCCGCCTCGTCGGCTTCTGCCGCCCGATTGACAAAGATCATATTGTAATGTAAACCAAAGTATTCATTATCTATAATAACGGCGTTCAAGGTGCTATCCATGATCTCGGCGATCTCCACCTCGACCGTCTTGCCGCCAACCGTCAAAGCAAGCGTATCACCCACGCGCACGCCCGCAAGCCTTGCATCTCCCGAGGAGATCGCGGCGCGCTTTCCCTTCGGCACCGTATCGGGGCGCAGCCCCTCGGCGAAGGCCTCCGTGCCGTCCGCGCCGAGCACCAGCAGCGGCCGTCCCTTCACCGTCTGTGCCGTCTGCAGATATACGCGGTAGCATTCCTCCACGCTCCTTGCATCCCGCACGCCGAGATAGCAATTCTCCGTAGCGCCGAGAACGGCGTGATCGGCAGAAAAGGCATTCTTTGAAAAATGCAAATGCCCCACGCTGCTCATCACAAGCAGCAATGCGGACGCGACGACGAAGCCGAGAAGCGCCGTCAGGCGCGCGGTGTTGCGAAGCATTTTGACCTCGCCGCAATTCTTCACCGCGTAAAAAAGGCTTGGATGCGCCGCGCCGCATTTTCGCTCGCAGCGAAGCGAGAGCCTGCGGTCCAGAGCACGCATCAGCCGAAGGAACAGAGGCGGCGTATAGGCAAAGACGGCAAGCGTGAAGGTGAGCGCCAGGGGAACGAAGCAAAGGTAGCGAAGCTGCACGGGCAACAGATAGACCGCCGCCGCCGAGAGTGCCGCCAAAAGAAGCGGACAAAGGCGGAGCGCAAGGCTCCCCTTCCCTTCCCGCGCGGGTCTTTTCAGCATCGGCTCGGAGAGCACGAAGCAGGTAACGGTCAGAAAGCCGACCGCGGCAACGAGTCCGACCGTAAGGAGGATATCCGACACCGCGGGCTCGCGCGGCGCGTAACGAAGATCAAAGGCGCGGGCGAAGGCGCGGAAGACGGGCGACGAGAGCGCGATGCCAAGCGCGCTGCCGAACAGAAGATAGAGCGCGACCTCGGCGTATTGCAAAAGATGCAGCTGCGAGGCGCGTGCGCCCGAAAGCATAAAGCTGCGGTTTTCCTCGCTGCGCTCGACCGAAAGAATGTAGAGGCAGGAGAAGGCGACCGCCGCGGAAAGCAGGCAGGCGAGGACGATCGCGATCGTCACCACCCAGGAAAGCCCCTCGTTATAATTGCCGTTGGCGACCGCGCCGTGCACCACGCTGACGGTCCTGCCTTCAAATGTCGGTGCGGCGGCAAGAAGCGCGGCGACCGCCGAGATCTTCTCCTCGTCGGCTGCGGTGAGCGCCGAAGCGCCCGAGAGCCCGAGCACCTCGATATAGAGCGTGCTGCAGGGGCGAAATCCATCCTTCATCGAGGAGAGGATCAGCGAATCGGCGGCAAGGATGGATGCGATACCGCTGTTATCCAACATCACGTCGTAGTCCTCGATAAAGGGCTGCGGCGAGATGCCCGCCACCGTATAGGTCTTTTCCTTGCCGAATACCCTTGCCGTGAAGGCGTCTGCAACCGCAAGGCCGTTTTTCTGTGCGAAGTCTGCGCTGAGGAAGACGGCATCCGCCACCGTAGAGGGGGTCAGACTGCCGTAAGAGGAAAAGGAAAGATCAAAAATACGCCCGATCTCGGAAAAATCGGTAGCAATGCCGAACACCGCTTCCCCCGCGGTGCCGTAGGCGATGGGAAGCTCCATACAGCCTGCCACCTCGGCGCGCGCGCCGAGCAACGCCTCGGCATCCAAAGCGAACATAAAGCGCGAGCTTGCGCCGCCGTCCAGCGTGACGGTAATATGCGCCGCGCCGTATCTTGCCGTCTGCGCTCCGCTCGTTTCACCGTCCAGCGCTCGCTTCAGCGAGGCGGAGAACAAGGAGGTCGCGACCGCAAGCGTCAGTATCAGGATCAGAAGCAGGGGCTGCAGAGGGCGGCGGCGTATGCTTCTGAACAGATGCTTAAAAAACAGCCTCATCCGCCCTTCGCTCCGTTTGCTTTTTCATTCTCCTCGCGCAGGATCTCACCATCCGAGATACGGACGATGCGATCGGCGAAGGCGGCGACCCTCTCACTGTGCGTGACCGCGATGACCGTGGTCTTATCCCGCTTATTGATGCGCGAAAGAAGCGCCATCACCTTGCCCTCCATACGGCTGTCCAGAGCGCCCGTCGGCTCATCGAGGATCACCGTCGAGGGGCGGTAGGCGAGAGCGCGGATGATCGCAACGCGCTGGCTCTGGCCGCCGGAAAGCGTTTCGGGCAGCTTTTTCATTAGCGGCGTGATCTCCAGCTCCTCGCAAAGCATCTCTACGTATTTTTTGGTCTCTTCACTCAGCCTTCCGCCGAGAACGGTAGGCAAAAGTAAATTATCCTTTACATTTAGTGTTGGTATCAGCTGATAGGACTGAAAAACGAAGCCCATCCTCTCGCACCTCAGCGCCGCAAGCGCGCGCTCGGAAAACGAGGCAACGTCCTGCCCATCCCAAAGCACCCTGCCCGCATCGGGCGAAAGGAAGCCGCCGAGCAGCTGCAGAAGCGTGCTCTTTCCGCTGCCGCTCTCGCCCATCACGGAAACGAACTCACCGTCCCTTATGCTGAGCGAAACGCTCTTCAGAACGCGCTCGCCGTTATAGCTCTTCTCTATTCTTTCCGCTTTGATCATTGCTTCATACCGTAGGAGAACGCAGGCGAAATCCCGCCGATGAATCTCTCCAAGCTTTCATAAAAATTTTCCGTTCCAAGGCTCTCGCATAGGCCCTCGGCCGTCAGCGGCACGAGCCTCTCGGCGTAGGCAAGATAGGCATCTCCGTATTTTTCAACCGCCGCACCGTGGCAAGAATCCCGATCGATCGCCATCCCCTGCACGCGCGCAAGAGCGAGCCACTCCTGCTCGGTGAAGTCGGCAAGGGAGGAAGCGACCGCCGCCTCGTATTCTCCCCTGCGCAAAAGCGCGAGCGACTCTTCGCCGAGATGCGCGACCAGAGCGGCACCCACGGCGGTCATATCGTTGCACACGGCGGCAACCGCCGAAAGATCTCCGTTTTTCTTCAAAAGAGCGGCGATCCAGAGCGCGTGATCCTGCGCATCCGCCGCCTTCTCGGGCGCGATGAGCGAAAGGATCAGCTCCCATCCCGCATCCGAGACCGAGAGCGGCTCCACGTCGAGGCGGCGCAGGAAGGCAAGAAGCTCTCCGTCGCTGAAGCTATCCAGCTGCCCCGACTCTAGGGCACCGCCGAAGAAAAGGTCCGAAAGGCAGAGCGCACGGCCGATGACCGCGCAAAACGCCGCCTCTCCGATCTCCTCCGTGAATACCGCTCTTTCCGTGCGGATGGCCTGCGCCTCGCGCAGAAAGTGTATTTTTTTGAATTCCGAATACTTCAGCATCGCATCCTCGTAGCGATAGCTGTAGCTGTAGATCACAAGGTTATAAAACGCACGCAGTACCGCCTCGCTGTCAAGCAGCAAAACGAGCGACCGGTAGAGCGCCGCGGTCTCGGTGAGTGCCGTACCGCTTTTTTTCGCATAGGCGTAAAGCTCGTCCACGACCGCCGCACCGCGCGTGCCGATGGCATCCATCGCGGAGAGGAACAAGGGCTCTGCCACGGGCTCGGCACAGAGGATCTCGGCCACCTCGGCGGCAACCTCGCGGTAATGCGCACGCAGCGTCTCGGTCAGCAAAAGGCCGCCGTTTTCCACGAAGCGGAGAACGAGTGGGTAGAGCGTTTGCTCCGCATACGCGACCGTCGCCGCGCTGTACGGCGCCTCAGGGGAGATCACGATCCCCTCCTGCAGCTTCTCGGGCGGTGTATTTTTCCCACCGCAGCCGATGAGCGAGAGCGAGAGCGCAAGCACCAGAAGAAAGGCAAGCGCCCGCAGGGATCTCTTATTTGATTTTTCCATCGCACGCTTCCTTTCCTTAAAGATCGCACCCGCGCGGGGCTTATAAAATTATTATAACACGCCGCGCGCGCAATAGCAAGAGTTTTTTCATCGCGGATGGGTATTCACGCCCCAAAGCTTAAAGGTAACAACAAAATCCCAAAAAGTAACAACCCTTTTTCTCGCATTTATGTTATAATGGAAGAAACCAAGAACCGCGAGGGGGAGAAAATGGAATTCAGAGAAAAGCTGAAAAAGCTACGCAATGAAAAAAAGATCTCACAGCAAGCGCTGGCCGACGCGATATTCGTCTCCCGCAGCGCCGTTGCAAAATGGGAATCGGGGCTCGGTATGCCCTGCGACGAATCTATGAGGGCACTTGAAGGCTTTTTCGGCGTGGAATGCGATTCCCTTCTCACGGATAAGCCGGATGAGGTGATCGTCAAAAAGAACATCCGGATGCGCAAGACCGTCGCCGTATTCGGCGCCGCGGCGAGCGCGCTGATCATCATTCTTTCGATCCTGCTTGCGATCTCTGTTTTATGCAAATCCTACGGATTGACCTCTAAGATGGCGGCAGGAGATGTGTTTTATGACAACCTTTGTTTGCACAACGAAGACTATGACATCTACTACAGCACGATGGATATTCTTTGGAGCGAAGGAGAATACGAGCCGGGAGAAGGAAAATACATCTCTGGCTTCCGTCCCGTCCGTAAGCTTTTCATCGGATACGGCGTGTTCGAGGAGGACTATGCTTACCGCAACGTATACAGCGATGAGGGCTATGTCGGCATACTGTATTCGATCCGAGGAAAGGACCGTTATTACAACATTCTGATGAAAAAAACGAACGTATTCCCCGCCGACCTGCTCGTGTTCGATCGGATCACGGCAGACGGATGCGAGTACGAGGTGCAGCTCAACTCCTATTTTATAACAGAGGAGCGGCCGCAAGCACTCGCCGTCGGCGAAACCGCTCTCAGAATCGGCCCCTTGGAATACAGATGACCCGCGGCCGTCTACAAATAAATGAGGAAGCGTGTTGCTTTTACGAGCGCAGAATGATATAATAAAAATAATGTAAAAAAGCGAGGACGATTCTATGATCGTGAAAAACGAAACGCCGCACGTTGCCGTAGTAGAAAATTCGCATTTCAGACGCGAGATCGCGAGCGGTGACACGGTGCATATTACCGATGCGCAGATCGGCGGCGATCTGCAGCTCAGTATGTATTATTTTTCCTATCGCAAGGAAAAAAGACATAGCGAGGTGAAGGCGGAGCGCGGCCTTCGGGGTATGGACGTATGGCTGGAGACCGAGTCGATCCTTCCGCAGCGCCTGCAGGTGTGCGCAGATGGGCTTGACCGGATCACCCTGCGCGATCGCACGCCCACGTTTATGTTTTTCTATCTGAAGGTAAGGCTCACGCACCTGAAGCGTGTCGGCGTGTGGGCAAAGGGCAAAAGGCGAGGCGGCTCCTACCGCTTCTTCTCTCCTAAGGAAAAGCGTCTCTTCATCCGCCGTATGGCAGTCGAAGGCGGTGTCACCCTCGCCCTCTCGCTTGCCCTGCTCATCCCCTTGATCCTCGATTTCAGAGAGCCGCTTGTGCCCCTGCTGATCGGCGGCGGCCTGCTTCTCTCCGCCATTCGCAAGCTCGTTTACCTTTTTTCCGCCCTACGCCAAGGCGCGGATAAGGAGACGGGAGAATAAGGGAAAAGGAAAAAAGCACCACTTTTCGTGGTGCTTTTTTCGTTATGTGATGCGTACGGGTAGACGCCTCGCTCGCAAGGTGACCGCCCTGTAGGGACCGGCGTCCTCTGTCAAGAGCAAGATTGTAAACAATTGTGCAAGAGGATTGTATACACATTTTATGTTCAATCTTTACGCTTTTGGAAGCCGAACGGAGCGTAGCGGAGAGAGGCTTCCAAAAGCGGCACGCGGCTCAATCGAGGCGCAAAATGCGGCGGTTGAGCAGTTGCTCGGTCCGGAGATCGATCTCTGCGATCTTGTAGTTGCGGTAGCAAAGCGATGCAAAATCCGCGCCCTCCGGCCGCATCTCCAATTCTGCTCCCACCATGGATTCGCTCAAGTAAAACACCTTGCTGTCGAATCTCAAATAACCCTTGAAATTAACCTTGAGAACGCGGTGCAATCCACTGTATTCGTAAGATTTTATTGTGTCCGGGTATTTCCTCTCGCTCGGTATGTAAATGTCCGCAGGACAACGCATATCGATCGCCTCGTGAGGTCTGACCTCGTTGTACTTGGCACGCCATTCTTTGAGGTTCTTATCCGCGTCGGCAAGGTCGAAAAAGGCATTTCTTTTGAGAAGCTCGTTCTTCATCGTACGGTGAAACCGTTCTATCTTTCCTTGAGTTTGAGGGTGCAGCGGGCGACCGTGGATCGGAAGTATATCAAGATCCATAAGCCAACGCTCGAAAAGTGTATACCCACCCTTAAACCCTGCAAATGCGCCTCCGTTGTCGGATAAAATAGCCTTTGGAAGCCCATATTGCTTAAAAACAGCCTCAAATGACGGTATTATCCCGCCTGCCTTTTCCTTGGCATCTATACACAGACAAAAGCGTGAGCAATCGTCTATGATGTCAAGTGGAAAGCAGCGCGTACCGTCAAGTAAAAGAAAATCTCCTTTGAAATCTGTCTGCCAAAGCTCGTTGCAATGTTCTCGTTGAAATCTCAAAAACTCTTTGCGTTTTTACGATTCTGTTTCGCTGATACAACCACTTCTTTGAAGAATGTTATTCGCGGTGCGAATGCAAGGCAAATCGGCGTATCCGTTGTTTTCGAGCACTTTCAAGATTGTTTTGGCACCCCATTCAGGATTGTCGGCACGAACTCGCAAGATAGCCTCTTCAATTTCGGCAGGCGTTCTGCCGGGAACGTGAAGCGGTGCATGACTTCGGTCTGACATTGAGCAAGATTGCCTGTTGCGCTCTACCCATTTGTAGCCGGTCTTTCGGGTGATTCCAAACTCGCGGCAAAGCGAGCTGAAGTTTTTTGAGGTCTTTGCTGCCTCTACAAATTCTTTTCTTAATTCTTCCACAGTTTT
>JAGBBQ010000089.1 GCA_017938425.1 Clostridia bacterium | reverse complement strand
ATGCGGTAGAGTACGTGGCAACCCTGCAGTAAGGAAAGGAGATAGTAATTATGAAAAAGAATTATATGGCTCCCGAGGCAGAGGTCGTTACCTTTGCAAAGCAGGACGTGATCACCGCATCCGGCGATACCGTACATGATTGGGAAACCCCCTCCGTGGATCTCGGCGGCTCCGGCTGGAGCTGGAACGAGGACGGCGGAATGTTCAAAATGTAAGCCTTGGCTTACATTTTGAATAGCCTGATCTGACGTAAGGGCGAATCACGATTCGCTAAAATCTAAAAAAGGCAGAGAAGCTTTTCGGCTTCTCTGCCTTTTTGTTATTTATTGATGATATTTACTTTATCAGAAGCACCGTGGGATAGAGCGGCTCGCAGGATACCGCAAGGGTATAGTAGCCGTCCTCGTTTCTCTCGAAGGAAACGGGGATCTCCTCTCCGTTTCTATCAAGGCGAGCGATCGCCTTTGGCTCCTTTTCGAGGTAAAGCACGGTCTGCTCCTCCGGATCGTAGCCGAGGTTGAAGATCGCGGTGAGAAGCACCCCGTCGTCGAGATAGCCTGCGCGCAGACAAAGCTCGTTGTCGCTCGGGGTGTAGACGGGAAGCGCCCCCGCCTCGGAGAGAAGCTTTATAAGCTGCTGCTTTCTCGTTTCGTTGAGGAAGGCGAAGCCCTCGACGTAGGTATGCTCGGTGTCGGGCGTACCGCAGAAAACAACGGTGAATTTGCCGTCCTCGCGCCAAAATCTTGTGACCGCAGGGGATACGTTGATAAGCGCGCCGTCCTCTTTGCGGTAGTTGTAGGAAAGCGCCTCGGTCTTTTCGCTCGTTGGCGTAAGAAGCATCAGATCCTTCTGCTTCTGGCAGATCAGCGAGCCGTCCTCATTGAAGGCCTCGCCCGCCACTCTTCCGTATTTTTTATAATCAAAGTCGGTCGCCGTCACGCCGAGAAGATCGCCGTAGCCGCGTGCCGTAAGATCCTTTGCCACCTCGGCACTCATAAAGACCGAGCCGTCGGAGAACATTTTTTCGATCTCCTCGGAGGGAAGATCCATGCCGATATTGGACTCAAGGAAGGTCGCGCCGTAATTCTTGTTTGAGAAATAGAAGGGGAGCCCCATTCTTTCAAGATGCTTGGTAACAAAGTAATTGGAGTGATACTGCCAGCGGTTTTTCGCACGGAAATCGTGCCATTTCTGCTCGGTGAAGGCGGAATTCGCGCCCACGAAGGTCAGACGGTCCGCAAGCGCCGCGATCCTTTCGTAGAAGGGCGCGTGCTTCGCAAGAATCTCGCGGAAGGCAATGCCGCTCTTCGGCTCGTAGGAGGTGATGCGCGTGATCCAGTGCTTGGAGCCCTTCAGCCCCTCGAGAAGCGAGGCGGTGAAGTGGGTATGCAGGTATCTTGCGTTCTTCCCATATCGGTTGAAGGGAATGGTGTCGCACTCGGCAAGCGTATACTTTATGCCGTTATCTCGAAGCCGCGCGCCGCAGACCGCCGCTCTGCGCATCGTATCGCTGATGGTCTTGACGGAAATGGGTGCATAGGTGCCGTTCGGCGTGCGCACGATGGTGGGATTGCCCTTGCCGCACCAGATCGGGTTGGTGAAGATGACCGAGTCGCATTCGTCTCCGCTCGTGCAGTTCACGCCCTGGATCGAGGGATCAACGGAATCGACCGCCGCGCGCATCCTCGTCACCGCGTGCACGAGCGTATCCCGCATCAGCGTCACGAAGCCCTGCACCAAGGGATCGTTCTGATCGTGGGTGGTGAGGTATACGTTCAGCGCCTCTTTCGTGAAGCTCGTTTTCATACGGCGGTTATACTCTGCCATATGTGCAGGGCAGCCGCAGCAGATGCCGGGGCGCATCATAAGTCGCACGTCGTCGTCCAGCATCAGGGTAGAGGGATGCTCGGCGGCGATGATCTTTATTTCGTCGCAAAGCTTGTCAAGCACGCGCTCGTCCATCGGGCAATATGCAAATAAAGATCTGCCGTCCATCGGCTCCATAAACTGAACGGGGGCAGGCGCCATCGAGGCCGTGCCGTGTCCGAAGGTGGACTGCATAAGAATGCCGGACGGAACGCCCGCCTTGTCAAGCGCTTCCTTGTATCTGCGGTACTTTCTCGCGATCTCGGTGCCCTTGATCCACATCGGTGTGCCCTCGGGCTGGATGTTCACGGAGAAAAGCGGCATCAGGCTGATGTTTCTTTTATACTGATCGCAAAGATCCGCCACTCTCTCTTCGAAATGATCCTCAAGCAGCGGCGTTACGGAATAGGTGTAAAGCATTTTTTTATCTCCTTTCGTAAAACGGAAAAGTGAAATATAACCGTAAGTTCATTGTAGCATACGCGGCAGGAAAAAGCAATAGAAAAATCGAATTATTTATTGTACGATCGCGCATTTTTTTGAAACCGCGTGCGCGGCAGCATTTATCCGTCCGTATCGGAAAATGACGGAAAATTACAAAAGTCAGATCCGAAATTGCTTTTCTATCTTTGTTTTGTACCATAACGGAACAAGAGGAGAAACAAAAAAAGAGAGCAAAACGCTCTCTCAGAGTATATCCGCATTATGCCCCTCGGGGCGCGGTGCGTTGACTGGGCTTGTAAGCCGGGTTCTGTACGCTTTCGCGCAGCAATCATCTATCTTCACTGCGGATCGCTCTGCAGTTCAAGCCTTGCGGCTCTGCCACCATGCGCTTTCAGCGGGCCGCCTAAGTCAAAGACTCGCGCAAGGTGTTGCTTCGGATAGGGTTTACAGCGAACCTATGTTACCATAGATTCGGGTGAGCTCTTACCTCGCCTTTCCACCCTTACCGCAAAATGCGGCGGTATATCTCTGTTGCACTTTCCCGGAGGTCACCCTCGGCGGACGTTATCCGTTATCCTGCCCTATGAGGCCCGGACTTTCCTCACGATAATACCTTTCGGCGCCATATCGCGCGATTGCCCCGCCCAGTCGATCTATTATACCAAATCTTTGCCCGCTTTGTCAAGCCCCGTTTTTTAAAAGCCGCCCGAGCGGGTATACTAAGTAAAAAAACGAAGGGAGCGGGGGATGAGTCACTGCGATATTCTCGGTTTTAAAATTGAAGTGGGGGATAAAGACTCGCTTTTGGAAAAATCTTTTGACTTGGTGGGGAACGGAGGCATTATTTGCACGCCGAATCCTTTGATTTTGTCGGAGGCGGTGGAGAATGCATCCTTGCGCCGCGCGCTTCTCTCGGCGGATCTTTGCATCCCCGACGGCATCGGGCTTTTGCCGTATCTTCGCAAAAAGCAGAGAAATGCGGAGGTCTTGCCGGGTGTTGAGCTGGGACAAGCGCTTGCGGGGCGGGTAGAGAGCATCGGCCTTGTCGGCGGCAGGGAAGGGATCGCCCTGCGTGCCTTTTCACATCTGAAAAGCAAAAATCCCTCGCTCTCTCCCGCCTTTTTGCTGTCGGGCTACGAAACGCCGCTTTCCGTCCTTCTGTCCGCGCTTTCGAGGACTAAGCCCGCGCTATGCCTCGTGTGCCTTGGCTCGCCGCGCCAGGAGCTTCTGATGCAGAGCCTCAGGCTCTACAGTCCCAAAACCGTATTTCTGGGGCTTGGCGGGAGTCTTGACGTCTATGCGGGCGCCGTACGGCGCGCCCCTCACCCTTTTAGGGTGATGCATCTGGAATGGCTGTATCGGATGCTTTGCGAGCCGCACCGCCTTCGTGCGCTTCCGAGGCTGCTTTCCTTCCCGATCTTGTGCGCAAAACATCGTCAAAAAAACTACAATCTCACAAAAAAAGCCTCCGCATCCGTCTGAAATTGCATAGATTACACAAAATTTCAAAAAAATGATATTTTCTATTGTATCTTGGGGAAAAATGTGTTATAATTTACAATTGGAAAGCGAGGGCTTTCTTTGAAATTGGGTTATACTAAAAAAATATATTTTGGAGGATTATCAAAATGGCAAACGTAAAGGTTGCAATCAACGGCTTTGGCCGTATCGGTCGTCTTGCATTCAGACAGATGTTTGGCGCAGAGGGTTACGATATCGTAGCTATCAACGACCTCACCAAGGCTTCCATGCTCGCTCATCTTCTTAAGTACGACACCGCGCAGGGTCGTTATGACGGTCACACCGTTGTTGCTGACGATGAGGCAAACACCATCACCGTTGACGGTAAGGTTCTTAAGATCTACGCAGAGAAGGACGCTGCAAACTGCCCCTGGGGCGATCTCGGCGTTGACGTAGTTCTCGAGTGCACCGGCTTCTACTGCTCCAAGGAAAAGTCCATGGCTCACATCAATGCAGGCGCAAAGAAGGTAGTTATCTCCGCTCCCGCAGGCAACGATCTGAAGACCATCGTTTACAACGTAAACAACGAGACTCTGACCGCTGACGATCAGATCATCTCCGCCGCATCCTGCACCACCAACTGCCT
>JAGBBQ010000088.1 GCA_017938425.1 Clostridia bacterium | reverse complement strand
TGTTACAAGTAAACAAAAAATCACCTGCTATCTGTGAATGATGGCGGGTGATTTTTGTATAGGCTGATGAGCAATTGGAAAAGATTCCCAAACTTGACTCAGCCCCTTTTTTTATAAAGAGATATCTTATCTCTGGATTCTGCCGGTGCCGTTACCGCCGGCAAGAGCCTTGACCTCGTCAACGCTTACCATATTGAAGTCGCCCTCGATGGAGTGCTTCAGGCAGGAAGCGGCAACTGCAAACTCAACGGCATCCTGGGTGGAGAAGCCGTTCAGGCACGCATAGATCAGACCGCCGCCAAAGCTGTCGCCGCCGCCAACGCGGTCAACGATGTGCATATGGTAGGACTTGGAGAAGCAGTACTCCTTACCGTCGTAGAGGAGAGCCGCCCAATCGTTATCGTTCGCGCTGATGGAGGAGCGAAGGGTGATCGCAACCTTCTCGAAGCCGAACTTCTCGGCGAGCTGACGCGCTACGGACTTGTAGCCCTCGTGGTTCAGCTTACCGCCTGCAATATCGGTGTTCTCTGCGTCGATGCCGAATACGTCGTGCGCATCCTCCTCGTTGGAGATGCAGACGTCAACGTACTTGCAAAGCTCGGTCATCGTCTTGTTGGCTTCCTCTCTGGACCAGAGCTTCTTTCTGAAGTTGAGGTCGCAGGAGATCTTCACGCCGTGTGCCTTCGCGCTCTTGCAGGCGTCAAGGCAGATGGCAGCCACGTTCTTGTTCAGAGCGGGCGTGATGCCGGTGAAGTGGAACCAATCCACACCCTCGAAAATTGCATCCCAATCGAAATCGGAGGGAACTGCCTCTGCGATCGCGGAGTGCGCGCGGTCGTAGATAACCTTGGAGGGACGCTGGGAAGCACCCTTCTCGTTGAAGTAGATGCCCACACGGTCACCGCCGCGGACGATCTTAGAGGTGTCAACACCGAACTTACGAAGCGAGTTTACAGCGCTCTGGCCGATCTCGTGCTTCGGAAGCTTGGTAACGAATGCGCTATCCAGGCCGTAGTTGGCAAGGGATACCGATACGTTTGCCTCGCCGCCGCCGTATACAACGCCGAACTTCTCTGCCTGCGTGAAGCGCAGATAGCCTTCGGGTGCAAGACGAAGCATGATTTCACCAAAAGTAACAACCTTCATTTTTGAAATTCCTTTCAGATATATAATATTTTATTGTACTTCGCATATATTGTACCATAACAGAACCCGAAAATCAAGTCTTATTCGGTACTTTATAAAATTTTGGAGCTCACTCTGCCTCGGCCCGAAGCTCACGCCTGCATGCTGCACAGATCTTTTTATCCTTGAAGACACAGACCTCCTCGGTGCCGCCGCAGAAAATGCAGGTGGGGGCGTATTTTGCCAGCAAAATGTGATCTCCCTCCACGAAGATCTCCACGGGATCGTTGTTCTGAATATCCATCTTGCGGCGCATCTCCTTCGGGATCACGATGCGGCCAAGCTCATCAATATGGCGGATCATACCGGTTGCTTTCATAGTGGTTTCCTTTCGCTTTTTGTTGGTGCTTCTATTGTAGCAGAATATTCGACCTTTGTCAATAGAAAAATTGAAAATTTTACCATATTGTGGAAAAACTTACCAGAAAATTCGACAATCGGAGGACGTATGAGAAATAGGGAGGTCGCCGCGAGAGAGCGGCTGCTTTCACTGCTGCCGCGCCCGCTTTCGGCAGAGCTTTTTGCGCTCAGCGGCGGCAGGGAGGCATTTTTTGAAAGCCTGGAGGAGCTGCGCCTGCGCGCATACGGACGCTGCTCGATGGTGCTGCGCGGCGTGCATCGCGTGCTGCATACGCGGGTGGATGCCGAGGCGCTTTCCGCGCTTGCGGTTCGGCTTGCGGGCGGCTCGCTCTACGCCTTTG
>JAGBBQ010000087.1 GCA_017938425.1 Clostridia bacterium | reverse complement strand
TAGGGCTTTCGGGGTTTTCAGCCGCAGCTTTCAGTTCGTCGTATTTTGCCTGGGCTGCCGCAAGAGTTGCGTGATTGTCGACAAGAGCTTTTTGCTCTGCAGTCAAAGCGTTGTAAGCAACGGCTGCGTCGTTGATCTTCTTTTTGCTTTCGGCAGAATATTCAACCGTTCCGATCGCGCTGATTTTCGCGCTCGCTGAATCTGCGGCGGCTTTGTCCTCCACTGACTTTTTCATTTGGGCATATTTTGTTTCAGCCGCCGTAAGCAGATTAAAGTTAGTTACAAGCGATTTTTGTTTGTAGGAAAGGGCGTTATACGCATTTCTCGCCACGTCGATTTTCGCCTTGCTCGCGTCGGTGTTATCAACCGTACCGATTGCGCCGATCTTGGCGATCACCGCGTCTGCGGCAGCCTGATCAGCGGCGGCAAGATCGGCAGCTGCTTTCAATTTCGCGTATTCCGCTTCGGCGGCAGTCAGCGTTTTGTAATTGGTTATCTGTGCTTTTTGCGCATCGGACAGAGCGTTATAGGCGTTTCTCGCCGCATCGATCTTCGCTTTGCATTCGGTGGTAAAGTCGACCGCGCCAATGGCGTTGATCGCGCCAATCGCTTCGTGTAAAGCTTCCATCTCCGCGTATTTTGCTTCTGCTTCCGTGAGCACGGCGTAATTGGTAACAAGAGCTTTCTGCGTGGCGGTCAGCGCGTTATAGGTATTTCTTGCTTCGTCTATTTTCACTTTGCAATCGCTTGTGTATTCGACCTTGCCGATGGCGTTGATTTTCTGCACCGCGTTCTCTACGGCGGCTTTATCAGCGGCTGTCTGATTGGCAGCAGCCTGCAACTGCGCATATTTTGCCTCGGCTGCTGTGAGTACGGAGTAATTGGTCACAAGCGCTTTTTGCGTATTGGTCAGCACGTTATAGTCATTTCTCGCTCTGCTGATTTTCAGAGCGCTCGCGTCCGAATAAGTGACCGTACCGATGGCGCTAATTCTGCCGATCACATCGTCCGCGGCGGCTTGATCGTAGGCTTCCTGTTTAAGTTCGTCGTATCTCGCAATAGCCGCTTCAAGCACGTCGTAATTGGTCACAAGCGCTTTTTGGTCGGCAGTCAGAGAAGCGTACATCTTTTTCGCAATCGCTATTTTTTTATTGCTTTCGCTGCTAAAGCTGATCGTGCCAAGGTTATTGATGCCGGCGGTCACGAGATTCGCCTTGCGCTTATCCTCCTGGTTTTTGAGCTGTTTGTATTCTGCCTGAGCCGCTCTGAGCGTATTGAAATTGCCCACAAGAGCTTGCTGTTCGTCGGAAAGTGATTTAAAGGCGGCCGCAGCGGCGTCGATCTTTGCCTTGCTCTCGGGGGTGAGTTCCACCGTGCCGATGGCGTTTATTTTGCCGATTACAGCCGCGGCGTCCACGTCATGCACGTCGCAGTTGCCGCACATGTGCGTTTCTTCATTGTAATCAAGGTCGCACATCGAGCAGAAATCGCCGCAGTTTATGCAGATATCCGCGCATGCCGCGCAGTTATAGCAGCCCCCGCATTGATCCTCATTGCCGCAGCTTGCGCAGGTTTCGCCGCAAGAGGGGCATGCCGTATCGCCGTTGCAGTCTGCGCAGGTGTCGCATCCGGTGCACCAGCCGTCCGTACAGTCAATACACACGTCGCCGCAGCCTTCGCAGACCGTAGTGCAGTCGGCGCAGAGGTAACAGTCTTTGCATTGTTCAATCGTTTCACATTCAAGACAGGTGTTGCCGCAATCGGGGCAGGCAGTGTCGCCGTTACAGTCTGCGCAGGTGTCGCATCCGGTGCACCAGCCGTCCGCCGCACATTCCATGCAGATTTCGCCGCAGTCGGCGCACAGCAACACGCAATCGGAGCAGGTGTGGCATTCCGTGCATTGCGGATTGGCTTCGCACAGCGCGCAGGTGTTGTAGCAGGTTTCGCAG
>JAGBBQ010000013.1 GCA_017938425.1 Clostridia bacterium | reverse complement strand
TAACTGTAAGCAGTGCCGCCGTGAGGGCTGCAAGCTTTACCTGAAGGGTGAGCGTTGCACCAACGGTAAGTGCGCATTTGATCACAGAAGCACCGCTCCCGGTCAGCATGGCGCTGCCCGCAAGAAGGTCGGAGAATACGGCAAGCAGCTTCGTGAGAAGCAGAAGGCAAGACGTTACTACGGTGTGCTTGAGAAGCAGTTCCGCCACTACTACGATATGGCAGAAAAGATGGAAGGCATCACCGGTACCAACCTCTTGATTTTGCTTGAGAGAAGACTTGATAACGTTATCTACAGAATGGGTATGGCAGAGTCCCGTAAGGAAGCCCGTCAGCTCGTTCTGCACGCTCACTTCACTCTGAACGGTAAGAAGGTAACCATCCCCTCTATCCTTATCAAGGCAGGCGACGTGATCGCTGTGAAGGAAAGCAGCAAGGAGAACGTAAAGATCAAGGCTCTTGGTGAAGCACTTGCAACCAAGACTTCCCCGAAGTGGATCGAGAAGGACGCTCAGAACCTTACCGCTAAGGTTGTTGCGCTTCCTGCAAGAGACGACATTGACTTCGAGTTCGAAGAGCAGCTGATCGTCGAGCTCTATTCTAAGTAATTCCTCCGATATGCGGTGAAGAAAAGGGTGGCGTTTGCCTCCGTTTTCTTCCCATATCACTGTACTGCGCATCTCGTATGAGATAACAAATTATTACAAGGAGGTTTTATAAAAATGATGAATGCAATAGAGAAATTCAACATTACCGCTACCGACGTATCGGAGAGCGGCAATGAGGCTGTGTTTGTTGTTGAGCCCCTGGTGAGAGGCTACGGCGTAACGCTCGGTAACTCTCTTCGCAGAGTGCTTTTATCCACTCTCCCCGGCTATGCGGCAACCAGCATTAAGATTGACGGTGTTCTTCATGAGATTTCCGCCTGCAACGGCGTGAAGGAGGATGTTCCCGAGATCGTCCTGAACGTAAAGGGTATTGTAGCGAAGCTGGATTGCGAGGGTCCCAAGACCACCGTGATCGACGTGACCGGCCCTTGCGTTGTCACCGCGGGTGACATTGCGCCGGACGCAGAGGTAAGCATCCTGAACCCCGAGCATCACATCTGCACCGTAAGCGAGAACGCACGCTTCTATATGGAGATCACCTTTGACGAGGGACGCGGCTATGTGCCCTCCGACGTCAATAAGCAGATCTACCTGCAGAACGTAGGCGCGAACGTAGGTGCACCTATCGGCTTGATTTTCGTAGATTCTATCTTTACCCCCGTGTACAAGGTAGAGTACAACGTAGAGAATACCCGTGTGGGTAACATCACGGACTACGATAAGCTGACCATTAAGGTTCTGACCAACGGAACGATTGTAGCAAAAGAAGCGATCTCTCTTGCAGCCAAGGTTCTCAACGAGCACCTCAAGCTCTTCATTGATATGTCCGATGAGGCTCAGAAGGCCGTCATCCTTGAGGAAAGACCTGAAGTGAAGAAGGAAAAGGTTCTTGAGATGACCATTGAGGAGCTTGATCTGTCGGTCCGCAGCTTCAACTGCTTGAAGCGCGCGAGCATCGATACCGTCGAGGATCTGATCAACCGTACGGAAGAGGATATGATCAAGGTGCGTAACCTGGGTCGTAAATCGCTTGAGGAAGTAATTCTGAAGCTTCATTCCCTGGGTCTTGACCTGAAGAAAGTCGAAGAATGAGAAAGAGGAGAATATAACCATGAGAAAACTCGGCAGAACTACTGCACAGCGCAAGGCCATGCTCAGAGGTATGGTAACCCTTCTTCTTGAAAACGGCAAGGTTGAAACCACCTACACCAGAGCGCAGGAGCTCTCTGCGAAGGCAGACGAGATGATCACTCTGGGTAAGAAGGGCACTCTCGCCGCTTACCGTGATGCACTTGCTTACATCACGAAGGAAGACGTGGCTAAGAAGGTATTTAGCGTTATCGCTCCTGCATATGCAGATCTGAACGGCGGTTATACGCAGGTTTTGAAGATGGGTCCCCGCCGCGGTGACGGTGCGGAGATGGCCATCGTAAAGCTTGTTGCCGTTAAGGCTCCCGCTGAGGAGGCTGCTCCCGCAGAGGAGAAGTAATTTAGCTTCGCCCCCCCGGACGAAGCGTACCTTATAAAAAACGCCATAGCACACAGTGCTATGGCGTTTTATTTCGCTCTATCTACTGTTTTTTTCTTTTTTATACTTTTTCTTGCACTTTTGGGATATGTTTCTTAAAGTGATTGACAGAGGATTATCCATATGCTATAATTGTCACGAACGAATAGAAGGAAGTATCTTTTATGTACGATCTTTCAAAGCATCCTTATTTTACCGCCTATACGGATAAAAAGAGCGGGATCACAAGCTATGTTCTGACCGAAAAGGTAGCCGCCCTGCAGCGCCATTTTTACTTTGCGCAGCCCTCGGTAAGCGCGGACGGCAAATACCTTTGGTTCCTTTGCTTCAATCCGCCAGCGCGCTATATGACGCTCGGTGTGGTATCCTTGGATCCCGATCATCCCTTTATCAAAAACTTTTCGCACGCATCACCGCTGGGGGGCCATCCTTGCATCACACCGGAGGGAGACGGCGTTTATTTTGGCGCGGGCAATACCGTTTATAAGCTGGATATCGAGGGAAATCTGACGAAGAAGATCACAGTCGGTACCTCCATCACGCACGGACGCCCCCTGCAGCGGCTCTTTACGCACGCAAGCGTGTCCGCAGACGGCAGGCACATCGCAATGGATATGAAGATCGCAGACCGCGTGTATATGTGCGTGGGGGACCTCGAGAGCGGAGAAATACGCCTTCTCAACAAATTCGGCAGGGAATATAACCACGCGATGTTCTCACCCGTGGATAAGGATCTTATCCTTCTGGATCAGGATTGGTGGCGAGACAGGGATAGCGGCGAGTATTTCCCAATCGACAACCGTATGTGGCTGATCAATACCGATGCGACGCGCTTTGAGCCGCTGGTTCCGGGTATGTTTTACGGGCGAGACGGCACCGAGATGGCACACGATTATTTCTCGCCGGACGGCTACGTCTGCTGGTCGGATTATCTTTACGGCGCGTATGAGTGCGATCTGCAAACGAGAAAGCCGCTGCTCGTCTGGAAGCGCCCCATCATCCATAGCCATTGCTCGCTGCATCGCGAGATGTTCGTCGGTGACTATACGCCCTATGAATGGAAAACAAAGGGCTGCAGCGTGATGTTTTACGATCGCGCGACCGATAAGGAGATCCCCATCTTTTCGGATATGCCGTATGCCGAGATCTGGAGCGACAGATACTACCATACCGATCCGCATCCGCAGTTTTGTGCAGAGGATCACTATATCGTATGTGAGAGCACCGTGCTTGGCGGAGAGCCTGCCGTAGCGATCACGCCCGCCTCGCAGGCGCTTTCTGCCTGCCGTGCGCGCGGTGAGACGGTCGTTGCGCGCCACGATACCGCGGATGGAGAGTCGGGTTGGCGCGGTGAACTACGAAAATTTGATTTTGTTCTTTAAGAAAGAAGCGAGCGAAGAATTGCTCTTCGCTCGCTTTTTTCTCTTATTTTGTAAATAATTATTTGCAAACATCCGTATTTCACTCGCTGATAATGTCGTCAAACTCTTCCTTTTCGGCGAGTCGAAGCGAGAATGTCTTACCGAATTTCGAGCTGTCGCAGAGGAAAACACGGCGTTTTGCGTTCTTCATCATCTGCTTTTTGATGTGCACGAATTCCACGTTGGACTCGGTCAGCAGCCCCTCGTCGGAGAATCCGCGGCAGGAAATAAAGGCGATGTCGGCATTAAAGCCGCGGATGAATTCCTGCGCGTGGCTGCCCACGTAGCAGACCGAAGGGGAAGAGAATTCGCCCCCGGTGCAAAAATTTTGTATTCCGCATTCGCCGAGCGCAATTGAGGTCGCCGGGGAGTTCGTCACCACCGTCAGACCGTGGAAGCGCGCAAGATGCGGCACGAGATGTGCCACCGTGGTGGAGCTGTCGAGAAAGATGACCATACCGTCACGCACAAGCTCTGCGGCGCGCCTTGCGATCTCGCTTTTCGCCTTCGTATTCTTCGTGTTGCGGATGCCGAGCGGCTCATCCGCACGTTCTGTCTCGCAGATGACCGCACCGCCGAAGGTGCGGCGCACGAGCCCCTCCTTCTCCAGCGCCGTCAGATCGCGGCGCACCGTGGATTCGCTCGTAAATAGCTTGGATGCAATGCTTGATACGCGCATGCTTTTTTCTTTCTTCAAAAGGTTCAGAAGCTGTTGCTGTCGCTCGGAATAAAACATTTTATATATCTTCCTCTCTTTGTTTGCTCAAGTTTGCTCGAATTTGCTTGTTTGTGCTTGCGTATCGCCGGTTTTTTTGGAAAAACTGTCAAAACTATCACCAGGACTTGACAAAGTATGATTATTTTGCTATTCTGTTGATATAAATATTTTAGCATATATACAGTCAAAAGTCAATCAAAATCGCGATTTCCTCGCGCGCTCTGCCGGGGAAGGGCTTGATTGGCGGAAGGGAGTCTTGTATGAAATATTATCTTGCGATCGATATCGGGGCCTCCTCGGGCCGTCACATCATCGGCTACGTGGGAGAGGACGGAAGGCTCGTCACGGAGGAGCTCTACCGCTTCCCGAACGGTATGCAGAAGGAGGATGGTCACCTCGTCTGGGATACCGAGGCACTGCTCCAAAGCGTTGTGGAGGGCATTAAGGTCTCGTTTGCAAAGTATCCGAGGATCGAGAGCCTCTCGATCGATACCTGGGGCGTGGACTACGTGCTGATGAAGGGCGACGAGCCGCAGAAGCCGACCTTTGCCTACCGTGATGACCGTACTGCGCCTGCCATTGAGGCGGTGCATAAGCTTCTGCCCTTCGATAAGCTCTTTGATAAAGCGGGCATCCAGTTTCAGCCCTTCAACACGGTATATCAGCTGTATGACGATCTGACGCACGGCCGCCTTGCAGGCGTGACGGATTTTCTGATGATGCCCGAGTATCTTATGTACCGTCTTACCGGTGTAAAGAAAAAGGAATACACGGATGCGACCACGATGGGCATGGTCAATGCGGCAACGCGTTCCTTCGATATGGATATCGTACGCACGCTCGGACTGCCCGAGCATCTGTTCACCGCGCTCTCCGAGCCCGGCACGCTGCTGGGCGAATTGAAGCCCGAATACGCGGCGTATTGCGGCGGCAACACCAAGGTGCGCCTCTGTGCTACGCACGATACCGCCAGCGCGGTGGAGGGCATTCCGATGCAGGGAAATGCGCCCTACGTATCCTCGGGCACCTGGTCGATCCTCGGCATCAAGTCGGCAGTACCGCATACCGATGCCGTCAGCCGTGAGAGAAGCTATTCCAACGAGGGCGGTGTGGGCTACGTCCGCTATCAGACGAACATTATGGGTCTCTGGATCGTGCAGTCGCTGCAGAAGGAGCTTTGCCCCGACGTTTCGTTCGGCGAGATCGCAGAGAACGCAAGAGCCTCTGCCTTCGAGGGCATCTTTGACGTGAACGATGCGCGCTTTATGGCGCCCGATTCTATGAAGGCGGCGATCGATTCCGCCTTTGCCGAGGGCTGTGGGCCGAAAACCGTTGCGGACTATTTCGCGTGTGCATACCGCAGTCTTGCCGAGGGCTATCGCGTTGCGATCGAGAACCTCGAGGCCTGCGCGGGAGAGAAGTTTGACAGTCTCTATATCGTTGGCGGCGGCGCGAAGAATACGTACCTCAACGAGCTGACCGAGGCGGCCATCGGCCGCAAGGTCCTCGCATTCCCGATCGAGGCGACCGCCATCGGAAACCTCAAGGTGCAGATGCGCGAGGACGGCATTTCCTTTACGGTTTAAAGAATAAAATATAACATAAAACAGAGAGGTGTCTTGTTATGACGAATTACGAGTACGCAAAGCAGGCTTACGCCGCTCTCGGTGTGGATACCGAGGCAGCGCTTACAAAGCTTGCTACCATCCCCGTATCCATCCATTGCTGGCAGGGAGACGACGTCGTCGGCTTTGACGGTTCAGATGCCGCCTCGGGCGGTATTCAGACCACGGGTAATTATCCCGGCCGCGCGCGCACGCCCGAAGAGCTGATGGCGGATATCAAGCTTGCCTTCGCGCAGGTTCCCGGTAAGAAAAGACTCAATCTCCACGCCTCCTACGCCCTTCTCGGCGCAGACAAGGGCAAGGTGGACCGCGATGCATACCGCCCCGAGCACTTCGCTCCCTGGGTGAGGTTTGCAAAGGAGATCGGTCTTGACGGTATTGACTTCAACCCCACCTGCTTCAGCCACCCGATGGTGAAGGAGGGGCTCACGCTTTCCTCTCCCGATAAGGAGGTCAGAGATTTCTGGATCCGCCATTGCATCGCGTCTCTGCGCATCACCGAGTATCTCGCGAAGGAGATGGGCAAGCCCGCGCTGATGAACATCTGGATCCCCGACGGCTTCAAGGACGTTCCCGCAGACCGCCTCGGTCCGAGGCTCCGCCTGAAGGATTCTCTCGATCAGATCCTCGCCGCAGGCTACGATAAGGATCTCGTCGTGATCGCCGTGGAGAGCAAGGTATTCGGTATCGGTGTGGAGAGCTACACGGTCGGCAACAACGAGTTCTATCAGAACTATGCCGCAAAGAACGATATCTGCTGCCTTCTGGATAACGGCCATTATCACCCCACCGAGTGCGTGAGCGATAAGATCCCCGCGCTGCTCGCCTTCTATGATAAGGTAGCCCTTCACGTGACCCGCGGCGTCCGTTGGGACAGTGACCACGTGGTCACCTTCGAGGATGAGCTGAAGGAGATCGCGAAGGAGATCGTCAGAAGCGATGCCACCGATAAGGTGCTGATCGGGCTTGACTATTTCGATGCCTCGATCAACCGTCTTGCAGCTTGGGCGACGGGTGCAAGAAATATGCAGAAGGCACTTCTTTACGCGCTTCTTTGCCCGCACAAGATGCTGAGCAGTCTGCAGGATAAGGGCGACTTTACGAAGCTTCTCGTTTACCAGGAGGAGATCAAAACGCTGCCTCTCGGTGCGGTTTGGAGCGAATATCTTGCACGCCAGGGTGTGAAGGATCTTGATTGGATCGATACGGTTCTTGCATACGAAAAAGATGTTCTTGTAAATAGAACTTGACATTTTGGAGGTTTTATGAAGAACAAAATTCGTTTTGGTGTCATCGGCTGCAGCGGTATGGCGTTAAGACATATGGAGGGCGTAAAGCAGTATGAAAACGCGACCCTCGTAGCTTATTGCGATCTTGACGATGGGCGTCTTGCCGCCGCGGGTGAGCTGTATCCCGATGCAAAGGCGTTTAAGGATTATAAGGAAATGCTGAAGGAGGGCTTGGATGCCCTGATCGTCGTATCTCCCGATCAGCTGCACAGAGAAATGTGCGTGGAAGCCTTGAATCTCGGAATGCACGTGCTTTGCGAGAAGCCTCTTGCGCTTACCGAGGAGGATGCCAAGGCAATTATGGATGCCGCCAACGCATCGGATAAGAAGTTCATGGTCGGCCAGATCTGCCGCTATACCCCCTCCTTTGTAAAGGCGAAGGAGCTTGTGGATGCGGGGCGCATCGGCGAGCTTACCTTTGTGGAGTCCGAGTATGCGCATGACTACGGCCATATTTATGAGGATCCGCTCCGCGGAAATTGGCGCAAGGATCCCTTGCGTAACGGCGTTGTCGGTGGCGGATGCCATGCGATCGACCTGCTTCGTTGGATCGCGGGAGACGTTATCGAGGTTTGCGGTATCTCCAACAAGAAATATTACCCTGAGCTTCCGTATGACGATACGCATGTAGCCGTGATGAAATTTGAAAACGGCGTGATTGGTAAGGTGTTTGTTTCGGTTGCCGTGAAGAGAAACGGTACGCTTCGCTCTGTATTTTACGGCACGAAGGGAACCATCATCACCGATAACTCCTCGGAGTCCATCACCTTCTTCTATACCGATGATGAGGGCAAGCTGCAGACCGAAAGCGTTCCCGTGGACGTGAACAGTCACAATGCGGTTGCCGAGGTTGCGGAGTTCTGCGACATCATCGATAACGAAAAGGAAGTGCTGACAACCGCGCTCGAGGGCTATAAGACCGTCAAGACGGCGGTATCGATCGTAAAGAGTGCCGATATGGGCGGTGTTCCCGTTAAGCTGTAATTCGAAACATCAAACAAAATAATATACATATTGGAGGAAACGAAAATGTTAAAGGTTGGATTTATTGGTCTTGGTATGGGCAGAGCACACATGAAGGGCGCCGCTGCACACGCGGATGCAAAGGTCGTTGCTTGCTGCGATATCGTTGAAGAGCGCAGAAAGAACAAGGACGGCGTAGACGTTGCCGAGGAGTTTCCCGGCTGCGCGTTCTATACCGATTATAAGGAAATGATCGCGAAGGAGGAGCTGGATGCCGTCGTTATCGCTTCTCCCGACCAGCTGCACAGGGAAATGTGCGAGTACTGCCTGAATGCAGGCCTTCACGTTCTCTGCGAGAAGCCCCTGGCTCTCACCGAGGAGGATTGCCTTGCGATCGTTGCCGCTGCAGAGAAGTCCGATAAGAAGTTCATGGTTGGTCAGATCTGCCGCTACACCCCCGGCTTCGTTGGTGCGAAGAAGCTGATCAAAGAGGGCCGCATCGGCGAGCTCACCTTCGTTGAGTCCGAGTATGCGCACGACTACGATCATATGTTCAAGGCAAACGCAGGCAAGGAATATTGGAGAAACGATCCCCTTCGTAACGGCGTTGTCGGCGGCGGCTGCCACGCGATCGACCTGCTTCGCTGGATCGCAGGCGATATCGAGGAGGTTTGCGCGCTCTCTGTGAAGAAGACCTTGACCTACCTGCCCTATGACGATACCCACGTTGGTATTATGAAGATCAAGGGCGGCATCATCGGTAAGGTGTTCGTATCCATCTCCTGCAAGCGTAACTACACGATGCGCTCCGTATTCTACGGCACGAAGGGTACCATCATCACCGACAATACCTCCGATCACTTCACTCTCTTCTATACCGACGATGAGGGTAAGCTGCAGACCGAGACCGTTCCGGTTGACATCAACAACCACAACGCAACCGGCGAGTTTGCGGACTTCTATAAGACCATCGCTGAGGATCTTCCCGTATCCACGCCCGCGATCGAGGGCTGCAAGACCGTTCAGGCGGCACTTGCCATCGTAAAGAGTGCCGAGCTTGGCGGCGTTCCTGTGAAGCTTTGATTTTTGATCGGCATATTTTGGCGAGAAGCGTCGGTGCGCTCCTTGCCGTACCCGCGTACGGCTGCGTCGCGAGGCGGCGCTTCTCATCCAAAATCTGCTCGCTCAAACTGACTCTTTTTGGCATATTGGAGAGGCGGTCGGTGCGCTCCTTGCCGTACCCGCGTACGGCTGCATCGCGAGGCGGCGCTTCTCATCCAAAATCTGCTCGCTCAAACTGACTCTTTTTGGCATATTGGAGAGGCGGTCGGTGCGCTCCTTGCCGTACCCGCGTACGGCTGCGTCGCGAGGCGGCGCTTCTCATCCAAAATCTGCTCGCTCAAACTGACTCTTTTTGGCATATTGGAGAGGCGGTCGGTGCGCGCCTTACCGTACCCGCGTACGGCTGCGTCGCGAGGCGGCGCTTCTCATCAAAAATAAAAATATCAAACAAAAAATAAAAACATCCATCAGGAGATAAAAAATGCTTAAGAATGCAAAATTCGTGCAGGACTTTGTTGATACTGCCGCAAATATGTACCGCCTCGGCTGGGACGAGAGAAACGGCGGTAACATTTCGATGCTCGTAGACGAGGCAGATGCCGCGCCCTACCTGGATCTTAAAAAGGTGATCCGTACCATTCCTCTTGGCTTTGATGCAAAGGCGCTGGCAGGGAAGTATTTCCTTGTGACCGGTACGGGCAAGTATTTCAAGAATATGCAGAAGGATCCCGAGACCAACCTCGGCTTCTTCCGCGTGAGCGAGGACGGTCAGCTCGCAGAGCTGCTTTGGGGCTGGTCGGATGGCGGCCGCTTCACCAGCGAGATCCCCGCGCATCTGATGAGCCATATGGCGCGTCTTTCGGTAGATCCCGAGAACCGCATCATTATGCACACCCATCCCACCAACCTGCTTGCAATGACCTACGTGCACGAGTGCACCACCGAGGCCTTCACCAAGACGCTCTGGCAGATGAACACCGAGTCCATCGTTGTGTTCCCGGACGGCGTAGAGGTGCTCCCCTGGATGGTCTGCGGCACGGATGAGATCGGTATGGCAACCGCTGAGGCGATCAAGAACGCGCGTGTCGTTATCTGGACGATGCACGGCATCTACGGCGCGGGTAAGGATCTTGACGAGGTATTCGGTCTGATCGAGACCGTAGAGAAGGCTTGCCAGCTCTATATGATGACGCAGCCGATCGGCCGCATCCACGTGCTTTCGGACGATGATCTGCGCGCGCTTGTGAAGAGATTCGATCTTTCTCCCCGCAAGGGCATCATTGACTAAAAACCTGCGCAGAGAGGAAGGTTTTTGCCCCTTTCTCTCTGCTTCTTTTTTTGTGTGTTTGGAGTTTTGTTATGAAAAACTGTAAAGAATTGTTAGCAGAAAATAAGGATTGGATCGAAGAAACCTTTGAGAAGATCGATAATAAGATGTCCGAGGTGACCAAAAGACCGCGTGCACCCTTCCGCCCGCAAAGCTGGACGGCAGGCTTCTGGGGCGCGACCAACGTGCTCCTTTATGAGAAAACGAAAAACGAAGATTATCTGAAGAGCGCGAAGGAAAACGAGGAGAAGATGGACGAGGCGCTCTTTGACTTTGAATCGCTCTATCACGACGTGGGCTTTATGTGGCACATCCTCTCGGGCGCGCTCTATCGCATCACGGGGGATGAGAAGTCCAAAAACCGCAACCTGCTTGCCGCATCCTCTCTTGCCTCGCGCTTCGTTCTCGGCGGCAATTTCATCCGCGCGTGGAACGATGCATCCTCTAAGGGCTGGCCGCAGCGCCCTGTGACGAACTGGACAATCATTGACTGTATGATGAACCTGCCCATCCTCTATTGGGCGAGCGAGCATATCGGAGATGACCGATTCAAGCGCATCGGTATGGCACATGCAGACAACGCGATCCGCACGCATCTGCGCGCCGACGGCTCGGTGCACCATTGCGTAGAGCATGACAGAGAGACGGGTGACGCCGTCGAGACCTTCGGCGGGCAGGGAATCGCCGTCGGCTCCTCCTGGTCGCGCGGCCAGGCCTGGGCGATCTACGGCTTTGCGCTTTCCTATCTGCATACGAAGGAAGCACGTTATCTTGATGCCGCAAAGCAGGTGGCAAACTATTTCATCGCGTGCTGCTGCGACGATTGGCTCCCGCGCATTGACTTCCGTGCACCCTCCGAGCCTGTCTATTACGATACCTCGGCAGGCTGCTGTGCCGCGTGCGGTATGATCGAGATCGCCAAGGCGCTTGCTGAGGATGAGGGTGGCGTTTATATGCACGCCGCGATCAAGATCCTTCGTGCGATCGCCGAGCGCTTCGGTGACTTTGATCCCGCAACCGATGCGATGATCCTCGGCGGCTCCGTTCGCTACCCCGTTCCCGGGAAATATCCCCTCGAGCAGTCGGGTGTGCATCAGCACATCATCTATTCCGACTTTTTCTTCACCGAGGCGATCCTGAAGCTTCTCGGCTCGGAATTTAACCCCTGGTGATAATGATGATTCCAAATCAAAGATTTGGCGTCGAAATAGTGCCGTGCGGCTCTATTTCGACATCCGATATTCATTATAACCGAAAACAAAAAAGAAGAGCGAGGATGCTTTTTGCATCCCCGCTCTTCTTTTTTTGTTAAATGCAAATAATTATTTGCAAAAAAGGATTATCTGAGCTCCTTTGGCTTACGAACGCGGTTGAGCTTCTTGTTGAGGCGAAGCAGCTCCTCCTTCGTAAAGGAGACGTTGACCATGCTGAGCATGCTTGTCATACGAAGCACGGTGAAGCCCGAAAGCATCTGCATCATACCGCTGCCCGCGCTCTTGAGATCCACGCTGAAGCCATCCTTCTTGCCGTCGGACCCCTTCTTGTTCTGATCCATCTTCTTCTTGAGCTTCAGTCCGAAGCCGAGGAACCAGAGCTTGCCGCGCGTGCTCTTCATAATGTTTCCGATGGTATCGTTGATGGAGTAGCGGCCTGCGGGTGCATCCACGTCAAACCAGTTGAGCACCGCGCCCTTCTCCTTCAGAACGTAGTCCTCGTTCATCACGTCCACCTTGCGGATGGTGCCCTCGTCCTTGTATTCGCCGGCAACCGCGGTGATGGTGCTTTCACCCTCGTTCTTCACCTCAAAGCAGAAGAAGTGATCCTCGGCCGTTTTCTTGCCGATGCTCTCGCCGTTAACGAAGAGCTCGACCTCGGGCAGGTTGGAATATACCGTAACCTTAGTGACCTCCTCAACGCGGTCGATATAGCGCTTGCCGCAGAGGTGAACGAAGGGCTCGTCGGAGAGCCAGGCCTTGTAAGCATAGAAGGCATCCTTCTTGTACTTACGGTCCATCGTCATCAGACCCTTGTGGTTCTGTCCGTTCTCGCCGCCCTCGCTTCTCGCATCGGCGCCGAAGTCGAACATATTCCAGACGTGGGTCGCCCAGATATACTTACGGGTAAAGAGCTGCTTGATCAGCTCCTCGTGATAGAACGCCTGATATTCCTCGGTGTAGTCGCCCTGCGTGGGGTTGGAGGTGTGCCAGTTCAGCGCCTCGCAGCCGTATTCGCTTACGCCGATCGGAATGCCTGGATGCATCTCGTGGAACTTGTCGAGCCAGGGGCCGTTCATATCCGTCGTGCCGCCGTACCAGCCGAAGTAATGGTTGTAGGAGACCACGTCGGGGATCTTGATATACTCGGCATCCATCGGGCACATCGAAACGCAGGCCATCGTCGTCAGACGCGTCTTGTCCATTTCCTTCACAAGCTCGTTGAGCACGCGGTGGTTGTCGATCAGATCGGGGTCCTTGTCGCCGTTCATCGTGATCTCGTTGGAGAGACCCCAGACGACGATCGAGGGGTGGTTGTAGTTCTGCGTGATGAGCTCCTTCATCTGCGAGAGAGTGTTCTCACGGCCGCCGGGCAGATGCTTGGAGATGTAGGGTATCTCCGCCCAGAGCACAAGACCCTTCTCGTCGCAAAGATCGTAGAAGTATTCGTCGTGCTGATAGTGCGCAAGACGGATGGTGGTGGCGCCCAGCTCCATAATATAGGAGATATCCTCCTCGTGATGGCAGGGAAGAAGCGCGTTGCCGATGCCGAGGCGGTCCTGATGCCGGGAAACGCCGCGCAGCGGATACTCCTTGCCGTTCAGAATAAAGCCGTTGTCGGGATCGATCTCGAACGAACGGCAGCCAAAGCGGTAGCAGACCGCGTCGATCGCCTCGCCGCCGCGAAGGATGGATACCTTCGCCGTGTAGAGATAAGGATCCTTGCGGCCGTGCCAGAGATGCGCGTTCGCAAGCTTCAGCGTCGCCTCGGTCTCGGCTGCCTCGGCGGATGCGACGGTCGCACCCTCGGCATCGAGGATCTCGTATGCGATCGTGTCGCCCTCGGCAAGGTCAGTCACGAAGGTTTTGATCTCCACGTCATAGTCGGCGTCCGCCTTCTTCGGGGTGATCATCACGCCTCTGCCACCGTAGTAATCGAGGTCAAAGTGCGTGCGGCTCACGCAAACGAGATTGACGTCGCGGTAAAGACCGCCGTAGAAGGTGAAGTCCGCCATCTGGGGATAAACGGTATCATTCGGTGCGTTATCGACCGTGATGGCGATCACGCTCTCCTCCTGCAGCTTGCCGGTGAGGCAGGCGCGGAAGGTGGAGTAGCCGCCGTCGTGGTGGCAGAGCTTTTCGCCGTCAAGGTAAACGTCGGCAGAGGAGTTTGCACCCTTGATCTCGAGGTAATATGCCTCAGCCTCGGGCAGCTCCGCCTTCTTCAGAACCTTCTTATAGAGACATGTGCCGCGGAAATAATCGTTTCCGCCGTCCTGGCCGTCGGTCGCGTTCCAGGTGTGGGGGAGGGAAACCTTTTCTGCGCCATCGATGCATTGAATATCGCTCACGCCCTTATAAAAATCCCAATCGGCGTTCAGATTGATCAGTTTTCTCATGTCGGTCATCCTTTGTTTTTATTAGTGATAAAAATATTATAGCACAAGCTGTGCTTTCTTTTAATAAGATAAGTTTACTTTTTTGTTAATTCTTAAAAACACGGTGTCCGCAGAACTGTCTCGGACACCGTGTGGAGCGTTTTTGTTAGTTTGCTTCCTCGGAAACCTCTCTGCCCAGATCCTTGTTCATCTGTGCAAGCGTTTTCTTGTCGAGGTTGTAGATCACGGCGAGACCGATGAACTGGAGAATTGCGCTGAAGAGATAGAGGCCTGCAACGAGCCAGCACATATTCTGCGCGGTCTGCGCGCTCTGGCCGACCGTTCCGAGCTTGGAAACGTAGCCGAGAGCGCCCATGATCAGAAGCACGATCGAGGGGCCGACGCCCTGCGCGAGCTTTCTGAAGAAGGAGTGCAGCGAGTAAACGGTGCCCTCCTCGCGGGTGCCGAATTTCCACTCGTTGTAGTCGATCGCATCGCCCATCATTGCCCAGGATACGCAGGTGTAGATACCCATGCCGAATCCGTACACTGCAAGTGCGAAAATGTAAACAACAAGTGACAAAGTCATATTTTTAATGAGCGGGAATATGAGCATGACCAAGCCGCCGGCGAGGGAAACCAATGTGCCGACAACGCTTGCTTCCTTCTTGCCGTACTTCTCGACGATCTTCTTGATGAAGGGCATAAAGGCGAACATGGGAAGGAATCCGATCACCTGCACAACGCCGGAGAGGGATGCCATATTGAAGTGCGTTGCAAACATAATGGTGTTTGCGGTGGTTGCGGACTGCATACCGAGGAACATACCCATTGCCGCAAGCGTCGCGCCGACGGCGGGGCGGTTTCTCATAAAGTTCTTGAAGGCTGCGAGAACGTTGAATTTCGCGGTTTCGGTGGTCTTCACGCTGTTCTCGTCAACGCGGATGTTGATGTTCTTGATCATAAAGAGGAAGGCGATAAAGCCGAGCACGCCCATGATCAGTGCTGCCCAGAACACTCTTTCGCCGAGCAGGATCTCGACCTGCTTGCCGGTCTGCTCGTTGATCATCTTGCTGCCGTCCGGGTTGAACGCCTTCTTCCAGATCAGCATAGGAAGGATGACGTTGGGGAGGATGTTGCCGATCATAGAGCCGATGGAGCGCCAGGTGGAAAGCTGCGCGCGCTCACCTACGTCCTCGGTCACGAGCGAAAGCATCGAGCCGTAGGGTACGTTTGCGATCGTGTAGCAGGCATCCCAGATGATGTAGCCGACAATAAAGAGCATGGCCTTAAGCCAGACCTCCGCCTTCGGGAAGGGGAGGAACACGAGTGCGCCTGCAATGAGAAGGCCGATCGCGCCGACAAGGATGTAGGTCTTGTATTTACCTAACTTGTAGGAGCGATGGTCGGCATCGATCATAGAGCCGATCAGCGGATCGTTGATCGCGTCCCAGATCTGAACGACGAGAAGCAGTGCGGAGAGCAGCTGTGTCTCCATTGCCATATAAACCAGCCAGAAGGTCTGGACTGTACCCTTGAGCGCAAAGCTCATGTTGCAGCCGAGATCGCCGGCCGCGTATGCAACCTTGTCTCGCATGCCAAAGGCAGGCTTACCGGTTGCATCCTTGGTGATGTTTTTTGCCATAATGAAAAATCCTTTCGGGTTTTTTATGAGTACTGTTCTTATTGTATCAAATAAACTTCGAAAAAACAAGTCTTTTTGTATTTTTCTCAAAAACTATGGCTTTTTTGCAAGATTTATGCTATAATGCTAATAAAAAAACAGAAGGTGGATCCTATATGAAGTACTATATTGCCCTGGACGGCGGCACCAGCAATACGAGGCTTCGTCTTTTCGGAGACGGGCGCATCCTTTCCTCCCGGAAGCTTCCCGTCGGTGCGGGCACCGCGGGCGGCGGCGAACGCTGGCGTGCCGCGATCTCGGAGGCGGCGCTTGCGCTTCTTTCGGAAAACGGGCTTTCGGAGCGCGATATCCGCGCGATCGTCGGCGCGGGTATGATCACCTCGGAGTACGGACTTTGCCCGCTTTCGCATCTTCCTGCACCCGCAGGGCTCTCGGAGCTTTCGGGCGGTCTTTGCAGGAGTGATATCGAGGGGCTTTCGATCCCCTGTTACTTCGTTCCCGGCGTCAAGCAGCTTGCCGCTTCGGCGGAGAGCTCGGATATGATGCGCGGCGAGGAGGCGGAGGTCGTCGGGCTTCTGCCCTACGGCGGCACGGACACCGTCTATATCCTTCCCGGCACGCACGCAAAGCACGTTTTTGTTGATAAGGAGGGGCGAATCGCCTCCTTCAAGACCTTTATGACGGGAGAGATGATTGGCGCGCTCTCGAGCGGCACGATCCTGCGCGATGCGGTGGATCTTTCGGTCGAGGGCTTTTCCGAGGAGGCGCTTCTTCGCGGCTATGACGCCGCCCTTCGCGACGGCCTCGGCGCGGCGCTCTTCAAAACCCGCATTATGAAGAATCTTTTCTCCGAGGGGAAGAGAAGCACCTATAGCTTTTTCCTCGGCGCGCTGCTCTCGGATGAGATCCGAAGCCTTCTTTCGGCGGGGGCACGCCGTGTTCTCGTTGCGGGCAAGGCGTCTTTGCGATTGCCGACGGAGTGCCTGCTTCGCCACCGTACGGAGGCACAGATCCTTTCCTGTCCCGAAGGCGTGATCGAAAATGCGTCGGCTCTCGGCGCGATCCGTATTTTTGAGTCGGCAGAGAGATAAGGAGCGGCGATGCAAGAAATAACGAAGCGTGTCATAGAGCAAAGCCTTCGTGGCTTTGATAAAGACGAGGCGAAAAAGCCCTGCCGCCTCCTGTACCGCCCGAGGGATGAAAAATATGCGGAGTCCATCCGTCAGTTTCAGGGCTGCCCCACGGTCTCGGTCACACGAGGCGGTCGTATCTATCTTGGCTGGTATGCGGGTGGCGAGCGCGAGCCGGATATGGAAAACTATAACCTGCTTGTTTACAGTGATGATAACGGAGAGACCTTTTCCGAGCCGCTTCTCGTGATCCCGAGCGAGCCGGATCGGGGTGTACACGCGCTGGATATTCAGACCTGGATCGCGCCGAGCGGTGCGCTCTGGGTGTTCTGGGTGCAGAATAATGCCCTTCGTGCGACCGAGGCGCTCTCGCCGCTTTGCGGCGCGCAGGCGGATCACCGTATCGTCGTGCAGTTCGGGGATTGGATCTATCCCGATCTGCGTCACGCGGCGTACTTTTCGGTCTGCGAGGATCCCGATGCGAAGGATCCCGTATTCTCGGAGCCGCGTAATTTTGATATAGGATTCTTGCGTTGTAAGCCGCTTGTGCTATCCTCGGGGCGATGGCTGCTATGCAATTACGATCAGCTGACGGATACCTATGGCTATTCGTTTTCGGACGATGCGGGCAAGCACTTCGAGCGCCGCTACGGCGCGGGGAAGATCCCCACGCCCTATGATGAAACGATGGCGTATGAGAGAAGGGACGGCAGCATTCGTATGCTGGCAAGAACGGTGGACGGTACGCTCGCAGAGACCGTCTCGCGCGACGGCGGGCTCAGCTTTTCAGATGCCGTATCCACGGGTATCCCGAGTCCGAACACACGTTTTTATATCGGCCGTACCCCCTCGGGGCGTATCCTCCTCGTCAACAATGACGATCGTGAGGTCCGCTCTAAAATGACTGTGTACCTTTCCGAGGACGATGGGGCGACCTTCCCGTATAAGCGCCGTGTCGGCGATGAAACACATTTGACCTCTTATCCCGATGTGGATTTTTACGGCGGTAAGATCTATCTCACTTTTGATCACGAGCGCACCGGCGCAAGGGAAATCCTTCTTTCCGTTTTCACCGAGGAGGACGTGATGGCGGATACGGACGTGCCTATCCCTGCAAAAATCATCAGCAAGCCAAATGCTTAAAACAAAAAAACGCATTGCTCTCTTTTTTTGAAAGCAATGCGTTTTTTTAGTTTATTTGTAAAAATTAGTTTACATTCAATGCTTTAAAGCAGAGATCAAGTGCCGCAGTTGGCGGATCAAAGAACAGACCCGTTCTCTTTCGGACGGAGAGAGAAACGGTTTTTCTTTCTCCCGGAAGAAGGGTAAAAAATGCATCGCTTGCCAAAATGGCGTGGCCGAGCGTTTTGTCCGCGGGAGCAACGAAAAAGGCGGGGACGCTTGCCGTGTTGCAAACGGTTGCTCGGATGCTCAGAATGCCGTTTTCCTCCGTCTTTGCATCCACGGTGACATCCAGCGCAGCCTTCGCAAAGCCGCGAGAGGGTGCATAGGGGTGGAGCTCGTTGGTCGTGAAGAAATAATCCTTGCATTCTCCGTTTTCGTGCAAGCGCACGAGGAGCATTTCATTCTCCTCGGTGAAGGGGATTTCGAGCGAAAGCGGCAGGCTCGCGGTGTCGAAGGCCTTTTCGCGCAAAACCTTTCCCGAGGTGCTCAGAATTTCTGCCTTGCAGGCAGTGTTTTTCTCAGCATCTCCTCGCTTGCAAATCTCTGCGGTCAAGCCCTCCTTCGGAACAACGATGCCGGGGAAGCGGAGCGAGATCTGCATATCGGAAAAAGATTTTTTGCACCAATAGTATGCCATTTTCGGTGTTCCGAAATAATCCATCAGGTTGGTGCAGGTGGTGTTTGGCCACGGCTCATTGATCTGCCAGACCATACTGCCCGCGGCATAAGGCGCGAGGCGGCGCTCGGTTTCTATGATATAGCGCAGGCTCTCTGCCTGAATCCATTGGCTGTAAGGGATGTATTCTGCGGAATTTTCGAATTCGCCGAAGAGGTGAACGTCGCGCGCGTATCCGCCATACCAATATTCGCCGTGGTGGTGATTGCTGTTGAAGCTTTTCTCTCCATGCTTGCTTTCGGAAAGAAAGAGCGGAATCGATGCAGACATGCCGTCGGTGCCGAATTCGCTATGGAAGAGAAGCTTCAGACGGTTGAATTTCTCATAGTGGGTATAAACGTCATACACCCAGGGCGCGTGCACGTCGTGATTATCCTCGCGGTCAAAATCGATCACGTAAACGGGGCCGTTCGGCGTGGAGGGGAGGAAGAGATGCGAAGGATCTAAGGCGTCAACCACATTTTTCAGTATGCGGATGTTTTCATCCTCGTAGGTTACGGGGATGCCGAATTCTCTCAACTCGTTTCCGCCCGTATAGAGGAGAAGCGAGGTGTGGTTTCTGCATCTTTTCACGGCCTCGGTGGCGGCCGCCTTGATTTTCTCAAGAAATTCCGGGCGCTTGGAAGGGACGTCATCCACCACGGAGCTGGACTGAATGAAATCCTGCCAAACAAGGATGCCCGATCGGTCGCAGAGATCATAAAAGCGCTCGGTTTCGATAATGCCGCCGCCCCAAACGCGAACAAGGTTCACGTTTTCGTTTTTCAGCGCGCGCACGCACCATTCGTAGGCCTCGTCCGAAACGTTGCCGTAGAGTTGATCGAGCGGCACCTTGTTGTTGCCCTTGAGAAAAATGCGCTTACCGTTGATCACGGCGGTGTAGGGCAGGGAATCCGCAGGCGCACCCGGGTTTTGCATATAGCGCAGGCTGCGGATGCCGAGAGAAAAGCGCTCGCATTCCTCTCCGAATCGGATCTCCAGAGTGTAAAGCGGCTGATCTCCGCTGCCGTTCGGATACCAGAGCGCAGGGGCATTCACGCGGATTTCATACGAAAGCCGGCTTTCCATCGGAAGCGTGTGCGTATGGAGCGGTTCTCCCTCGGGAGAGAAAAGCGTGAATGTCACGGGTGCCTTTTCAACCGTTTCAAGGGATACGTCTGCGCTGATAATGCCAACGCCCTCAACAACGTCGGTTCTCAGGTGCTTTTCGGTAATGCGCGCATTTGTCACGTATTCAATATAAACGTCCTGCCAGATGCCGATGTTGACCATTCGCGTTGCGAAATCCCATTTATAGCCGAAGCGGCTCTTCTGTGTAAAGCTGTCGGAGGTGCGTCCCTGCTGTCCGTTCTCGCGCGGAACGCCCTTGAAAAGAACGGAGAGATCAAAGTCTTCCTCTATATGGCTGATGTCTATGCGCATCTCGGTGAACATATTTTCGTGCTCACCGAAGCTTTCTCCGTTGATGAAAATCTCGCAAAGATAGTCGAGTCCCGAAAAAACGAGATATTTCCTTTTTGCCTTGCTTTTTTTGAGCGAAACCCTCGTCCTGTAAAGCCACCAGCGGTTTTCTGTCCATTCGCAGGACAAGCTGTTCATATCCACGTAAGGATTTTCGATGATCCCGGCGCGAAAAAGATCGTAATGGATGCCGCCGGGCACCGTGGCGGTGATCGTATCGGTGTAGGCGTGATGGCTGAAGTTTTCCTCGCTTTTGATCGTGGGGCTATAGCCGCAAAGAACGCCCGTAAGGCTCCATCCCTCGTGTATCAGCTGCTTCATACTCGTGATCCTCCTTGTCGTTTTTTAAAAGAAGCTTTCTATTCACTATTATAGCACGCGCACAGGAAGGGCGCATATTAAAAAACGGCATTCATTTATCGAAAGATGCACTTTTTCTTCACTTTTTTTGAAAAAAGGTTGTTATTTTGCTTCTTTTATGCTACAATCAATACGAGAGAGGAGGCGGCTCCGATGCAAAAAATATATGAAATAAAAAAGGTGGATATCGCGGACCACAAGAATATATCACATGGCTTTTTGTTTGAGAAAAATGAATTTTGCTCAAGCTTCTGTATGCACTGGCATAGCTATTACGAGATCGAATACGTGGCGAGCGGGGAGCTGCGCGAAATTTATAACGGAGTGCAGATCGCTCTTTCCAAGGGAATGCTCAGGCTGCTGACGCCTGCGGATTTTCACGAGGTGATCGTGGAGCAGCCTGTCACGCTGTATAAGGCTTGCTTTGATGCATCGTTTTTGGAGAGGGAGCTTTCCGCGCGCCTGTATCGGGCATCCCTCGGCCGTGCCGTTTCGCTCTCGGAGGAGGCTTGCCGTCTGATCGAAAGCCTTTTTGAAAGTGCCCTGCTTTCGCAGAGGGCCGCTTGCGAGGATGCCGTGCAGCGATTGGTCAAAAAGAAGCTGATGGAAACGATCGTTTTGATTGTGCTCTCTGAATATGAGAAGCTTGGCGCCGATGAAAAAAGGGGACGAAGGGACGTCGTTTCGACGATTCTTTCATATATCCACGAAAACTATAAACGGGGCATAACGCTTGACGAAATTGCCAAAAAGGTCTATCTTTCGCCCGGTTATGTAAGCAAATGCTTTCATAAAAGCACAAATATGACCTTGAAAGAATATATAAAGCGCCTACGCATGGACTATGCCGCCGGGCTTTTGATTCACACGGCATCAGACGTAACAGAGATCTGTATGGAGGTTGGATTTTCGTCGCTCCCCAGCTTTTCTGCGGAGTTTAAAAGGATTTACGGTGTTTCTCCGTTGGCCTACCGTCGCGCATTTGCGAACACCGCACGTATATAAAAAAGCACAACTCTCAATCCACTTCAAATGAATTGCGTTGTGCTTATATTATACCGGAGAGGGTAACGCAAGCCGAAAAAACTTGCGCTACCCTCTCGGTGTCTTTTTATAGCCACTATGCCGTTTTAAACCATCAGGCTCGTGATCATTTCGGAAAGCTCTGCAGGGTTCTCAATGGAAAGACCGCCGATCAGACGCGCTTCGGCGTAAAGGATCTTAGTGTATTTTTTGAGAGCCTCTGTGTCGGTGGCGAAAAGGCTCGCCAGCTTTTCTGCGATGGGGTGCGTGTGGTTGATCTCCAGCACGACGCTCGCCTTCATATCGCTGCTCGCGCCGGGCATCTTGCTCAGGACCTTTTCCATTTCCATAGAAAGCTCGCCCTCGCTCGAGAGGCAAACGGCGTGATTCTTCAGCGCCGCCGTAAAGCGCACGGCACTGACGGCGCCGTCAAGGCTTTCCTTCATAAAGGTGAGAAGCGCCTCCGCGCCCTTGTTCTTTTCCTCGAGCGCGCTCTTTTCCTCCTCGGTGCCGAGATCGAGCGCATCGGCGGTGACGTTCTTAAATTCCTTTTCCGCATATTTGCCGAGCATCTTAACGGCGAATTCATCCACGTCCTCTGTGAAGCAAAGCACCTCGTAGCCCTTGGAGAGTACGGCTTCCACCTGGGGCAGCATCAGGATCTTGTCCACCGTCTCGCCGCAGGCGTAGTAAATATCCTTCTGCGCCTCGGGCATTGCCTCGGTGTATTCCTTCAGCGTCAGCTTCTTTCCCGCCTTTGCCGCAGGGAAGAGGATGAGATCCTGCAGCGTCTCCTTGTGCGCACCCCAGTCGGCGTAGAGTCCGTACTTCAGCTGCGCGCCGAAGGCGTCAAAGAACTTCTCGTATTTTTCACGGTCGGTGCGGAGCATCTTTTCGAGCTCGCCCTTGATCTTCTTCTCCAGCGCCTTTGCGATCACCTTCAGCTGGCGGTCATGCTGGAGCATTTCGCGGGAGATGTTCAGCGAAAGATCGGAGGAGTCCACAAGGCCTCTCACAAAGCTGAAGTGGTCGGGCAGAAGGTCGGCGCATCTTTCCATGATCATCACGCCGCTGGAGTAAAGCTCCAAGCCCTTTTCATAATCCTTACTATAATAATTATAAGGCGCGTGCGAGGGAATGAACATCAGCGCCGTGAAGGTCGCCGTGCCCTCGGAGTTCTGCGTGATCACGCGGCAGGGCGCCTCGTAATCGAAGAACTTATCGGAATAGAAGCGGTTGTATTCCTCCTCGCTCACCTCGGAGGCGCTCTTCTTCCAGAGCGGAACCATGCTGTTGAGCGTCTGGATCTCGGTCACCTCTTCGAATTCCTCGCTGTCCTCCTTTTTCTTATGGGAGGTAACGGCCATCTTGATCGGATGGCGGATATAGTCGGAGTATTTCTTGACGAGACCCTTCAGACGGTATTCCTCGAGAAAATCTCCGTATTTTTCATCGTCGGTGTCGGCAAGCAGATGCAGCGTCACCTCGGTGCCGATGCTCTCCTTTTCCGCCTCGCCGATCTTGTAGCCGTCCGCACCCTCGGATTCCCACTTGTGGCATTCGCCTGCCTCGTTTTTCGTCACAACGGTGATCTTGTCCGCTACCATAAAGGCGGAGTAGAAGCCAACGCCGAATTGGCCGATGATGTCGATCTCCTCGCCCTGGTCATTGTTCTTTTTGAAATCGTAGGAGCCGCTTTTTGCGATGGTGCCAAGGTTGTTCTCCAGCTCCTCGGCGCTCATGCCGCAGCCGTTGTCGGCTACCGTCAGCGTGCGTGCCTCCTTATCTACGGAAAGCGTGATCTCAAAGTCACCCTTGCTGATGCCGGTCGTGCCGCCCTCCTTCAGAGAGTGAAAATATCTTTTGTCGATAGCGTCCGATGCGTTGGAGATCAGCTCGCGAAGGAAGATCTCCTTATGCGTGTAGATCGAATGGATCATCATATCGAGCAGCTTTTTGGATTCTGTTTTAAATTGCTTTTTCTGCATGGCGTTTTCTTGACCTTTCCATATTGATATATAGAAGCCGCCGCAGCTTTTGCGGAGTGGCTTTCGAATGTTTTAGCACTCTCGTCTTTAGAGTGCTAACCGTATTATAACACCGCTTTCCCCCCTTGTCAATACCAAATGATAAAATTTCTTCGTTTTTTCACATTATATCCGAATTCGGAATAACGCAGTCGCTTTTTTGCAATAATAATTGTAATAATATATAATGAAGGAAAATGCCGTTTTCTTTGCCGCGGTGAAGGGGCAGAAGGGAAGGGCAAAAAAAATAAAAATTTTTTTGAAAAAAGTCTTGACAAACGGGAAAAGTTTTGGTATAATAGACAAGCCGACTTCGGGAGGGAGCTTCCGGGCGAGGCACTTGCTCTTTGAAAATTGAACAACAAAGGAAATTTTTTAGCACATGTAAGTGCGAAAGAATCTCGTTAATGTTTTCTTGGGAAACCGAGAAAGCACTCTTTGAAAAAACTCAACAAAGTAATAAAAGATAGTC
>JAGBBQ010000086.1 GCA_017938425.1 Clostridia bacterium | reverse complement strand
TAAAAACGAAAAAATATGTATAAACTTACGTTTTATTCTCATTATAGTGTTCCTCCACGTCCGATAAATCTATAACGTTTTCCTTGCACCAAATTATGAGCTTGCCGATGGCTCTCGCCTGCGGCTTGCGATTTTCACGCTCCCAGCGGCTGACGGTGGAATAGGAAACGCCCACCGCATCGGCAAATTCCTGTTGGCTTAGTAATCTCTCGGCTCTTATGTATCTTACCTTCTGTGACAGAGTCATTCATTTTCCTCCATATTCATTCTTAATATGTCATATTATATCATAAAATCGCTGTTTCGTCAATAATTCTTGATGAATTTACGCGCGTTTTTATTAAAAAAGCATCGGATTTTTCACCGATGCCTTGTTATTCTATTCGCCTATTATGTGTCCTTTTGCAACTCCTGTTCGCACAACATACCACAGAAGAGGGAGGAAGTCCGGCACTTTTCGAAAATAAATCCAACTTTTTCGCCGAGCGTTTTCTTTGCTTACAGCGATGCAATTTTTGAGAGGAGATGGCACTTTTGCTTTGTGAAACCTTGTACTTGCATAAAATCAAAAAGTGAATTGTCGAATATCTCTTGACTTTTAGGGGATAATATGGTATTATTACTTTGTAAAACCTTGCATTTGCATAAAATCACAAAGTGGAGACATATATGAAGAGTATTAACCGTGACCTTTATTTAAATCAGATCATCGACAGAAAAGAAAATGGCCTTATCAAAATAATCACCGGCATTCGCAGATGCGGTAAAAGTTATTTGCTATTTAACCTGTACTATAACTATCTTCTTGAAAACGGTGTAAGCGAGGATCATATTATCAAGGTTGCTCTTGACGACGATGATAATAAACAGCTGCGTGATCCTGATAGATTATCCGAATTTCTGCACAGCAAAATCTCGGACGGCAAGGATATGTACTACGTTCTGCTCGACGAGGTTCAGTTCGCTATTTCGGGCGAGGAGCTTCGCAAAAACGAGCCTATCCGTCTTTACGGTATCCTGAACGGTCTTTTACGCCGCAACAATGTTGACGTGTATATCACAGGCAGTAATTCCAGATTTCTTTCATCGGACGTTATGACCGAATTCCGTGGCAGAGGCGATGAGGTGCGCGTGTATCCGCTTTCCTTCTCGGAATTCTTCTCCGTGTATGAAGGCGATAAATACGAGGCATTCACCGAGTATTCGACCTACGGAGGTCTGCCGTTGGTTTTATCTAAAAAGCGCGATGCAGACAAATCCAAATATCTTCGCGATAACCTCAGCGAAACCTATATTAAGGACGTTATCGAACGCCATAATATCGGGGGTGACGTGGTAATGGACACGCTCGTTGAGATTTTAGCATCTGCTATCGGTTCACTCACCAATCCCCCCAAGCTTGCGAAAACCTTCAAAAGCTCGCAGATCAGCACCTCCGAGGTTACCGTTTCAAACTATATCACCTATTTAACCAACGCTTTTATTATCAATCGCGCAGAGCGATACGATGTCAAGGGACGAAAATATATTGACAGTCCATTCAAATATTACTTTACCGATATCGGTTTGCGTAACGCTGCGCTGAATTTCCGTCAGCAAGAGCGTACTCATATTATGGAGAACATCATTTATAACGAGCTTTTGATTCGTGGCTATAACGTTGATGTTGGTATTGTAAACTACACTCGTAAGAACGCAGAAGGAAAACGAACTACCGTTCACTCCGAGGTAGACTTTGTATGCAATCTCGGAAGTAAGAGATATTATATCCAATCCGCTTTTGCAATCCCCGACAGAGAAAAAATGGATCAAGAGACTGCTTCTCTTGATCACATTGATGATTCGTTTAAGAAGATTATTATCGTTGGTGATATTATCAAGCCTTGGACCAACGAAAAAGGCTATCTCATTATGAGCATTTACGATTTTCTCCTTAAGATCGACAGCTTGGAGATGTAACAGATTTACCTGCCTTTCACGCTTACTTTTATCTGATTTGTAAGCGTAAGAGGCAGTTTTTCTTCTTGGACGTTTTATTTGTTTCCTCCGACGCAAATTTTGAGGGCTGACGATCGATTTCGTCAGCCCTCGCGCTTATTTCAGCTTTCCTAAACTTGCCGTATTTGCAATAACGATCAGCGTGGTCTCTCCGTCAAGCACCTGCTCGGGATTGATGTTAACGTTGACCCTTTCGCCCTCCTTGATAGCGACGATATTGAAGCCGTATTTTTTGCGCAGATTCAATTCGATCAGGTTTTTGCCGCGCCACTCGTCCTTCACGTTGATCTCTACCACCGATACATCCTTGGACAGGGAGAGCATATCAATGAAGCCGGAGCTGAGCAGATTCTTGGCGAGACGGATCCCCGATTCGGTTTCGGGAAAAACGACCCGATCCGCGCCCACGCGAAGCAGTATTTTCTGATGCATCTCGTTGGCACATTTGGCAATCACGGTCTTGACGCCCGCCTCCTTGCAAAGCGTGATCGCCATCACGCTTGCTTCGAGATTGCTTGCCATACAAATGATGACCGTATCGATATTGCCGATCCCAAGACGGGAGATGACCTCCGCGTCGGTCACGTCGGCGCATTTGCACACGGGCAGATAGGCTGCCGCATCGTTGACGATCCTTTCCTCGCTATCAACGGCGATGACCTCCATGCCGTTCTCCACAAGCTCTTTTGCTACGGCCGTGCCGTATCTGCCGAGTCCGAAGACTGCGTATGTTTTCTTTACCTTCATGTCTTTTCTCCTTTATCCTATACTGATATCCGCCGTCGGCTCGGCGATCACGTTCTGGCTTTCGTTCTTGCTTCCGAGCGCCACCGCAAGCGAGATGGGGCCGACTCTGCCGAAATACATCGTTATTATGATGAGCAGCTTTCCGAATGTGTTAAGCGTTGCCGTCAGATTTCTCGAAAGACCTACGGTCGCGGTCGCGCTGACCGTTTCGTAGACCGCGTCAAGGGCAGAGACGTTGCTCGTCGCCATCAAAAGCACGGCGGATGCGGTGCAGATCGAAAGGAATGCTACCGCCACGGCAACGGCCTTTTGCACCGATCCCGCGGAAAGACGGCGTCCGAACAGGGTTGCGCTGCTTTTGTTTCTGATGGTGGCTGTCGCCGCGCAGATAAGAACTGCAACGGTTACCGTTTTCATACCGCCTGCCGTTCCCACGGGTGAGCCGCCGATCATCATCAGAATGATCGATACGGCAGCGGAGGCGTTCGTCAGATCCTCTTGCAAAATTGTAGCAAAGCCCGCGGTTCTCGTGGTGACCGATTGGAAGAAGGACACCTGAATTTTATCAAAGAGAGACATCTCTCCAATGGTCAAGGGATTGGAATATTCAAAAATAAAAATGAGGAGCGCACCGACGGTAATAAGTCCCGCGGTGACGGTGATCGCGATTTTGGAGTGCAGGGTCAGATGCCTGAATATCCTGCGATTTTTCGGAGAGCGGCTCCGCACAACACGAAGCACGTCCCACCAAACGATATAGCCGAGACCGCCGAGTATGATGAGCACGGAGGTGACGGTGTTGATCAGGAAATTTGTGGCGTAATTACAAAGACTGTTTTCCGCAATAATGTCGATACCGGCGTTACAAAAGGCGGAAACCGAATTGAATATCGATATCCAGATACCTCTTGCGCCGAATTCGGGAACGAATACGAGCATATACAGAATGGCACCGATCCCTTCGATGACCAGCGTGCCGAGCAGTACGTTCTTAACGAACTCGGCAAGCCCCGCCATGGTGTTGAGATTGAATGCGTCCTGTATGAGCAAGCGGTCGCCGATCCCCATTTTTTTATTGAGAAGAAGCATCAGCCCCGACATAATGGTGATGATGCCAAGACCGCCGATCTGTATCAAAAGCAATATGACGATCTGACCGAATACGCTCCACGTTGACACGGTGGGAAGCGTAACGAGTCCCGTCACGCAGGTGGAGGTGGTTGCCGTAAAGAGCGCGTCAAGATACGGCACGGCTTCTCCGCTTGCAGAGCTGATCGGCAATGAAAGAAGCAAGCTTCCGAGCAGGATTGTGACAAGAAAGCTCAGCAATATTATTTGCGTGGTAGACAAAGCAAATCTCTTTTTTCTGACCATAAGTACATCCTCAAAAAAGCATAAAGGAACCAATGTCGTCAGCAGTCGGCGGGGTCCTTTTTTTCATATTATAACACATGTTTTCTGTTCATGTCAAGATTTGCATTTGCCGAAGCGGTTATAAGCCCCTGACGTCATACGTGTATAAGCACGATGCATTCAGATCAGCGCCGTGCATAGGGATCGCGGTGACCGCACGCTCGTCATAGGTCGTGTAATAATAAACACCCGTATCCGCATTGCAGCAGCTGCTGTAGCGCGTATATTCAAAGCCCTCGTCCGCCCGAACGCACCCCCTTGGCATCGCAACGGAATTCAGAATGTGAAAGAACTGATTCACATTTGATTTTTCGTTTCGCTCCGATGCCGAGTTTTCCTTTACGAAGAGTGCCCGGATAAACCGCGACGCGCTCGAAAAATCTCCGGGCAAGCCCAAGGCGCCTAAGCCGAGACTGTAGTTTTTCACAGGTATGCCTTCCTTGAATCGGTCGGTCGCTTTGCCATTGCTCAGTCCCATATAGTTGCTTACGTTCGTACAGTGATATTCAAAGGGCGGATTGTTGGTGAGGACCTCGAAGGGGTCGTCGTATATTTTCAGTCCCTCCTTCAGCGGCTCCGCAACAATGCTTTGCTTTTTATCGCTGATCATCCAGTGAAGCGGTGACAATGGAAGCTGCTCGTTAAAATCAATATTGATCAAATTGATTTTGGTAAGTAGAGCCTTCGCTTCATCAACACAGACACACTGCGCTAAAATCCAAGGAATAAGCTCAAAGGGTGTAATGTTGTCCTTTCCCTTTGCGAAGGGAAGGTAGCATGCGTTTTCGGGAAAATTCAAGCCCGCCATAGAGAGCCCCTTTTCGTTCGTAGCCTCGTAGTAAAGAGGGAATCCATCGCGGAGGGCGGCCATACCGATCATTGCGTAGTGCGACCGTATCGGCGCCTCGCAGCGCATTTTTATTTCATAATTTCTCGGAGTGATCACTACGCTCTCGCCGTATCCGCAGTGAAGATCCAGATTCCTGCCAAAATAATCGGCATTGCTTCTATAGCAAACGGCCGTACACATAATGAACACCTCTTTCCCGCTTCTGCCAAAGCGATCGCTGAAATATACGGTATGTAAAATCACCGCCAAGGGCTTGACGGTGATTTTTTGAGATTCAGTTAAAGGACGGCGCGTGCGTTTCGCCCGTCGCAAACGTATTCGGTCCCGGATTCGAGAGCGAGAAGTACATCCTTGCCGCCTTGGTCGTACCGAAATCACGGTTCGAGCCGGTATCCTGTACCTTATTAAAGGCGTCACGGAACATCTGATTGTGCGCCTCCTCGCGGTTGAGAAGGAAATCAATGGTCTCTCTGACCTTCTTGTCCTCGATCTGGCGGTAAAGATACTCATAAACGACCTTGGCTCTCTGCTCGGAAGCGATATTGGAGAGCAGATCGGCGCACAGGTCGCCCGTAACGGTAACGTAATCCGCGGTCCACGAATAGCCCGAGGCATTGATGAGTCCGGGATTGAGTCCAAGCAGAACGTGTGTCTGCACCTCGCCCGCCTGCACCTTGGTCGCGTCCACGTCGTGTCCGTTGAGCAGATGGATGGTCTGCGCCACCATTTCCATATGCCCAAGCTCCTCGGCCGCTATGTCGAGGAAGAGATCCTTGATCTCGGGATCCTTAATGCGAAAGCTCTGCGACATATACTGCATCGCCGCCTTGAGTTCTCCGTTTCCGCCGCCGAGCTGCTCCTGGAGCAAAACGGCATATTGCGGATTCGGCCGCTCCACCTCTACAGGATGAAATAAAAGCTTTTCGTGTTTGAACATACATACCTCCGTTTTTTGTTTGTTACCATCTATTATGTCCAAAAGAGAAGAAAATAATTGATGAAAGCAAAAAAATGCTCGTTCATTTTTTTGTATTGATATGATAGCATAAACCGCGGTTACGCACCACCAACCGCCGGCTTTCAATCTGTCAAAGGACGGTTGCTTTTTTTACAATTGCGTCCTGATATGCGAAAAAAAGCAAACCGACGGTTTACATTTTTGTTGATTAAGCCCCGTAGAGAGGGAGGATCTCCCTTGCGTATATCGGAGCGCGGGCTTGCACGCAAAAAAAGAGCGGCCTTCGTCGGTAAACGAAAGCCGCTTTATTTGTATGCTCTTACGCGAGCGCCGCCATCAGATCGCCGAGCGCGGTCTCAAACTTCGCGCCGTACCAGTGGCTCTCATCTCCCTGCGTATTGACGATGCATTTCACGGTGTAGTCCGCGGCGATCTTTGCCGCCTCAAGGATCTCCTTACCGTTCATAAGTGCGCCCGTGAAGGCGGAGGCGTAGATATCGCCCGTGCCGTGGCAGCCCTTGGATACCTTGTCATGCTCGTAATAGCGGATATTGCCGTTCTCGTAAACGACCACGCCGGTCTTGCCGGGGCGGTAGCCGACGCCGGTGAGAACGACCGTCCGTGCGCCGAGCGCCGCGAGCTTTTCAAGGAGCGTCCGGATGTAATCCTCGTCGTAGGTCTCGCGGTATTCGACCTTTGCGAGGAAGCAGGCCTCGGTGATATTGGGGAGCAGGATGTCCGCCGATGCGCAGAGCCCGCGCATTGCCGCTACGTACTCGTCGTTGAAGATCGAATATAGCTTACCGTTGTCCGCCATCGCGGGATCCACGATGCGAACGCAATCCTCGGTGCCCATCGTATCGAGAATGCTCTGCACGTAGCCGACCTGCTTGACGCTGCCGAGATACCCCGTGTAGATCGCGCTGAAGCGAATGCCCTCCTTCTGCCAATGTGCCTGTATCGCGGGCATATCGTCCGTCAGATCACGGAAGGTGAAGCCGCTGAAGCCCGCCGTGTGCGTCGAAAGCACCGCGGAGGGAAGGATGCAGGTCTCAAGGCCGCAGGCGGAGAGGATCGGGAGCGCCACCGTCAGCGAGCACTGACCGACACAGGATATATCCTGGATCGTAAGGATTTTTTTGTAAGCCATTGTTTTTTCTCCTTGCATTTTTTGTGATTCTATTATATAATAGTTTTGTTGATATAAAAACAGTCAGAATAGGAGAATTTTATATATACAGATGAAATACACGATCGATAAAAACGACCGCCCCGTATATATGCAGATCTACAGGCAAATACGCCAGGACATTATCGCGGGGATCTATCCGTACGGTGAGAAGCTGCCCTCCATACGGCTTCTCTGCGACGAGCTTGCGGTCAGCACGGTGACGGTGGATCATGCGTACGCCCTGCTTTGCGACGAGGGGTATGCGGAGTCGAGGGAGAGAAGCGGCTTCTTCGTGATCTTCAGAGAGGCGGACGGCTTTGCCGCGCCCGCCGAAGCATATAAGCCGCGCGCCGTCGCGCATAGCAGCCGTAAGCACCCGGATTTTCCGTTTTCGGTCCTCGCAAGAACGATGCGCCGCGTGCTCTCCGATTATGCCGAAGGGTTGATGGAGCGCTCTCCCAACCCGGGAACGGTCGAGCTGCGCGAGGCGATCCGCAGCTATCTTATGCGCAACCGCGGTATGCGCGCGGAGCGCTGTCAGATCGTCATCGGCTCGGGCGCAGAGTATCTGTACGGCCTGATCATCACGATGCTCGGAAGAGATCGGGTATACGGCCTGGAGTCGCCGTCCTATCAGAAGATCGAGCAGATCTACCGCGCGGCAGGCGTGCGCTGCGAGCGGCTTCCTCTCTCGCACGACGGGATAGAAAGTGCCGCGCTTGCCGGTACGGGGGCAACGGTCATTCATACCACGCCCTACCGCAGCTATCCGACGGGTATTACCGCCTCCGCCAATAAGCGCCACGAATATATACGCTGGGCGGCAAAGGACGGCCGCATCATCGTCGAGGACGATTTTGAATCGGAGTTTTCGGTCTCCTCCAAGCCCGAGGATACGCTTTTTTCGCTTTCCGACGGAGATAACGTGATCTATATGAACACCTTTTCCAAAACCGTTTCTCCCGCGCTGCGTATCGGATATATGGTGCTGCCGCGCTCGCTGGTGGGCACGTTCGAGAAGAAGCTCGGCTTCTATTCCTGCACCGTGCCCGTATTTGAGCAGCTCGTGCTCGCGCAGCTTTTGCAAAGCGGCGATTTCGAGCGGCATATCAACCGTGTGCGGCGCGCGCTGAGAAAAACGAGGGGAAAATGAAAAGGACGGGAAACGGTTCCCGTCCTTTTCATTTTGTTATCAGAAGAAAACGCCTCTCGCCTTTTCCTTGATCTCCTGCGAGGCAGCGAAGGGGATACGCGTGGTGTAGCCGTTCTTTGCGGCAACGATCTTCTTGGTGGGCCAGGCGAAGATATCCTTGTTCCACTCGTTCACGGTATCGTTGTAAAGCTCTCTTGCCGCGGTGATCTCTCTTTGCAGATACATATTCTGCTGCATCGCATCCGCGATCTCTCTGTGTGCCTGCAGATTGGGGTAGCTTTCCATCGCGACGTTGACGCTGCGGGAGATCCTATCCACCTGCCCGCTCAGCTCGTTGCGTGCGACGTCGGAATCCTCCTTGTATCCGGCGCGGTATTTCGCGATGTTCTCGAAGGTGCTCTTGTCAAGGTCGATCGCCTTGTCGAGAAGACGTGCGCAGTTCTGCAGCACGATCACGCGCTGCTCAAGATAGTTGTCGATCTGCGATGCGTTTCTCTGGATGCGCTGCTGCAGCTGATCAAAGTGCTTTTGCGCATGGATCTTCTTGAAAAGGAAGATCACGCCGGGGATGATAGCGCATACCCAAAGAAGGATCTCGAAGATCTTGGAGCCGATGCCGACCTCGGCGGGCAGCTTCTTCACGATCACGTTGGTGTCCAGACCCTCCTCGCGGATCTCGGGATTAAGCTCGTCAAGCTGATTTGCCATATTGTTATCTCCTTTATATAAAAATTTAATTAAAAATGCAAAGTCCGCCTCGCTTCGCCATAATGAAGTGCTCTGCCGCGAGCGCTTCGCTTGCGACGAAGAAGCTATGGCTCGATGTAAGGGGGATGTAATCGTCCCACGGAACAGGAACGCTGTGCCAGCGTCCGTCGTCTCCGTGCACGCTGACGTAGTCCACGCGGGGAACGATATCGTAGGAGAAGGACTTGATACAGATCTCGTCCACGCCGCCCTCGGAGCGCACGGGAACGGATCTCAGTATTGCCTGCGTCTTGGTGGAGGGATGCACGGTGTATTCGGTGCTCACCGCGTAGGAAAGCGCCTCGCATTCCCTGTGGGAATAGGCATGCGGGCAATCGGGGATCGGCTGCAGCGAATGCACGGGGCGCTCCTGATAGAGAGGAATGGCGAGCAGGGGCGCGAAATCAAAGTACACCTGCTTGAAAAACTCCGTATTTCTTCCGATGAAGCATTCCTTCGTGTAATCGTAGGAATAGGATACGTACGCCGAGGCGGGAACGGTGATCGCACGCCCTTGGCTATGCTCGGTGATGATCGTATTCGTTCTCTTTTTCTTGATGAAATGGAAATCGTCGCCGTAGGCGGTCTGCGAGCGGATGAGATCCACCATATTCGTCTGTGCCAAGGGGGTGAAGAGCGTGCGGAACTGCACCTCGTGCGTGCGGTCGAGCGCGTCGAAGAGGACCTCAAAGTCGGTATTGGACATGCTCGTGAAGCTTTGGTTCTTGCCGATCGCCTTGTCGGTCTTTTTCTTCAGCCGCTTCTCGCCCTTTTTTACGTAGCGCTCGATCTGCCGCTCGTTCTTTTCGTCAAGGTTCGTCGCATCGCGCGTGAAGGAAAGCTCCGGCCCGCCCTGCGCGCAGTATTGCAGCCGCACCTGCGAGGTGAAGAAGGGCTTCGGCTTCTGCACGGTCGCGTGCAAGCTCTGCGTGCGCGTGCGCGTGTGCATCTTTCCGTCGCTGCCGCGGTAGCGCTCGGACCATCGGATCGTTTTATAGCCGTGATAAAGCTCCGTGCCCATGGTGTGGCATAAGCGGTTCTCGAAAAGGAAGGGGTTGCCGTTATATTCACCGGCGAGCAGATCCACGGTGGATCCGTTCTCCTCGCTCTCGGCCTCGAAATCGTAATTCGTCACCATATTCGCCTCCTGCTGTGCCGTGAAGCAGGGAGCAAAGGAAACGAGCGGCATCGTTTGCTCGATGATCATCAGCGAATCGCGGTCGGTAAAGAGCGCGTTGAGCGGTGCCATCTGGGAGAGCGCCAGCTCGTAAAGCTCCTCGATCCTTTGGTCCGCACGCTCGATCTCGGCCTTCAGCGCCCGGATCCTCGGGGTGACCTTCCATATCACGATCGGGATCAGAAGGAGCGTGATATACATAAGAATGCGAAGCACGCGCAAAAGATTATATCTTCTTTTGATCTTTTTGAGGTTCTCGGAGAGCCTCTTATGCTCCTTGACCGTCTTGCGGTTCGCCTCCACGTCGATGTGTGACTGCTCGGTCAGCATATCGAAATGCTTTTTCGTGTTTTCCAAGTGAAGATCCTTGAATTTTCGGTCAAATTCTTCCATCGGATTATAGATCATTTCATTCATCGGCTTCACCTCCTAACAGCATTATACTATATTTATTTCAAAATGTAAAGAAAAAACTGAAGAATCGGCAGAAATATCCGTGATCTTCCAAAAAAGGGGCTGTCGCATTAAGAATTCAGGCATATTATTAAAGGGGTACTGTGTTCATTTCACAATACCCCTGTTTTATTTATAATGTATCCTCTTTTCCGCGGTAAACGAAAAACTTGGAAAAGAGAAATTCAAGCACGAAGTTTGCAAGCATCGTCACGCCGAGGATGAGAAAATCGTTGACGCCCGCACCCTCCGCAAGGTTGCCGAGCCAGGTGGAGAGCGGCGTGAAGACGAGATAAAAGCCGAATATCTTCGCCATTGCGATCGGCACGTTCGCCGCCGATTTGAAGGTATATCTTCGGTTCAGGGTAAAGTTCCAGAGAATGGAAAGCACGAGGGAGGTAAGATAGGGGATCCAGTAGGTCTTGATAAAAATCTCAAGCAACGCAAAGGTGCCAACCTGTATGATCCCGGCAGACACCGAAAAAAGCGTGAACTTGATCATCTGCTTCAGCTGCTTTTTGTTTTCGTTCATAAAAGCTCCGTTCCGCCGCCGATGGCGGCCGTCCAAAAATTTGCGGTTTGAGTAATAAAGGCTTCCTTGCAAGCCGAATATTTCGTGCCGTACGTTTCTTAAATGCTCTTGATAAAGCAGCGGCGGCGCTTGTGCTGCCTGTGCTCGAAGGGGCGCCAGAGGCTGTGCACGTCCGCATTGGTCTCCAGCATCGGCCCCGTCTCACAGAAGCGGATGCCGTTCTTGATCGCCTTCTCGAGCAACGTGGTGATCAGGATCGCGGGCACGCCCTCCATCTGATGCTCGGGCTCTACCGCAACGAAGTACATCTCCAGGGTGTCGTTTTTGCCCTTGAGCGCGTGCAGCATACGGAAAATACCGAGGGGGAAGAGCTTGCCGTGCGAGCGCTTCAGCGCCTTTGCGATAGAGGGAACCATCACGCCGAAGGCGATGATTTTCCCCTCCTTATCCTTGATGGCGCAGATGTAATCGAGATGCACCAGGGGAATATAGCTATTGACGGCGTTTTCGATGATCTCGGGCGTCAGCGGCACGGTGCCGTAGAGCTTCGAGAAGGCGACGTCGATCACCTTGAAGGCCTCGAGGGCATCTCTATGGAGCACCTCGCGGTCGGTGTAGGTCACGACCTCGTAGCCGCGCATACGGATGAGCCTCTGCGAGATCCTCGCAAGCGCGGGGTGGATCTCGGTGGGAACGCTGATCTCATATTCGATCCAGTCGATGTCCTTTACGAGCCCGAGTCTGTCCATATGGGTAAGATAATAAGGGAAATTGTAAAATGTTATTGACATATTGAACTCATCGAAGCCCTCGACGAGCATTCCCTCGTGGTCCATATCGGTAAATCCGATCGGTCCCATGATCTCGGTAAGGCCGTTTTCCTTGCCCCATGCGACCACGGCGCCGAAGAGCGCCGAGGAGACCGAGGGGTCATCGATAAAGTCAAAGCGTGTGAAGCGGATGGCGTTCTTTTTCCATTTTTCGTTGTATGCGCGGTTGATGAGTCCCGCGATCCTTCCGACCGCCTTGCCGTCCTTGTAGGCGAGGAAGAGCCGCGTCTCGCAGAATTTGTACGCGGGATTTTTTTCGACGGAGCCCGAGAAGGTATCCATCTCGTCGCTTTCAAGGAAGGGAACGAAGCACTCGTTTTCCTTATAGAGCGTATTCGGGAATCGGACCCAGGTGTGAAGCTCCTTTTTGGTGTGCACCTCGCGGATCTCGATAGCCGCAGCGAATGCGACGGCGGCGTCTTGTGTTTTGATAGCGGTGGCCATACGTATTGTCCTCCAATCGGTCAGAAAAACAGCTTTCTCTCAATTTTTTCGCGTGCGACGCGATTCATTGCGAGATAAATGAGAAGCCCTCCGAAAAGAGCCAGTGTGATCAGGGGGTAGAGCGACCAGCCGACGAAGGGAACCGAAAATTCCTTCACGATCAGCCATTCGATCATAAGCATCAGCGCGCCGATGGCGATGATCGTGCCGCCGATGATATAGAGCCTGCCCTTTCCCTTGAGGCAGTAGAGCAGGGAAACGAGCGTGCAGGTGATCGCCGCCGCGCCGAGCGAAACGGGGAGCGCCACGGAGAAGAACCAGCTGCCGCCCGTCGCGAGACAGACGTACAGAATATACGCGATATACGCGGCAAAGTTGCAGGGCACGAGGATCACGGGATTGGGCTTCTCGAACCATACGGGGAAGGCGAAGGTCAGGTACGCGAGCACGATGCCGCCCGCCACGAAGCCGAACCAGTCGATCTGTCCGTCCGGCCAGATGTCCGAAAGGAAGGTAAGCACGAGGGGGAACATAAAGAGTATGATGATCGCCCCGCAGAACACCTTTCTTCCCGAAGCGGTGGTCGGCATCCTTTTCTCGGGATAGAGAGGCTCCGCCGCCTCTCGCGCCATCTCGGGATGGTAAACGGTCGTGCCGCAGAGTGGGCATTTCTTTTCCGTATCGGCGAGCCTCACGCCGCATTTTATACAGTACATAGCATTACCTCTCGTTTCTGTTGCTTTCCACGGTCACGGGCAGACCGAGCGCGTGCAGCACCTCAAAAAAGTGCCTCTCAAGCGCGGGCTCCTCGATGTTGCGGATGAAGCTTAGGTATACGGTATCGCCGTAGGAAAGCATACCGCAGTTGTAGGGTGCCGCCGCCTGCACGCCAAGCACGAAGTCGAAGCGCTCGATATAGGGCTGCATCACCGCGGGCACCTCGATCCTTCCGATGTTGGAGAGCGTCAGGCAGGCCTTTTTTTCGCCCACGCTGTTGAAGATCGCCTTCATCACCAGGTTCTTCAGCGGCAGAGGGATCAGGCGCACGAGCGGATTTTTCTCGTCGTTCACGTTGGTGGCGATCACGCTTCTCATATGCTTCGCGGTAAACTCCGCGCCCATCTTGTGCCGTATGATCTCTATGATCTCCTCTAAGGTATATTCGCCGAGCCGCGGATCGGCCTCGGGAATCGTGTACATCGCAAAATTTCTGAGCGTTCTCGCAGGGAAAAGGTGGCGCAGGTTGATCGGGATCAGCACCTTGACCGGCTTCTGCTGCTTTATTTGGGGCACCATCTCGTTTTGCAGCCTTAGCAGTGCCATCATCATCACCGCGGTCATAAATACCGTCAGTGTGGCATTGTAGCGGTGCGCCACATCCAGGGCATCCGCAACGGAGAGACAAAAGCAGGTCATATGCAAAAATCCGTCCTTCTGCGGTGTGCCGTACATATGCCAGGCATCGGTATCGCGGCGGCTGGCAGGCACGGGGCCTGCGTTTTTCGGGAAGCAGTCCTCCATCTCCTCCTCGCGCGGCTCCTCTCTGCGGTCAAGGATGCCGTTTTCATAAGGGATGGATATACCGTATTTTTGCTCAAGGTATTCCGCCACGAGGTTCTTTAAGAATACCATCGCGCCGTTTCCGTCGGTGAGAGAGTGAAAGAATTCCACGGCGATGCGCTTTTTGTAAACGATCACGCGGAAGGCACATTTTCGCATCTCCGCCTTGCTCATATAAACGAGAGGATAGCTGTATTCGTCGCGAATCTCGGGGGCGGCATCCACCTGCTGCAGGTAAAACCAGAAAAGCCCCTTGCGAAGCCTTGCCGCAATGGTGGGGAAGCGCTTCACGTTCATCTCAAGGGCAGAGGCAAGCACGGTCTTATCCACCTCCTCGCGGAGGGTAACGGATTGGCGGTATATATTGCTCCAGTTTCTTTTTCTTGCGGCGGGATATATTTTAGCCGCATTGTCAAGCCTGACCCAGCGGATAAGCTTCGGTGTTTTTTTCGTCATAAAAAATCGTCCTTTATTCGGTATGCGTGTCGATCACGGTCAGGACAGTTCTTCCGTGATGTGCTCGAGATTATCGCTGATAATGCCGAGATATTTATAAAAAAGGTCGCGCTCCGCATCGGAAAGACCGACGCCGACCTCGTCGAGCACGAGCCCGACCTTATTGTGGATCCTCTTTCCTGCCTCGAGGCCCTTTTCGGTCAGATATACGGGGCTCTTGTACCTCCTCGCAGCCTTGGGCGCGCGGGCGGTAAAGCCCCTCTCTTCGAGAAATTCCAGGGCGCGCGATACGGTCGCCTTGTCCTCCTCGCAGCGCTCGCAAAGCTCGGTCGCGGTCAGTGAATGCGCGCAGTAGAGGAAGTAAAGGCAGGAAACGTGGGTGCTGCGCAGTCCGTACGCCGCCATCTCCTGGTTCTTTATCTTTCTGATATTGCGGCTGATCTTGTTGATCAGAACCGTGAAGGTCTCAAACCTCTGCTTCAATTCTTGCTCCTTTTCATGTTGAAATATCAACAAACACCCTTACAGTATAGCATAAAACGTTGGATTTGTCAACAAAAAATGAACAAAGCTGTGTTTTTGTTAAAATTTTCCTGCAGATTTGGAAACAAATCCGTATGCATAGATCGCACCGCAAAAGCAGGGGCGGAGTCATTCAGAATAAGAGGATCCGGACTGCTTTGGGCTTGAAAGCAAAAAAACAGAGCGAAGATGCCGTGTTTTTTAACGAAATCCTCGCTCTGTAGGGGTGATGCCGGAATGAAGCATCCCCTTTCATTATGTATTCAGCGCGTTGTCGATATGAAGCCGCGGGAAATACTTGCAGAATTCCCTGAGCTGTGCCGTGTAGTCGCCCTCGATCTCGATGAAGTGATGTATGTAAGGTCCCTCCATCAGCCGCGCCTCCACAGCGCCGAGATCCTCGAATTCGCCCCAAATATACGTTCCGTGCGTCTCGGGTCCCTCGGTGGTATGGCAGCGCAGAGGGAGCAGCATATATTTTCCGCCCTCCTCGCGGTCGATACGCGCGACGGTGTATTCTCCGTCCTTCGCCCGCATCCATATGCGCTGGTTGACGAGGCGCGCGCGGCTCTCGGGTGCCTTTTGCGAGAGAGGGAAGGGGCCGCAGTGCCAGAGCAGCTCCGCATTCTTATTCTGCGGATGCCGCACGGTAAATTCGCCGAAGAGCGGATAGCCGCGGCCGAGCGTAGCGCACTTTAAAAGCACCATCGTCATTGCCGCGTGCAGGTCGCTCTCGCAGGCGATCATATAGCCGAGATCGTTCAAAAGACCGTAGACCGCGCAGGGCGCAAGCCCGTCGAACATGATCGGCGTCGCGGTCCAGCACTCGGCGGATATCACGTCTAAGCGAAATTCCTCGAAAAGATGCCTGTATGCGGCCGCCAGCGTTGCCATTGCGTGAACGTATTTCGGTGTCAGCGCGTCCAGCGCGTAATTCGAGGTAAAATAGGTCTCGTATTCGGCGATCTCGTCGGCGTAAAGCGCGGGTGCATCCTTCATCCTTTGCTCGATGACGGCGAAATTGATGGGGATGATGCGAATGCCGAATTGCTCCATCAGCTCGCCCTCGTTCCAGATGACCGAGAAAAAGGGAGCGGGGCGCGCGCCGATCTGACCGATGCGCATGCCCTTGAAGTTTTTGACCATGCACGCCACGCGCACGAAGCGGTCAAAGCCCTCCTTGAATTCCTCGGAGTCCACCTCGCAGGAGGGGATGTAGGAGAAGGGAATATGATATCTCTGCATCTGTCGGGAAACGCCGAACATGCCGCACTGCGAGTCCGTCGGGCGCATACCGTCCGTGTAGTATTCATCGTCCAGCGGTGCCCAGAGAAGCACGGGCTTTCCGAGCGCCTGTGCGATGTCTGCCGCCGCCTCCTCGTTGCCGAAGTTGCAGTTGATGATCATCACGGCATCCACCGCCTCGGCACGAAAGCGCTCTACGACCTCCGCCGCGCTCTTGTCATCAAAGACAAGATCCTCGATGCCGATGCCCTTGTTGTCCGTGAAGCTCACGCGATCATCGGAAAAATTCTTTTCAATATATTCCACAAAGCGCTTGCCGCGCTGCTCTGCGGAATACCAGGTGAGAAAGGTCCCTCTCGGGCGGTCCGTGGTGTTTCTGCGCATCGCCACGAGCCCGATCTTGATCTTATAATCCAACATAATCGCATTTCCTTTCAAAAATTTTCTATGATGCCAAAGTCCGCATAATCGAAGATAGGTGCATCCTTATCGGGGTTGATCGCAATGACCGTTGCCGCGCCCTGCATACCCACGGTATGATGCACCGCGCCCGAAATGCCGATCGCGATATAAACGGGCGGGCTCAGCGTTTTGCCGGTCAGCCCGAGCTGCATTTCATAAGGAAGATAGCCGTTGTCCACGAGCTTGCGGCTTGCCACGGTCTCTGCGCCGAGCGCCTCGGCAAATTTCATCGCACGCGCGAGCTCGTCCTTCACGCCGTATCCGAGACCGACAACGACGTCCGTATGTCCCTCGCTTGCGGTCCTTACGGTCGCCATCGCAGGGCGCGTCAGGCTCTTTATCTTTGCAACGGTGCTGCCCGAGAGCGCGGGGCGGTACATCATCAGCGCGCCGTTCTCCGCCTCCAGACGCGTGCAGTCGGCACAAAGACCGAGAGAGAGGCGTGCCGCCACCTCTGCCGCCATCTGCTTTGCAGGAGCATCGCTGCCCCAAAGCACCGCGGAGGGCGCAAGCGCCGCGATCGCTTCGGCCACGGTCGCCGCGTCGGTCATGGGGATGACGGTAATATCGTCGCTGACGCTTTTGGCAAATTCCATCGGCGCTTCTCCGACGGTGCATAGCCGAGATAGCCGCTCGGGAGAGGGAGACGGGGAAGCACCGACCGTACGGTAGGCGGCGAGTGCCTCGGAGATGACCTCGGGCAGCGCCTCTCTTCGGATCATCTTGCATTTTCTTCGGCCGCTTTGGTTTTCAAAGGTCCTCAGCACGCGGGTCGGAGAGCCCGCAAGCCCCACACCGTCGGGGGATAGCCCGAGCTCTGCCGCGTTCCATACCGTTAGCTCGCCCATACGTGAGCGCAGGCGCGGAAATCGCAGCGAAAGAAAGCGCTCCACGGTGATCAGCGCAGGGAAGGGGGCGTGCCTTTGTCCCTCGGTGCGCGTGGTGCAGGTGATACCCGCATCCACACGGTCAACCGACATCACGTTCGTGATCATCGGGTAGCCGCAAAGCACCGCGAGCATCGGCCCGGTCTGCGCGGTATCTCCGATCAGCGTCTGCCTTCCCGTGATCACGAGATCGGGCGAAAGCCTTTTCAGCGCCGCCGCGAGCGTTTTGGCGGTCGCAAGCGTATCCGCGCCCGCAAACGCCCGATCCGATAGCAAAACGGCACGCTGCGCGCCGAGCCGTGTCAGGCGTAAAAGCGGCTCTTTCGCCGCCTCGCCCGCCATAGAAAGCAGGGTGATCTCCGCTCCCTCGATACGGAGCGCCGCCTCGTACGCGCAGGCGTCAAAGGGGCCGGGCTCTCCGTCCGGCCCGAGGCGGATGCAAACAACGATTTTCATAAGCGCTTATCCTTTGTCAGACGGCGATCTCGCCGCCGACGATCACGTTCTTGATTTTGTAATCCTCTGTGACGAGGCAGAGATCCGCGTCCTTGCCGACGGCGATCGATCCCTTTCTGTCTGCAATTCCCATATAGCGCGCGGGCGCAAGCGAAAGAAGCACCGACGCCGTGCTCGGCATGATCCCATAGCGTTCGCACAAAACGCGCAGGCAGCGGTCCATCGTGGCAATGCTTCCCGCAAAGGAGCTTCGGTCGGGCAGCTTTGCCACGCCGTCCTCCACGATCACGTCGGTGCCGTTTTTCAGGCTGCCGAGCTTGGCGGTCTTGCAGTCCGTGCCCGCGATGCGCGTGGCGTCCGTGATCACGGAAACCGCCTCCGCTCCCTTGATCTTCATCGCAAGCAGAATATCCTCGCGCGGAATATGGCAGCCGTCGCCGATCAGCTCTATGCTGACGCGGTCGTCAAGGTAGGTCGCCTCCACCACGCCGGCGTACACCGTCTGTTCGCGCTTTCTGTGCATGCTCGTCGCATTGTAAAAATGCGTCACGTGGGAAAAGCCGCTGTCAAAGCCTCTCGCGCATTCCTCTGCGGTGGCATCTGTGTGTGCCACGGCGGTGCGGATGCCGCGCGCCTTCAGATACGAAGCAAATGCGGGCGCACCCGCAAGCTCGGGCGCCGCATCCCAGCGAAGGATCGCGCCGTGTGCAAGCGCAAGCAGGCGGTCGACCTCGGCAAGGTCGGGCAGGCGCAGCACGCCCTTCGGCTGTGCACCGCTGCTCTTTTGCCCCGCGCCCTGAAAATACGGCCCCTCCAGATGGAGCCCCGGTGCCAGAGCGGCAAGGGGGCTTTCCTTTTTAAATGTGTGATACGCCGCGATAAAGGCGGCAAGGTCCTCCTCCGTCGCGCTCATCGCGGTCGGATAGAGGCGCGTGGTGCCGTGCGCAAGATGGGTTCTGACCGCAGTCTCAAACGCCGCGGGCGTCGCATCCATAAAGTCCGCGCCGCCGCCGCCGTGCACGTGCAGGTCGATAAAGCCGGGGAAGAGATACGCGCCGCCGCCGTCAAGGCTTTCGTAGCCCGCCATTTCACGGTCGGGGCAGTCAAGCGCGGCGATCACGCCGTTTTCGATGCGCACGCAGCAGTCCTCGAGAATGCCCGTCGGCAAGACCGCGCGCACCCCCGAAACGATCATTTTCTTCATATTATTTGTTGTAAACGCGGATCTCGGGCACGGGGCAGGCAGTCGCCACCTTCGCCGCGTAGAGAAGCGCGTCGGGATGGTTTTGGAAGAGCGAGCAGGGCACGCTTGCCGTCACGCCGCCGTGAAGCACCTTGCGCAGTGCCGCCGCGTTCCAGTCGCGGGGCATGCACATACGGATCTTTTTCGCCATCAGGATCTCCTTCATACCCACGGTGATGCAGTTCTCGGGGATCGCCTCGATGTTCGCGCCGCAGTTCATAAACGCATTGATGGTCCTCGTCTCGCGCGCGATCTTCAGCGTGCGGGTGGGGCGTTGCGCGAATTCCTCGGGCGTCACCTTCTCCCCTGCCTCCGGGGGCTCGTTGAAGGCGTAATGGCCGTTGATGCCAACGCCGCCGAACGCCATATCCAGCTTGCCGTACTTCTCGATGATCTCAAGAATGCGGCCCTCGTTGCCGGGCTCGGGGAAGATGCGGTTCTCGGGAAGCACGTTCAGCTCCTCGTCCACCTTGGAGTAGAAGGTCCTGTCCATACCGCCGCGGAAGGAGAGGGGATGGTTATAATCGATGTATTGGAGATCCTCGGTGAGGTATTCGTCCATATTGATGAAAACGCACTTTTTAAGGGAGATGCGGTATTTGTTCACGAGCTCCGCAATGCGCGCGTAAGGACCGAGAGGGCCGTAGGGAACGATCATAACGGTGGGCTCGCCCTTGCGGTTGTTTTCCGCAATGACCTCAAGCACCTCGATCGCGACCTTCCAGTACATATCGACCTCGTGCTCGCATACGTTCAGCTTAATATTGCTTCCAACGCCGAGCTCCTCGGGCGGGATCAGATTGATGTCCGTGTATTTCATTTTCAAATCTCCTTTTACTTGTTTTATTTGTTTTCGTGATAGATCGGTGCAAGCGCATCATGGATCCTCTTATAGGTCCCCAAAAGCGCTTTGTATTTTTCCGTATTCTCGGGATCGGGGGTCACCGTCGCCACGCGCTTCACGCATTTTTGTACGGCATCCCTCGCGTCCTTAAATATGCCGGCGGCGATGCCCGCAAGCATCGCGGAGCCGAGCGAGGAGTCTGCGCTCTCGGTGACGTGCAGGGTAATGCCGAGTGCATCGGCGGTGATCTGCCGCCAGAGCGTTCCCTTTGCGCCGCCGCCGATCAGGGTGGCGTATCCCTTATGGGGGATGCCGAGCCCGTCGAGGTACTGCTTGCTCTCCAGCAGCGAGAGCGCAACGCCCTCGAGCACGGCGCGCGTGAAGTGCGCCTTCGTATGGGTGGCGCGCAGACCGGTAAAGCTGCCGCAAAGCAGGGGATCTGCGTAGGGGGTCAGCTCGCCGTTGATGTAGGGGTGGAAGAAAACACCCTCCGCGCCCACGGGCAGAGCGGCGGCCGCCGCATCCAGCGTGCGGTAGTCCTCGCCGAAGGTGTCTCTGTACCAGCGGTAGGATGCCGCCGCCGCCTTCGTTGCCGTACCGGGATACCAGAGCCCCTCGGCAATGTGCGAATAGTTCACGAGATGGCGGTCGGGGCAGGGGCGGTCGGTGATCACGCAGATGCGCCCCGCCGTCGCCAGCTTCACGGTCATATCTCCCTTTTCCACCGCGCCCGAGGCAAAGATCTCCATCACCGTATCGGTCGAGCCGCAGATCACGGGTGTGCCGGCGGCAAGCGCCGTCGTTTTTGCCGCCTCAACCGTAACGAAGCCGACCGTATCGGTCGGACTCTTGATGGGCGGGAGCATATCGGTGCGGATGCCCGCAAGCGCGCAAAGCGCCTCGTCCCAGACCATCGTATTGCAGTCGAAGAGCATGCTGCCCTCGGCCTCGATATAGTCGGTGCAGAAGACCCCGGTCAGAAAGTACCTTAAATAATCCTTTTCAAAGAAAATATAACGCGCCCGATCGAAAAGCTCCGTCCTGTGCCGCTTCATCCAGCAAAGCTGGGGCAGCGTCCAGATCGTGTCGGGCTTATGGAAGGTTTTTTTAAAGATCTCTTCGCCGTGCTGCGAAAGAAGCTCGTTTGCCTCTACGCGGCTGCGGCTGTCGGTCCAGTGCATCGCATTGCCGAGCGGACGGAAGTTCTCGTCGCAAAGCAGCGAGGTGTGCGTGGCCGAGTCGAGTGCCACCGCCGCGATGTCCGCAGCGTCGATGCCGCTTTTTTCGATGAGGCTTTTCGTGTTCTCGCAAAGCGCCGATATCCAGTCCGCGGGGGATTGCTCGCAGGCACCCGCCTCGGGGTAGAGCGTCGGGTATTCCACCGTATGCTCCGCGGCAATGCGTCCGTTTTCGTCGAGCAGCGTCGCCTTGGAGGCGCCGCCGCCGAAATCAACTCCGAGTAAATACTTCATTTTTTATCCTCTGTCAGAAAAGTCCTTCGAGAATGTCCGCCGCCGCGCAGAAGAGAACGTCGCCGTGTCTCTGCAAAAGGCTTGCGGGGATCGCCGCGGTGGGCGTATCACCGATCACGTGCTTGAAGATGCCGTGCTGCCAGGGGCGGTTGAGCGCGATGTATACGCGCTTTGACGCGAGGATCTGCTTCATACCGACGGTGATGCACCATTCGGGCATACCGCGCAGGTCGCCGCGTTGATAGCCGTAGGCGTTGATGGTCTTGGTTTCGCGGGAGATGGGAAGCACGCGCGTGCCGAGCGCGCCGAAGGCCTCTGCGCTCATCGGGCAGTCTGCCTCGGGCGGCTCGTTGAAGGCGAGATGACCGTTGATGCCAAGGCCGCCAAGGCAGAGGTCCACGCCGCCGAGCGCCTCGATCAGCGCATCGTATTCTGCCTCGCAGCCGGGCTTCGGGAAGTGGCGCTGCGATTCGGGCATCACGAGCTCCTTGTCCACGAGATCGTAGAATTCGTGCTGCATACGGTAGTGGAAGCTGATGGGATCGGTATAAGCCACCTCCTCGGAGGGGGAGACGAGATATTCGTCCATGTTGAAGAAATGAACGTCGTGCAGCGGCACGCGCAGCTGGTTTACAAGCCTTGCGAGAATGGGGTATTGCTGTGTCGGGCCGACGGGCACGATCATCACCGTTTTCTTGCCGGCCGCGTTGTTTTTCATAATTTCGTCGAGCATCACGAGCGCCATATCAAAATATACGTCCCACTCGCTCGGTACGCTTTTAATGCGGATATTGTTAATCTTTGTTTCCATTTTCGCTTCTCCTTATAGAATTAAAAGCCCAAGGACTTATTTTCGCCGATTGCTTTGAAGATCTGCGTGAGCAGCATAAAGGCACGTACGTTATGGAAGGGACCCTTCCAGTCCGAGCCCTTGATGGTGTTGATCGGCGTGCCGTCGCGGTGCAGATGCCCGAACCATTCGGGATGCCCCTCGTCGGGGAAGTGCGCCCATACGTATTCCTTGATCCGATCGAACCAGACCATATATTTTTCATCTCTCGTATAGAGGTAGGAGATCGCCAGCGCGATCATCGCCTCGCAGTGCGGCCAGAAGAGCTTCATATCCCATTCAAGGCTCGTCACGGGCTTTCCCTCCACGTCAACGAAGTAGAGGATGCCGTCCATCTCCTTATCCCATCCGAGATCCAGTGACCAGAGCAGCACCTGCATGCAGCGCTCCATCAGCGCCTTGTCCTTTCTGTGGATCGCCTCCTTCATCATAAACCAGGCAGTCTCCATGCTATGCCCGGGATTGATGAGGCGCCCCTCGGGGGAGTTGAGCCGCTCACCGTCCGCACCTACGGTCTCGAAAAGTGCCTTTTCCTCCTCCTTGATAAACATGGAGGTGATCGTGTTCAAGCAATCGGTGATCAGCGCATCGTATTTCTCGTCCGCGTGGATCTCGCGCACGGTCTGTGCCACGTTCATCATGATCATCACGATGCTGTGGCCGCGGTTTTTGCGGGTCTCGGGATTCACCTTCGGGGTGAAAACGCCGGGCGAGGTGTAGTAATAGATCATTTTGTCGAAGAGCGCGATCGCCTTCTCCTTTGCCTCGGCAAGGCCGGTTGCCTTGTAGTATTCGGCGTAGCCCATCACGGCGAACGCCTCGGAGAAGTAATAGCGGCGCTCCACGAGGGGCTTTCCGTCGCGCGTCACGCGGAAATACATATGTCCGTTTTCGGCAAAGCAGTATTTATTGATGAAGTCGTAGCCGCATTTTGCCGCCGCGAGCCATTCCGCCTTGCCGCCGAACTCGTTGTATAGCTTGGAGAACATCCAGAGGCTGCGCCCCTGCTGCCAGACGGATTTATCCTCAAGGAAAAGCTCTCCGTCCCGCATAAAGCCGCAAAGATAGCCGCCGTATTCCTTGTCGGGAGAGAATTTTGTCCAGAACGGCACGAAATTGCCGAGCAAAACGTCCTCAAATTCCTTTGCGTATAAGCTGAAATCTCTTTTCATTTTATCTATCTTCCCAAAATCATTATTTGCCCGATTTTTGCCCGAGCCTGTCTATGGTCTCAACCGTTGTCGAGGTCGATTTCCCGAGCTTTTCCAAAAGAAGCTTGCTGTAAAACAGCTCGTAACTTGCCGTTTCGTAATCCACGCCGCAAAGATCGGCGATCATGCGCGTGGCTCTGTCCACCAGCTTTTTGTTGCTGATATTGAGATGCACCATATAGTTGCCGCGGATTTTGCCGAGCTTTGCCATCGTCAGGGTGGAAACCGAGTTCAGCATCATTTTCATAGCAAGATGCTCAAAGAGCTTCATCTGCGTTTGCACCGTTAAAAGCTCCGTATCGCCAAGCGTCCAAACGGATGCGGCAGCAAATCCTTTGGATTTTTCGAAAAATTCTTTCGGCGCTTCCTCTCCGTAGCCAACCCAGGTGCAAAGCGTATTTTCGCCCTCACGCTCAAGATCCGGCTCGTTGCCGATCTCAAATTCATATAACGCATCCAAGGAAATGCGAGGAATCCTTTGGATATCCGCCTCTTTAATGCCGAGATCACGGTACTCCGCCTCACTTCTGTTCAAGCATCTCGGCACTCTCTCAAAGCAGGAGCGCCAGGCGCTGACCGTATCGAGAAAGGGATTTTTCACAAATGCCCAGGAAAGCGGTGCATTTTTGTTTTTTTGCGGACGGAAGGGCGGCGTTGTGAAGGTTGGCGTTCTCTCGGTCGTATCGGCGAGAACGTCCAGAAGATATTCATCCGCAAAATAGGTCACGTGACCGCCGTTTTCATAGAGCGCGGTCTCCGTCTCGATCTGCCGCACCGCTGTTTTCACGTTCTTCTCCGTGCCGAGCATTGCGATGCACTGCGCAAAGCCGTGGGCGAGCGCGGATTTTTTCTCCTGCACAGTCTCTTTTTTCCCGAGCAAGGCATCCAGCGAAAGCTCCAAGGCCGCACCGATGATCGCCTGCTCAATTGTGGAAGACTGCATTCGCGTTGAACCCGTGAGCGCCATACCGCCGCACTTCATATAGAGGCTTTCGCAGTTTTTGTGCGTGAACACGGCATCCACACGCGCAAGCTTGCCGATGATGCTCCGGGGATCCGAGCAGATCACCATCCACACCCTTGCGCCGCTTGCAAGCGCTTGCTTGGCCGTGCCGAGAATCGAGGTGGTTTCTCCCGTGGCGGTGACGCCGATCAGAAGATCGCCGCTTTCTACCCTCATATCCCTTGCCTGCGCGCATCCGAGCTCCGTATAGTCCTCAAAGGACTCCACCGAGCGGATGATCGCATAATCTCCGCCCGTCATGATCTCGAGCACGCTATTTTCATACGATCGCATCGCGGGATCCTTCTCGGCGCAAGCCTTGACCGCTTGGCGGAAGGAGGCTTCCAGCCGCATGGAAAGTCTGCCCGAGGCGCCGCATCCGGAGATAAAGACACGCTTTCGGTTTTTCAGCGTATTTAAAACCGCATCGAAAAAATTGTCAAACCGCTCCGAAAAAAGCGTTTTTTCAAAAAGACCGATAAGATCCTCATCCACCGAAAGGAGCATACGGACACCCGCCTCAGTATCCTTCACGGTAATCTCGCCAAGCCCCTTCGTTTTCGGATTCGGCTGCTCCGCCTCCACGAAGCCGAGCCTGTATTGCTTCTCGTTTTCAAGAAAATCAAGAGAAAGCTCTCGCGCTTTACTTTCTATGTGTTCCATTTATATTTCCTTTTTCTATCAATGGCTGATGCAAAGGACAAGCTCCATATTTCCTTCCATATAAAGAGGTCCTGTGCACGCGCTCACGAAGAAATTATCTCCTTTTTTCAGGGGAATTTGCTTTCCGTCCGAAAGAACCGTTCCGTTTCCTTCCGTGACAACAGCAACCGCATACGAATCGGAAAGATCCGTCTTTGCCCTGCCCGACACGCGGATGCGCGACATGGAAAACTTATCCGTTAAGGAAGCATCCACGATCGGAACCGTTTGGTTTTCTTTTCGCTCGGGATGACGGAAGTAGCGCTCACGCGTCTCATCCTCGGAAAGCCCCTCATAGTTAAATACGTCGAACATTCCGTCGAAGCCGAGACCGCCGTGCAGCTTTGCGTCCGCCAGCGTCACGCCCGAGGGCGTCACGCGCTCGGGGATCACCATCAGATCGCTCGGCTCCTGCAGCTCGATCATAAAGGAGCCGCCGCCGATCGCGTGCGGCACGCCGCCCGCCACGAACCAGAGATCTCCCGCCTTGACGGGGAACTGATGCAGGCAGGCGAGCATTCCGTCCACGTCCTGCGCGCGGAAGAGCGCCTCCCAGCGCTCCCTCGTGATCCCCTCCTTAAAGCCGAGATACACCGTGGCATCGGGCTCTGCGTCGAGGATGTACCAGCATTCGGTCTTGCCGAAGGGAGAGCCCATGCGCTCCCTTGCAAATTCCACCGTCGGATGGCACTGTATCACGAGTCTCTCCGCGGAATCGAGGAGCTTGACGAGCAGGGAGGGCTTGCCGCTGTCAGAAAGATAGGCATTCTTACCGAGCAGCCGCTCGCCGTCTCTTTCAAGAAGCGTGCTAAAGCTCTCGCCCTCCTCCGTATAGGAAATTCCCTCGCCCGCCTTCGGCATATCGGGGTTGAAGGCCTCCACCGTCGAGGCGAGCCATTCCTCGGGATATCTTCCGTCCCGTGCATCGCTCTTTCCGACAAAGCGGTCGATCCGTGCGCCGCCGATATACGCGCGTCTGACGCGATTTTCCTTGAATTTGACAATCATTGTTTACTTTATCCAGTCGTGCTCCGGATCATTAGAGCGGTTGAAGCCCTGATAATCGCCCGCCATCAGCCAGAGGAAATAGGTCTTGTAGCCGGGGGTGGAGACGGTGGAGTGATAGCCGCGCGGGAATTCGACAAGCTCGTCGTTCTTTACGCGGTACGCCTCGTCGATCTCGCCGTCCGAGGTGTAAAGGCACTGCACGGCGAAGCCCTGCTCGGGCTCGAAGAGGAAGTAATAGATCTCCTCCGCGACGCATTCGGTCGGCATATTGTCCTCGTCGTGCTTGTGGGGCGGGAAGCCTGCCCAGTTGCCCTCGGTGGTGTAAGCCTCACCCACGGTGAGGATCTTGGCGTTGGAATTGCCGTCGATGATAAAGCTGGTCTCTCTCTGGAAGGGAACTCTGCCGAGCAGCTTGAGGGCAACGTGGTCCTCGCGCAGAACCTGCGGCTCGGTCGCCTCCGCGATGGGAGTCGCGCAAACGGCGATCTTCAGATGATCGCGCGCCGTCACGGTCAGCTTCATATCACGGGGCATATAAAAGCTCTCGGCTCTTCTGTTTTCAAACACGGTGCTTCTGTTACCGATATTCTCGAATTTTCCGCCTGCGTACGCAACGTCGCAGTGTCCGTAAAGCAGGATGAAGGCGGTCTCCTTATCCTCAGTGCAGTAGTCAACGGACTGTCCTGCCTCCAGCTCGATGATGCCGAACTCCAGCTTCTTTAAGGAGCATTCGCCGATCTTGCAGATGGGGGTATAGCCTGTGGCCTTTTCATATTTTTTCTTAAAGCTCATAATCGTTCTCCTTTAAAAATTCCAAAACTCTCTCAAAAGAGGGAACGCTCTCTCTTGCGCCGACGCCCGTGCATTTGAGGGCGGAAACGGCGCTTGCAAAGCGTGCGCATTTTTCATAAGAATAGCCCTTGGTAAGTCCGAAGGCGAAGGCGCCGTGAAAAACGTCACCCGAGCCGTTCGAGTCCTTGACCTTAACGGGGAAGACGGGGTAGCGTGTGAGGCTCTCGCCGTCGTAGATGAGGCCGCCGCGGCTGCCCTGCGTGATCACGACCACGCGGGGGGAATAAAGCGCAAAAAGCTTTTTTGCCGCCGCCTCGGCATCCCTCTCGCCCGTGTGCCCGAGCGCGAATTCCTCGGAGGGGATCATAATATCGGTCAGAGCGAGCAGACGAAAAACGCCCTCGTAAAGACCGCCACAGTCGTAAAGCACCGCCGTGCCGCTCTCCCTTGCGTGGCGTGCCGCCTCCACGGCGGCATCCATATCGTTTCCGTCCACCATCAGGATCGCGGCATCCTTTATCGCCGTACGCGCCGCATCCGTCAGGGTGAGCGGCGGCAGATCACCGCGGTCAAAAACGCAGGTGCGGCTGGCGCTTTCCTCGGAAAGCCAGATCACCGAGCAGAAGGAGCGGTATCCGTCTAGCACGCGGATGTGCTCGGTCGAAACGCCGTATTTTTTAAAATCTGCGAGCAGAAACGCGCCCGAGGCATCCGAGGAGAGATTGCCGATAAAGGCCGCGTCCGCGCCGAGCCTTGCGGCGGCAACGAGACCGGTCGCCGCAGGTCCGCCGCCTGCCGTCTTGCTTGCGAGGGCGCGCAGCTTCGAGTCCTCCTTCGGGAAGTGCGGCAGGGTCATCAGCGTGTCGGCAACGCAGGCACCGATCGCAACGATTCTTTTCTTCATCACGCCTTACCGTCCGCTCCCACGAGCCTGATCTTTTCTACGGCAAGCGCCTTCACGCTCTCGATCGCGCGCTTCATAAATACGTCAACGCCGATGCTTCTCTTGGGATCGTCGAGCGCCGCCTTGGTGCCGTCGGCAAAGGCACAGCAAACGTCCGTGCCGATGTTCATCTTGCGGATGCCCGCCGCGATCGCCGCCTTGACCTCCTCGTCGGGAATGCCGGAGCCGCCGTGCAGCACGAGCGGAATGCCGCCCGTGGTCTCGCGGATCCTGCGGATGCGCTCAATATCCAGCTTCGGGGGCTTCTTGTAGTGGCCGTGCGCGTTGCCGACCAGCACCGCGAGGCAGCAAACGCCCGTACGGCGCACGAATTCGCCCGCCTCCTCGGGACTCGTGAATTCGTCCATCTCGGCATCGTTCACGCTGCCGATGTGGCCGAGCTCGCCCTCCACGCCGATGCCGAGGGGCGCGCAAAGCTCCACGACCTCGCGCGTTTTGCGCACGTTGTTTTCAAAATCCTCGGTGGAGGCGTCGCGCATAATGCCGGTCGCGCCCCAGTAAAGGCTGCGGCTGACCTCGGGGATGCCCGCGCCGTGGTCGAGATGGAAGCAAACGGGAACGCTCGCGCGTCTTGCCGCCGCAACGACCGCAGGTGCGATATAGAAGCCGACCGCCTCGTTGATCAGTCGGGGGTAGATCTGAATGATCACGGGGGCTCTCTCCTGCTCTGCGGCGTCGATCACGCCCATCACGGTTTCGGTATTATAAACGTTGAAGGCGGGGATGCAATAGCCGCCCTTTTCCGCCATATCAATGATCGTTTGCAAATTGACTAACATTTTGTGCCTCCTTAAGCGAGAATCAGGTCCTCAAGAGAAAGGATCTTAACGCCCTCGTCCTCCGCGTTCTTCAGCGAAACGTATTCGGAAACGGAGGTGGTCACGATCGTATCCTCTCCAAGGCTCTTTGCATTGAAAATTCTTCTTTTCGCAACGAGCTTCATTACGTCGGGAATGTACTGTGCCATCAGAATATTGCCTGCCCATACGGTCTCGGCGCGGTTGAGATGCATCTCGTGCAGCTCCGCAAATGCCGAAACGACAGCTCTTGCCTCCTCGGTCTCGCCGAGGTCGCGGGAGAGCTGGAAGGCATCCTGCAAAACGACGGCGCCAAGCTTTTTCTCAGCCTTCAGCGCGCCGCTCTTCACAAGCTCTGCAAGGAAGGCGGTATAGGTCACGGCGGAGGCGCTAAGCTCCACGCCGTATTCGTGATAGGTCTGCTTCACGGCCTTTGCATCGAAGGGATCGTAGAGGACCACGGTCTTGTAGCCGTTCATCGCCTTGGCGGCAGCGGCCATCTGCTCCTTCGTCTCCTCGATCGCGCCGACGAGAAAATCCATCTGTGCGCCCGAGGCGGGCTCGTCGGCAAGCACGGTAAAGCGAACGCCGGCCTTCTCCAGCACCTCGATCGCCTGTGCTGCCTGTTTGCAGGCCATATAGCGCGCATCCGCGCCGAGGAAGAGAAGGGTATCGGTGGGAGCGCTGTGCTCTGCGATCTTCGCGCTGAGTCTTTCGCAAAGCACGGTCTTGCCGTAGGCGTTTCCGGTCTCGAGGCAGGCATCCACCATCTTGCCGATATAATCCGGCAGCCGGTCCTCCAGCGCCGCCTGCATTCTGACCTCCTTGGTGAACATTACGGGATCCCATCCCGTCACGCAATCGTGCACGCAGGCGCCACAGCCCGCGCACTCGTAAATATTATCCATGATCTCGGAGAGCTCGATCGCGCCTCTGTTTACGAGAGAGATACCGAGCGCTCTTGCGCGGGGCGTGCTTCTCTCGTGGCCGGTCGCATTGCCGATGGGGCAGATGTGATGGCACATCCAGCAAAAACGGCAGGAATCAACGTGCTGCTTGCACTTTTCAGACATCATCATTTCACTCTACCTCCTATCAAAGACCCAGCTTGAACGGATTCATAATACCGTTGGGGTCTAACTGCTTTTTCAGTCCCTCAAATACCTGCATTGCGGGTCCGTACTGCTCCTTCATCAGGCGGCCGAGCTTGATGCCCACGCCGTGATGGTCGTTGACGACGCCGCCGTGCGCAAGTGCCGCGCGAACACCGCAGGTCCAGACCTCCTGGTGCAGGCGCAGCGCCTCCACGGGATCCTTCGGCACGTCCTTGCCGTCGATGATGAAGCGGTCGTAAACCATCGCGCCCCACTCATACCAATGCGAGAAATGCGCGATGAACTTCGCCTGCGGGAAGTTCGATTCGATGGCGTTCTTCATTGCCCAGTAGATCTCCTCGATCTTTCCGTAGGGTGCAATGGTATCCATCGTGCCGAACATCTGGGGGATATCCATCATATGGCCGGGGTAGAAGAAGGTGATCTTCTCCTTCCACCACTTTTCGCCGTACTCGCTACCAAGGTCCTCGGCGCCGTACTTCTTGAAGGTGTCGAGAAGCAACTTCTCCTCCACCTCAACGAGCTCGCGGCAGCCCTCGATGGCCACGTTCATAAACGCGCCCTTGCGCGCCACGCCGACGATCTTCTTGATGAGCGAAGCGGTCTCTGCCTCGTCGTAAAGGCGCATGACCGAGGGCTTGAACTTCTGCAGAAGCTCGCGCGATGCCTGGAAGGCGCCGTGCATATCCTGGAAGAGGAATCCTCTGAAGCGGCGCTCCTCGGGCATATCGTAAATGCGCATCTGCGCCTTGGTGATGATGCCGAGCGTGCCCTCCGAGCCGATAAAGATCTGGTTCAGGTCGGGGCCCGCCGCGTGCTTGGGCGCGGGGCTGGTCTCGATAATATCACCGTTGGGGAGAACGACCTCCATCTTCAGCACCATATCGTCGATCTTGCCGTACTTCGTGGAGCAAACGCCGATGCCTCTGTGCGCAAGGAAGCCGCCCACGGTGGAGCAGGTAAGGGAGGAGGGGTAGTGCATCGTTGCCTTGCCGACCTCGTTGGCGGCCCACTCGATGTGCTTGTAGATCGCACCCGTACCGCACTCTATGTACATACCCTCGGTGTTGACCTCGTAGATTTGGTTCATTCTCTTGGTGTCAAGCAAAATGCCGCCGCAAACGGGGATCGCGCCGCCCTGCGTGCCGCCGCCCGCACCCCAAACGGTCACAGGAAGCTTATAGTAGTTCGCGATCTTCACGACCTTGGAGACCTCGGTCGCATCCTTGGGGCAAACGATATAGTCCGCCTCGGGCATACGGCAGCCGCGATCCGCCCACATGCGCGAGAGCCAATAGTAGTCCACGCTGTGGGTGACCTTGTCGATCTGGCGCACGGAGCAGTTTTCCTTGCCCACGGCATCCTCCAGCTCGGTCAGGATCATTGAGAACAAAAATTCATTCATCTGAATTTGCATAACAAAATTCTCCTTAATTTAATTATTTATTGATGGCTTTATTCTACCATACGGCATTTTTCTTTGCAACAATTTTTGAAATTTTTTTCTACGGAATTGACATTTTTGCGCCTTTATGATACAATAAATGAAAATTATTTTCATTTGAGGTGTGAAAATGGAATCGATCACGCATAAGCTTCGCTTTCTTCGGGATGAGATGGGGCCCGCGGAAAAAAGGATCGCGAATTATATATTAAATAATACGGGCGAGATGATCGCGCTTTCGATCTCCGAGCTTGCAAAATGCTGTGGCTGCGGCGATGCCACGGTGGTGCGTCTTTCGCGCAGGCTGGGACTGGAGGGCTACCAGGCGCTGAAGCTCCGTCTCGCGAGCGAGATGGGCGCCTCCTCCTCTCTCGGCGGTGAGATCACGCGCGAGGACTCCTGCTACGAGATCTTTAAAAAGCAAAACGCAGGCGTGGTCGAATCGCTGAAGAATACCGAGTCGGTCCTGGATGCCGAGCAGCTTGCGCGTGTGGCAGAGCTTGTGATGAAGAGTGATAGAACGGTGCTTTTCGGGCTTGGAAACTCTGCCGCCATTGCGCAGGATGCCGCGCATAAGCTGCTGCGCCTCGGTCTCTCTGCGCAGGCCTGCTGCGATAACCATATGCAGGCGATCATCGCCTCGCATCTGAAGCGGGGCAGCGTTGCCATCGGCATCTCGCATTCGGGCGCCTCCAAGGACATCGTGGATGCCCTGCGCCTTTGCAAGATCTGCGGCGCCACCACCGTCTGTGTGACCAACTACGGCGAGTCCCCGATCGTCTCCGCCGCGGATTACGCGCTCTTCACGAGATCCGCCGAAACCAAGTATTCGATCCTCGGTCTTTCCTCGCGCTATGCGCAGCTCGCGCTTTTTGACAGTATCTACAGTTATATCGTTATGCATTCGGATAAGGCGGCGAAGCAGGCGATATACAATACGGAGACTGCACTCCAAAACAAAAAATATTAATTTTGGGGAACATATCCCGGTAGAACCGAAAACGAAAAAGAAGAGGTACTGTTTAATCAGTGCCTCTTCCTTTTCTTTTTGCGTATTTGATAAGGTATTGAGGTTGAAAACCTACGGTTTTCTTCCATCTTATCGGATTTTCGTTTTCTATCGCCGTTTCACCGCTCAGCGTACGCTTGTACGCTTCTCGCGGCTCAGCCGACGATTTCTCCTCGGGATCTGTTTGCCCCAAGGGGCTTCCTATTTCATCCGCTTTCGCGGATTTCATTCGCGATGCCTTGCATCGCGCCTCCCGGTAGAACCGAAAACGAAAACTTGGGGCTTCCGCCTCCCGGGATAACCGAAAACGAAAAAAGGAAGAGGTACTGTTTAATCAGTGCCTCTTTTTTTCTTTATATCAGATTTAAAAGGAATTAAGGTTGAAAACCTTGCGGTTTTCTTCCGTTCTTATTGTATTTTCGTTTTCTATCGCCGTTTTCTTCCTCTCGGCGTATGTATATACGCCTTCGGGGCGAAGAACGACGATTTCTCCTCGGGATCTGTTTGCCCCAAGGGGCTTCCTATTTTATCCGCTTTCGCGGATTTCATTCGCGATGCCTTGCATCGCGCCTCCCGAGATAACCGAAAACGAAAAAAGAAGAGGTACTGTTTAATCAGTGCCTCTTTTTTCTTAATATCAAATTTAAAAGGAATTAAGGTTGAAAAACTGCGGTTTTCTTCCAACTCATTATACGCAGGCGGTCATTCTTCCGTTACCTTCACGCCGGGGAAGAGCCGTTCGTCCTTGAAGTGCGCGATCGGGCGGCCGCTCTTGGTGCGCAGGTTTTTCAGTGTCACCGTCTCGGGCAGTCCGTAGGGGTAGGGTCTGCCGTTTGCGAATTCCTCGCTGTAGGTATCGTAGTCGCTGAAAAGATAGGTGCCCGCATAGTCTGCGTTTGTTTCCGTATCGTCGATCAGCAGGTTTTCAACGGAAATATTCCTCGGGAGCATACAGGGATAGCCGAAATCGTGCTTGCCGTTGTTGCCTGCGGCGAGAAGGTAGCCGATCTTGTCATAGGGAAGGATCCTCCATTCGCAGTCGCGCACGGTGACGCTGCCGTCGAAGAAGGAGCCGTAGTCGCTGCGCAGCAGCATCAGGAGGCCGCCGTGCATCCGACAGCGCTCGATGAGACATTCGCCGAAGCCGATCACCTGCAGCTTCGCATGGCCGAAGGTGCAATCCCGCATCGTCACGTTATGCACGCCCTGATGCGCGTCAAAGCGCGAGATCACGCAGCGATCGAGCAGCATATCCTTGCAGTAATTGGAGCCCATCAGCCCCCAATAGCGGGTGTCGAGAATATCAACCGTTTGCTTGAGTCCGATCAGCTTTAAGCCGATCGCGCCGCAGGCGGTGATGCCGTAGGAGCCCATCGCGTTGATGCCGCCGCCCGGCATCGTGAAGTAGTAGGTCCTGTGCGGCGTGAGAAGCAAATTTTCCACCGTTACGTCCACGCATTCGTCCACGTTGAGAAAGCCGCCGTAGGGCGAGCTGTAATGCGCTTCGGGCTCGGGCTCTCCCGTAACGAGATGCGTCATATCGAGAAAATGCACGTGCGAGCGCGTGCAGAGAATACCGCGTCCGTAATAACGGCGGTTTTCGAGCGTGTCGAGGTTGACGATGTTCTCAAAAATACCGCCGCGGATGGTGATGGCTCTCTCATCGGTGGATTTTGCATATGCCTCGGTCACCTCGTCAAATTGCCATGGCATCCATGTGCCGATGTTGCCGTCCCCATCCACGGTGAAGTAGTCGCGCAATGCCGCGCCGCTGTTCGCGTTCGCGCCGTAGCGGATATATACGCGCTTGTTTTCGTTCACGGCCTTAACGTAAATATTGCCCTCGTGCGGAATATCGATCCGCTTCTGACCCTTGTCGATTTTGTCAATATGTACAGGATAGTAGTCAAAATCGCTGTTAACAAAGAAAAGATGCTCGCCCGGCACCTCGACACTTCTGTCATCAATTACGAAGTGAGCCTTGCCGAAATCGGTGGAGGTGCGGATCACGATGGCGCCCGCCCGTCCTCCGATATAATAGGTCGCATCGTCCCGTGCCCTTACGGGAAGGGTGTGCTCATTCGCATATGCGTGTGCGCGGATGATCGCCTCCATATCGTCGGTTTTTCCGTCTCCGACCGCGCCGAACGCCTCGTAAGTAACCAATTGCCCGTTTTCCAAAATCCTGCCCTCCGTTTCGCTTTTTTCTTTAAGTGTACCATAAAGCGGATGCGCAGACAATAGAAAAATCGGTGAATAATTTTGAATATTTTGATATAAAAAGCGTGCGCACGTTTCTTTCGTGCGCACGCAAGCCTTTATTGCCTTGTCAGTCCTCGATGATAACCTTCACACCCTCGAAGAGCGAAGCGTCCGCGAAGATCTTCACGGGCTTGCCGCTCTTGGTGCGCACGTTTTTCAGCGTGATCGTCTCGGGCAGACCGTAGGGGAAGGGGCGCTCGCAGTCGAGCGTCTTGCAGTAGGCGTTGAAGAGGCAGGGCTCCTCGTGTCCCTCACCGATGCGGCTATCGTCGATCAGCACGTCCTCCAGCAGGATGTGCCTCGGCATCTCGCAGGTGTAGCCGAAATCGTGCGTGCCGCCATTGGATGCATTGAAGAAGAAGGATTTGCCGTTTACGCTGTTGGGAATGGCATCCCAGACTGCGTGGCGGATGGTCACGTCACCCTTGAAGAAGGAGCCGTAGTCACCGCGCAGAAGGAAGAAGCGCGAGCCGTGGTTGATGCCGTTCTCGTAAAGGAAATTGCCGAAGCCGATGACCTCCATCGTCACGTGGCCGAACTCGCAGCCCCGCATCGTCACGTTATGCACGCCGCAGTGCGCGTCAAAGCGCGAGATCTTGCAGTCCTCGAGCAGCATATCCTTGCAGAAGTTCGTTCCCATCAGTCCCCAGTAGCGGGAGTCCTGGATGTCGATCGTCTGCCTGAGGCCGATGAGCTTTAAGCCGATCGTGCCGCCGCCGTTCATCTCGTAGGTGCCGATCGCATTGATGACGCCGTTCGCCATCGTGAAGTGATAGGTCCTGTGGGGCGTGAAGGTCACGTTCTCGACCGTGACGTCATAGCAGTCCTCAATGCAGAGGAAGCCCGCATAGGGCGAGCTGTAATGCTCCTCGGGCTCGGGCTCACCCGAGATCAGATGCGTGATATTGCGAAAATGCACGTGCGAGCGCTTGCAGGAGAAGGCGCGGCTGTGGTATCTGCGCTTCTCGAAGGGATCGAGGTTTGCGATCGTTGTAAAGGTGCCGCCCTCGATGCGGATCGGCTCCTCATCGGTGGACTTCGCCCAAGCCTCGGTCACCTCGTCGAACTGCCAGGCCATCAGCGTGCCGATGTTGCCGTCCTTATCCACGGTGAAGTAGTCGATCAGTGCGTTGCCGTTGTTCTGGTTTGCGCCGTAGCGGATATAAACGCGCTTGTTTTCGTTTCTGACCTTAACGAAGATGTTGCCCTTGTGGGGAATATCGATCTTCTTCTGCCCCTTGTCGAGCTTGTCGATCTGAACGGGGTAGTATTCGCAGTCGCTCGTCACGTAGAAGATATGCTTGTTATGCGCCTCGCACGCTCTGTCGTCGATGATGAAATGCGCCTTGCCGAAGTCGGTCGAGGTCTTGACCGTAACGGGGCAGCATTTGCCGCCGATGTAATAGGTCGCATCGTCCTTTGCCTTCACGGGCAGGCGGTGCTCGTTTGCATATGCGTGCGCCTTCGCAATGGCCTCAATGTCATCGGTTTTTCCGTCGCCGACCGCGCCGAACTGCTCGTAGGTAACAAAAAACTTCTCGTTCATAGAAAAAGTCTCCTTTATAATCTTGGGTGAAAAATTTAATTTAATTCTTCAATGTATTTTTCTGTCTCGTTTTTCAGCGGCCGCCCCATCAGAGCGCGCACGCAGTCCTCGGTTTTTGCTCCCTCAAACAGAAGGCGGTACGCCGCGTCCACGATCGGCATATCCACGCCGTATCTTTCCTTCAGCATATAAGCGGACTTTGCCGCGCGTATGCCCTCAACGACCATACCGACCGCGGTCTCCGCCTCGGCAACGCTGCGCCCTTGCCCGATCAGAATGCCGGCACGGCGGTTTCGTGAGTGCACGCTCGTGCAGGTCACGATCAGATCGCCCATACCCGAAAGCCCCATAAAGGTCTCGTGCCTTGCGCCCATTTTCACGCCGAGGCGAATCATCTCGGAGAGGCCGCGCGTCATCAGCGCCGCCTTGGTGTTGTCTCCGTAGCCGTGCCCGTCGCTGATGCCCGCGCAGAGCGCGACCACGTTCTTCAAAGCACCCCCGAGCTCCACGCCGATCACGTCGTCGGAGGCGTAGATGCGAAAGCTCCCTGAGGTGAAGAGCGCCTGCACGTGCTGTGCTCTTCGGATGTCGCTGTTTGCGATCACGTTCGTCGTCGGAAGCCCGAGGGCAACCTCCTCGGCGTGCGAAGGCCCGCTCAGCACCGAGACGGAGGCGTGCGGAATGTGCTTTTTCACCGTTTCGGAGAGCCGATCGCCGCTCTCGGGATCGAAGCCCTTTGCGGCAGAGATCACGGCTTGTCCCGCTTCGATATACGGTGCGATGCGCGCTGCCGTTTCCCCGATCGCGGAGGAGGGGACGGCAAGAATGCAGGCATCGGCGCCGCGCACGGCGGATATATCGCTTGTAAAATGTATGCCCTCGAGCGAAACGCCGGGCAGGTAGCGCTTGTTTTCCCTCGCCTCGCAAAGCGCGCGCGTGGTCTGCTCCTTGCGTGACCAGAGATAAACCTCGTGTCCGCCGAGAGAAAGTGTACGCGCAAGCGCCGTGCCCCAGCTGCCCGAGCCGAGCACTGTAATGGTTGCCATAGGTATCTCCCCTCTGTGTTTTGCTTTCATTATACACGAACGGAAAGAAAAAAGCAATCTTTTTCGAAAAAAAGATTGCTGCAAGGGTCAGCGGTGCCGCTTCTTTTTCTTCGCTGCCGCGGCGTAAAAGGTGAGGGCGGCAGAGGCGAGATAGATCCCCTCGGAGAGGAGCGCGGAGGGGGCGATGTGCCCGCCCGAGAGAAAAAGCCCGAGAAGAAGCGCGATCAGCACCGTGAGCGCCGGGCAAACGAGAAAGATCCGCTCGCCGATCAGCCGCCGTCCGAGAAAGCCTGCAAGCACGCCTGCCGCCGCAAAGATCAGAGAGGAGTAGCGGTCGCTGCCCGATAGAGGATCGCGCGTAAGCAGGATCAGAAGAGAGGCGAGCAGAAGGATCGAGAGAAGGGAAAAAACGGAGATCAGAAGCCCGTAAAGGATCCTTTTTTTCGGGGTGCTTTTCGTATTTTTGTGCTTAGATTTCATAAAACGCTCCGTCCTGCCGTGCGGCGTTGATACGGGCGCAAAAAAAGGATCTGTGCGCCCTTCTGTTAAAGGGTATGCGCACAGATCCTTTTCTATGACGGAAAAATTACTTTGCGTCTGCGTTCTTGTCCTCGACAGCCGTCTCCTCAACCGCCGCCTCGGCCTCCTTCGCCTCAACAACGGCCGCCGCAACGTCGGCAGTCTTCACGTCGATAGTGCGGACCGCGCCCTTGAGAAAGCGGATCTGGGTCTTCTCTCTGGTGGTCTCAAGCACGAAGGTCTCGCCCTTGATGGAGATGACCTTGCCGATGATGCCGCCAATGGTGGTGACCTCGTCGCCAACGGCGAGAGAATCTCTCATCTCGGCATCCTTGCGCTCCTGCTTCTTCTGGGGACGGATCATGAAGAAGTAAAGGAAAACGAAGAGCAGACCGATCATAATGATCGTGCCCCACATACCGCCTCCGTTCTGTGCGGTCTCGGTTAAAAGTGCAAAATTCAGCATTTTTTATTTATCCTTTCGAATTTTTCCATTCTATTATACACCAAGCATCACTCTTTTGCAAGTAAAAAGGAAAATGTTTACAACTTTTTTGTAATTTCGGTTAAAAACCTTTTAAAATAGTGTTTTTTGCTCCGCGACTCTTGCATTTGTTAATAAACTGTGCTAAAATACAAGAAAAGAATAAACATTCGGAGGAAACATAAATGAAAAATCCCGAACTTGTGATCATGGCGGCGGGCATGGGCTCGCGTTACGGCGGTCTGAAGCAGATCGACGCGGTGGACGATAAGGGTCATATCATCATTGACTATTCGATCTACGATGCGATCCGCGCAGGCTTCAAGGCGGTCACCTTTATTATCAAGAAGGAGATCGAGAAGGATTTCCGTGAGGTAATGGATAAGCATCTCGCGGGCAAGGATATCGAGGTGAAGTACGTATACCAGGAGCTGGACGCTCTGCCCGAGGGCTTCTCGGTTCCCGAGGGAAGAAAGAAGCCGTGGGGCACGGCGCACGCCATTCTCACCTGCCTCGGCACGGTGAAGGCGCCCTTCGCAGTCATCAATGCGGACGATTACTACGGCGCCAACGCCTTTACGAAGATCTACGATTTTCTGAAGAATGCCGAGGATGACGAAAAGTATCACTATGCGATGGTCGGCTACCGCATCAAGAATACCGTCACCGAGCAGGGAACGGTCTCGCGCGGCATCTGCACCAAGGATGAGAACGGCCTTCTCACCGAGATTGTGGAGCGCACGAAGATCGGCATCCGCGAAAACGGCGAGATCTACTATACCGAGGACGGCGTGGATACCGTGCTGGATCCCGAGGCCCTCGTTTCGATGAACCTCTGGGGCTTCACACCTTCGTACATCGAGGAGTGCGCGAAGCGCTTCTCCGCCTTCCTTACGGAGAACCTGCCGAAGAACCCCGAGAAGTGCGAGTTCTTCCTCCCCTCCGTCGTTTCGGATCTGATCGGAGAGGGCAAGGCAGACGTGCGCGTGCTCTCCAACACCGATAAGTGGTACGGTGTGACCTATAAGGAGGATAAGGTCGCGGTCGTCGAGGCCTTCCGCCGTCTGAAGGAAGAGGGCGTATATCCCGATAATTTCTAAGCAGGGGCTTTCCCAAAATAAAAGCCGAGGCTCTCTGTCACGAGCCTCGGCTTCTTTTAAAAATCATTCCATTTTTTCCTTCGCGAGCGCAACAACGGTGTCAACCACGCCGTCGATGCCAAGCGTGGAGGAGTTCACGGTCAGATCGTAGTTGTCATACTTGCCCCACTTCTGCCCGGTGTAGAAGTTGTAGTAGGACGCTCTGCGCTTGTCGGTCTTGTTGATGATATCCACGACCTGAGATTCCTTCACGTCGGGATGGCGCTCGATCACTCTCTGCTTGCGGTGGTCAAGATCTCCGAAGACGAAAACGCGCAGAAGGTTGCTCTCGTCGCGCAGCACGTAGTCGCCGCAGCGGCCGATGATCACGCAGCTGCCCTCCTTGGCATAATTCTTGATAATATCGGACTGGAGAATAAAGAGCTTATCGTTGAGAGGCATCTTATATCCGAAGGACATGGAGGCGCCGAAAACGTTGGAGCCCATAGCAAGCGTGTAAAGAAGGGAATTTGCCGCGGTCTCCTCACTCTTTTTGATCACGTCCACGTGCAGATCGCCCTGTGCGGCGGCATCCTTGATGATTTCCTTGTCATAAAGCGGAATGCCGAGTGCTGCCGCGATCTTTTCGCCGATCTCGCGGCCGCCGCTTCCGTATTGACGGGCAATGGTAATGATAAGTTTCTTAGACATAAGATCACTCTCCTTTGTTTCGCTGTATTTTTTTAATAGTATAGCATAAAACAAGGGATTTGTAAAGTATCTTTTTGTTACTTCGTACAAAAAACACAAAATCAATTTTTGTGCTTTATTGAAAATACCCAAGAAAGGTGTAAAAAATGAAGCTTGTAACCTCTTCTCAGATCTCTGAGATCGATGCATATGCAAAGCAGAAGCTCGGTATTCCGATGCAGGAGCTGATCACGCGCGCCGGCAGAGCCGTCGCAAAGGTGGTCAGAGAGCGTATCCCCGCGGGCGGTCGCGTCGTCATATTGGCGGGGCGCGGCAATAACGGAGCGGACGGCTATTCCGCCGCGATCGAGCTGATGGATACCCACCGCGTCGTCGTATACGACGTATTGCAGGCAGGGCAGAAGACCGATGTCGGCCGCTCCTTCGTAGAGCGCTATCTGTCGCTCGGCGGCAGCCTTCTTTCCTTGACTGAGGAGGAGGAGTCGCGCATGGATCTCACCGCGGCGGATTGCATCGTGGATGCGATCTTCGGCACGGGCCTTCGCGGCGAGATCCCCGAGAATCTGCGCCGCCTTGCCAAGGCGGTAAAGGCCGCCGTCGGTGTGCAGAAGATCGCGGTGGACGTGCCGCTCGGCGTCAATGCCGATGACGGAAGCGTGACCGAGGATGCGATCTACGTCGGCGCCACGGTGGAGCTTTCCTTTATCAAGGTCGGCATCCTATCCTATCCCGCGCGCTCCTTCGTCGGTGATATCATTCTGGACGATCTTTCGCTTCCCACGGCGGAGCTCGAGGCGCAGCTTCCGTTTCCGAACCGCCTGATCGAGAAATGCTGGGTGGAGCAGAATCTTCCCGCGAGAGAGAAGAATACGCATAAGGGCAGCTTCGGCAGTCTGATGGTGATCGCGGGCAGCGAGACCTATCGGGGCGCGGCGGCTCTCGCGCTGGAGGGCGCGCTGCGCGGCGGCGTCGGCCTTATCCGCTATTACGGCACGGAGCCTCTCTGCGCCGAGCTTGTGAAGAGATTTCCCGAGGTCATCTATGAAAAGACCGAGGATACGGAGAATATAAGCGAATCCGCCATCGCCGCGCTGACGCAGGCATCCGGAAAGCATAAGGCGACCCTGATCGGCTGCGGCTCGGGACAGAGCCGCGGGCTCGGCACGCTCATTCGCGCGCTTCTCGCCTCCGAGGGCGGTCCGCTGATTTTGGATGCGGATGCCATCAATTCGCTTGCCATTGACAGAGAAGAGAGCCTTGCCGCTCTGCGCGCCGCGGTGCGCCCCGTGATTCTGACGCCGCATCCGATGGAGTTCTGCCGCCTTTCCGGAATGGGTATCTCCACTGTGCAAAAGCATCGCATCGAAAGTGCGCGCGCCTTTGCGAAGGACGTCGGCTGCATTCTCGTTCTGAAGGGGGCAGGCACCCTCGTCACGGACGGAGAGGAGCTCTATATCAACCATACGGGCTCGTCGGCGCTTGCCAAGGCGGGAAGCGGAGACGTGCTTGCGGGCTTCCTTTCGTCCCTCGCCGCCTCGGGCGCCTCGCCCATCGTCGCCGCCGCGCTCGCGCCGTATTTCCACGGCCGCGCCGCGGATACCCTTGCCAGGGAGTTTTCGAGCTTCGGTGTCATTCCGTCGGATCTTCCAAAGCAGATCGCAAGAGAGCTTTCCACCTTCCAGAACGATAGCGAAGAAATATAAAACAAGCGGATATGCAAAGAATTATTTGCATATCCGCTTGTTTTTTTAAAAAATCAATACTTCAAGCGCTCGCGGATCAGAAAAACGATCGGAGGTATGATCAGAAGCTGGCATAGAATGCCGGGTAGACCGGTGACGATCGCCGCACCCACCGCAAGCGCACGAAGGCTGCCGAAGGTGAAGAGAAGGATGTGAAAGACCGCCGCATAAGCGATGCGGCCGCAGATCATAGCGGCGGGCAGGGCAATGTATATTCCGAAGCGCATTTTCCCCAGCCTTGTTTTTTCAAAAAGAAGGCCGCTCGTGAGCCCGTAAACGGAGAGCTCGAAGAACATGATCGGAAGCATGGGAAACGGGGCGGGCATTCCCGTGAGCAGGCAGTTGAGAAGCGGCAGGACTGCGCCTGAAAGCGCTCCGTAGATCGGGCCGCAAAGGAAGCCGCACAAAAGCACGGGGATGTGCATGGGGAGCAGCAGCGTGCCTGCCAGCCCCATGCCGTGTGCCGTCGCGTAGGGAAGAATGATCCCGAGCGCCACGAGAAGCCCCGATAAAACGAGTCTTTGCGTTTTTCTTTTTATCATTTTATACGATATCCGCGATGTGCAGGATCAGCGCCTCGGTCTTTTCCCAGCCGAGGCAGGGGTCGGTGATGGATTTGCCGTAAACCGAGGTGTCGCTCTGTGCGCCGTCCTCGAGATAGCTCTCGATCATCAGGCCCTTCACGATGCTGCGCACGTCCTTCGAGTAGCGGCTGCTGTGCAGAACCTCCTTGGCAATGCGCACCTGCTCGAGATATTTCTTTGCGGAGTTTGCGTGATTTGTATCGATGATCACGGCAGGGTTCTCAAGTCCGCTCGTCTTGTAGGTCTCGTAAAGACCCGCAAGATCCTCGTAATGGTAGTTGGAATGCGTGCGCCCGAGTCTGTCCACGTAGCCGCGCAGAATGGCGTGCGCGTAAGGGTTGCCCTCGGTCTCGACCTCCCAGCCGCGGTAGCAGAAAATGTGGGAGTGCTGCGCCGCCTTGATGGAATTCATCATAACGGTAATGTCGCCGCTGGTCGGGTTCTTCATTCCCACGGGCACGTTCAGACCGCTCGCGGTCAGTCGGTGCTGCTGGTTCTCCACCGATCTTGCACCGACGGCGACGTAGCCGATCAGGTCCGAAAGGTATCTGTGATTCTCGGGGTAGAGCATCTCATCCGCGCAAGCGAAGCCGGTCTCCTTGATGGCGCGCATATGCAGCTTACGCATCGCAATCACGCCCGAAAGCAGATCGGGCGCGGCATCGGGGTTGGGCTGGGAGAAGAGTCCCTTGTAGCCGTCACCCGTGGTACGGGGCTTGTTCGTGTAGATACGCGGGATGAGCATCACCTTATCCTGCACGCGCTCCTGCACGCGCTTGAGACGGTAGATATAATCCATCACGGCATCCTCTCTGTCGGCAGAGCAGGGGCCGATCACGAGCATAAGGCGGTCGTCCTTACCGCTGAAGATATCCTTCATCTCATTGATCTTTTTGTCGCGCAGTGTGGCGATCTCCTCGGAAACGGGGAATTGCTCCTTGATCTCCTTGGGGATCGGGAGCTTTCTGTAGAATTTCATATTCATAATGCAGTATTTCCTTTCGGCTTATCAAACTTCATTCTTTTTGCGGTGGATGCGCGCATTTTTTCCTTCATCCCCTCGGCATCCTCTGCCGCAAGCAGGGCGCGGAAGTCGGCAAACTCCTTTGCAAAGGCATCCATCTCTGCGAGCAGAGCATCCTTGTTCAGAAGGAAAAGCTCGCTCCACATATTCTCGTTGATCTTGGCGATGCGCGTCAGATCGCGGAAGGAGTCACCCGTGTATTTCTCCATATCGGGGGCATCGTTGCAGTTCATAAGGGAAACGGCGATGCAGTGCGTCAGCTGCGAGAGAAAGGCGATCATTCGGTCGTGCGCCTCTGCGTCGAGACGGGAGATGCGCAAAAAGCCGAGCGTTCTTCCCAATGCCTCGCAAAGGAGGATCGCCTTCTCGGTGTTTTTTTCGGTGGGGACAACGATATAGTTCGCGCCGGTAAAGACCGAGTCGTCGCTGAAGGCAACGCCGCTGCGCTCTCGGCCTGCCATCGGGTGCGCGGAGATAAACTCAACGCCCTCGGGCAGAAGCCCTTGGATGCTTGCGATCACGCCGCTTTTGACACCGCTGACGTCGGTGATCGTCACACCTCTTTTAAGAAGGTGTCCGTTTTCCTTGATCCAGGAAATAAAGGTCTTGGGATAGAGCGCGAAAACGATAAGATCCGCCTCTGCAAGCCAATCCGCCCGCACCTCGACCGCACCCTCGGCGATCATCCCCTCGCCGAGCGCGTATTCGATATCGGCCGCATCCTTTGTGATGCAGCGAATACGGAAGCCCTTCTTCGTCAGTGCGCGCGCATAGCTTCCGCCCATAACGCCGAGACCGACGATGAGAATATTCATATTGCTGTTCAGTGTCATTTTGTTTCCTCCTTCACGCGGATGCCAAGCATCGCGGCATCCCTGAAAAACGAGGGATAGCTCTTCTTGACGGCCTCTGCGCCGACGATAGCGCCCCCCGTAAAGGAGAGAAGGACCGAGAGCGCCATAACGATGCGATGGTCGTTGTGTCCCTCCAGCGGCTCGGTCGGTGCGTGAAAGCTGCCGGGGAAGACCACCACGCTGTCATCGTAGACCGTGACGGTCGCACCGAACTTGCGAAGCTCGCTTGCCATGGCCGCCGCGCGGTCGGATTCCTTGATGCGAAGCCTGCGCGTGCCGCTGAAAACGCCGCCGTTCTTCGCTGCCGCGACCGCGAAAAGGATCGGGCCGAGGTCGGGGCAATCCCCGATGTGCAGCGTCGGAACGCCGAGATCGAGCATCGGGAAGTATTGGCGGTAGATCTTATCTCCCTGCAGGCTTTCGCTGTCCAGCCCCTTGACCGTGACCTCGCCGCCGAAAAGGTTCAGCGCATCGAGGAAGGCGGCGTTGGAATAGTCGCCCTCCACGCTGATCTCGCGGCTTTGGTAGCTCTGTCCGCCCGGAATGAGGAGCGTGTGCTCGTCCTCCCAGCGAACGGTAACGCCGAACTGCGCCAGCGCCTTGACGGTCAGATTGATGTACGAGCGGCTCTCCACCGCCGTGGTAATGATGATGCGGCTGTCACCCGAAAGCAGGGGCAGCGCAAAGAGCAGACCGCTGATAAATTGGCTCGAAATATTGCCGGGCACGCGGTAGTCCCCGGAGGTAAGAGGCCCCTCCACGGTGATGGAGTCCCCGTTTTTTTCAAAGAAAAATCCCTTTTCCGCAGCGAGCGCCTCGTAAACGCCGAAGGGGCGGGCGAGGAGCGAACTCTTTGCGGTGAAGCAGACCCTCTTTTCGCAAAGAAGCGCCAGCGGGATGAGAAAGCGCAGCGTGCTGCCGCTCTCTCCCGCAAAAAGCGGATTCTTCGGATCGGCATCCGCGAGCGGCTTGCCCCAGACGGTCACGCAGTCGCCCGAGATCTCGTAGGGAATGGAAAGTCCCTCGAGGCAGCGCAGCGTGGCGCGTACGTCCTCGCAGTCGCTGATGCCGCGCACGCGGCTCGTTCCGCCCGCAAGCGCGGCACAGATCAGAAGTCGGTGCGCAATGCTCTTGGAGGGAGGCGCGAATACCTCTCCCACCGCGCGCGATGGCTCAATGGTAACCGTCATAGCTGCTTTGCTCCTTTAAATCGTTCGGATAAAAGTGTCATCGCCTCCAGGTAACCGTCGGTTCCGTGGCCGGCAATGGTCGCGACACAGGCGGCGCGCAGATAGCTGATCTGCCTGAAATCCTCACGCCTTGATACATCGGAAATGTGTACCTCCACCGTCGGGATGGAAACGGAGCTCAGCGCATCCAGAAGCGCGATGCTCGTGTGGGTGTATGCGCCGGGATTGATCACGATGCCGTCCACCCCCTCGAAGTACGCCTCCTGGATCCTGTCAACGAGCGCGCCCTCGTGGTTCGACTGATAGCAAAGAAGCTCCGCGCCGAGCTTTTCTGCGTGCGCGGCAAGCTTTTCAAGGAGGTCCTCGTAGCTCTCCTTGCCGTAGTGCTTCGGCTCGCGGATGCCGAGCATATTCAGATTGGGTCCGTTGATAACTAAAAGCTTCACTTGTAAAACTCCTCAATGATTCTTTGTGCGACCGTCTCGACGTCGCCGTCGGCCTCTATGCGCGTGTGGCAGGAGGCACAGTAGATATCATAGCGCTCCTTGTAGCGCTTAAGGATCGCCTCCTTCGTGCTTCCAAGCGGCCGATCTTCGGTCGGTATCAGAAGCTCGGGTGAGCGATCAAGGAAGAAAATGTGTCCGTTTTGCGAAAGATTATTTACATTTATCTTGTTTAATACCGCACCGCCGCCGGTTGCGATCACGTTCCCCACCGATACGGATGCGTTCTTGATCTGCTCGCATTCGCGGCGTCTGAACTCCTTTTCTCCGTATTTTTCAAAGATACGGGAGATCGGCTCGCCGCTTGTGACCGTGATAAGATCGTCGGTGTCCGTGAAGCCGCGCCCGAGCTTTTCGGCAACCAGGCGGCCTACGGTCGTCTTGCCGCTTGCGGGCATACCGATCAGAACCACGTTCTTCTTTTGCGTCAGTATCTTTTTATAGATGCCGTCAAGCAGCGCGCTGTCGTACTGCTTGCAAAGAAAGATCTCCGAGGCGCGCACCGCCTGTGCCACCAGCATGTAAAGACCGCCCTCCGCAGGGATGCCGCGCTCCTTTGCCGCGCAGATCAGACACGTGTTCAGAGGATTGTAGACCGCGTCGATCACGCCCGAAAGTTTTTTGAAAAGCGAAATATCGAGCGGCGCGCTGTCCGAATGCGGATACATTCCGACGGGGGTCGTATTGATGAGGATCTCGGTGTCTCTGTGCCTTTGATAGAGCGTATCGTAGAGCACCGTTCCCTCGCTTTTCGTGCGGCTGACAACGAGCACGGTCTTTGCGCCGAGATGCGACGCCACGGCTCTTGCCGTCTTGGAGGTGCCGCCCGTTCCGAGAATGGCGACCTTCTTTCCCTTCACGGAAATACCCGCGTGGCGGATAAGCTGCGCCATTCCGTAAAAATCGGTATTGTAGCCGTAAAGCTTGCCGCCGCGATTAACAACGGTGTTGACCGCGCCGATCGCCTTGGCGCTCTCGTCGATGCAGGCGAGATGGGGGATGACCTTTTCTTTATAGGGAATGGTCACGTTGATGCCGAGAAAGTCTCCTCGCCGCATAAACGCGTCCAGATCGTCTTTGTCGATCTCCTTCAGCTCATAGACGTATGAGCCGATCATATTGTGTATTTCCTTGGAGAAGCTGTGTCCGAGCTTCTCGCCAATACAGCCGTATAGCATTTTTCTTTACCTCAAACCAACCTTTAAAAAGTCCGTTCCGTAGCGAACGGTCAGAAGATCTGCAATGCAGAGTGCCGTCATCGCATTCACGACGGGAGCGGCTCTGTGAACGATCGCGGGATCGTGCCGTCCGCCGATCGTGAGAGGGGTATCCGTGCCCTTGGAAAGATCCACGGTCATCTGCTCCTTATAGATCGAGGGCGTCGGCTTCACCGCAAGTCGGAAACGCACGGGCATACCGTTGGTAATGCCGCCGCCGATGCCGCCGTTGTTGTTCGTTTTCGTCATCACACGGCCGCTGTCGTAATAATACGCATCGTTTGCCTCGCTGCCGCGCATATCCGCGATCGCGAAGCCGGCGCCGAATTCCACGCCCTTCACGCCGCCGATGGAGAAGAGTGCGTGAGAGAGCATGCTCTCAAGGCTGTCGAACCAGGGCTCGCCGATACCCGCAGGCAGGCCGACGATCTCGGTCTCGAGAATGCCGCCAACGCTGTCACCGCTTTGGCCGGCCGCCGTAATATGTGCCTTCATAGCCGCCTCCGCCTCGCGGGAAACGGTGGGAAATTCCGCCGTGTCAAGCACCGCGCGGCTGTCTTGCGAGAGTGCCTCGTCCGAAATATCCGCCATACGCTGAATGTGCGTGTAGATATAAATGCCGTGCCTTCTGAGCGCCGCCTCCACAAGGGCGCCCGCTGCAACCACCGCCGCCGTCACTCTGCCCGAAAAATGGCCGCCGCCGCGGGTATCCTGGAAGCCGTGGTATTTTTCCTCTGCCGCATAGTCCGCGTGTCCGGGGCGCGGCGTATAGCGAAGCGCATCGTAGTCGCCGCTGTGCTGGCACTGATTCTCGATCACGAGGCAAAGCGGCGTGCCCGTGGTCCTGCCGCCGACCGCACCGCTGAGGATCCTGTATTCGTCGGTCTCGCGGCGTGCCGTGCCCGTGCCCGCCTTGGGCTTTCTCTGATAAAGTCTTGTATGTATGAAATCCTCATCGATTGCAACGCCGGGTGCAAGTCCGTCCAGAACGGCGCCGATCGCGCTGCCGTGGCTCTCGCCGAAAAGCGTGATGCTGAGGGTATTGCCGAATGTGTTTTTCATATTGAACTCCTCTCCGTCGCCCGTGGCGACCGAAAAAAAGTGAATTTAGCGGTATCGCTTCTGCGCGCCTTCGATGGTAGCGAGAAGCGCGTCCTTCGTCAGCGTGCGGATCTCAAAGCTTCCGATCGCCTCGCAGAAAACGGCGTCCACGCCGCGCTCGCCCCATTTCTTATCGTGAGAAAGATAGGGAAGCGCAAGGCGCGCCTCGAAGGGAAGCGCCGTCGGAAGAGAGAAGCGCTTCAGCACCCCGAAAAGCCTTTCGTAGACCGCATCCGAGCAGAAGGGAAGCATGCCGAGCGCCACGCACTCGCCGTGCAGCAGCTGCGCCATACCGCCCGCCGCCTCGATCGCGTGCCCGTAGGTATGTCCGAAGTTCAGGGACTTGCGGATGCCGCCCTCGCGCTCGTCCGCCTCCACGATCCTCGCCTTGAGTGAGGCGGCACGGAAGATGACCTGCTCGTAAAGGTTCTCGGTGATCTCTTCGGTCTCGAAGAGGGAAAACAGCGATTCGTCAAAGGTTGCCGCCATCTTGATCGCCTCGGCAAGGCCTGCCGCGATCTGCCTTTTCGGCAGGGTCCGCAGAAGCCGGGCATCGAAAAGCACGCCCTTCGGCTGATAAAAAGCGCCGACGATGTTTTTCACGCCCGCGAGATTGACGCCGCATTTGCCTCCCACGGAGGAATCCACGGCGGCAAGCACGGTCGTGGGTACGTTGTAAAAATCAATGCCGCGCATATAAGCGGATGCGGCAAAGCAGGCAAGGTCGCCGACAACGCCGCCGCCGATGCCGATCACGGCGTCCTTTCTCGTAAAGCCGTATGCGAGCATCTTTTCGCAAAGCATCTTCATCGTCTCGATGCTCTTGCTCTCCTCGCCCATCGGCACGGTAACGATATGCGGCTCTTTGCAGGCCGCCGCCGCGGTCCTTGCGTATTCGCTCGGAACGCCCGCGTCGGTCACGATCAGAACGCGTCTGTCAAGCTTGAAGTATTTACCGATCTCTTGAAGTCCGCCGTAAGCGGAGTGCACGGTGTAAGAACCGAGCGCGTGCTTAAGTGTGAAATCCATAAAAGCCTCCTTCAGGCATCGTTTTTAACGTAAGTGCCGACCACTCTGAGGCGGTCGCAGTAGGCGTTCAGCTCGGTCAGCATCCTCTCGCCCTCGGGGGAGTCAATGTTGCCCTCCGCCTCCACGTAGAAGTAATATTGCCACAGAAGCTTGCGCATCGGGCGGCTTCGGAGCGTTCTCATATTAAAGCCGTGGCGGCCGATGACCTCGATCGCCTTGGCGAGTGCGCCCGCCTCGTTGCGTACGGTGAAGGTCAGAATGGAATGCAGCCCCATCTCCGAGCTCTTATGCGAGTGGGAGGCGCGCGAAAGCACGACGAACTTCGTTGTATTGTTGCGCGCTCCGTTGATGTTCGTTTCCAGCACCGAGAGGCCGAAGATCTGTGCCGCCTCGGCGCTGGCGATCGCCGCGCAGGAGCGGTCGCCGCTCTCTGCCACCCATTTGGCGGCGAGCGCCGTGTTGGAAAATTCCTTGGTCGCGTAGCCGCGCTGCGTGATATAGTCGGCGCATTGGCCGAGCGCCTGCGGATGGCTGATCACGGTCTTGATGTCAGCCGCCGTTGTGCCGGGCAGCACCAGAAGGTCCTGGGAGACCGCGAGCTCGATCATTCCGTTCACGTAGAGCGAGCCCGAGAAGAGCATATCCGTCACCGAGCCGACCTCGCCGTTGGAGCTGTTCTCCACGGGGAGCACGCAGGCATCGCATTGACCGTTTTCCACGGCATCGTAGGCCGCCTCGAAGTTGGAATAAGCGATCTTCGTCGCGTCGGGGAAGAGCTTGCGGCTCGCAATGTGGGCAAAGGCGCCCTCGGTGCCGCAGTAGGCGACGCGCATCCCGTCAAGCAGCCTGCCCTGGTAGTCGCGCGAGATCTTCATCGTGCTCTTTAAAAACTGTACGTAATATTCCCGCAGGGTCTCGTCCTTAATATAGGAGGCGCCTTTCTCGATCACCGCCGCCTCGCGCGCCGGGTCAAGGATCGGGAGCCCGTTGTCCTTTTTATAGGCCGCGACCTTCTCGCTCGCACGCATTCTCTTCTCGAAAAGCTCGGCCATCTCTCTGTCAACGGCATTGATCTCTATTCTTGCTTCATCCAAAAGATTCATAAGAAGATCCTCTATAATTCAAAGTATAGTTTACAAATTGTATTCTTTTGCGAGTGCCTCGAAGCGCGGAAGCGCTTTTGCGATGGTCTCGTTCTGCACGCAATAGGCGATCCTGACGTAGCCGGGATAGCCGAAATCGTCACCGGGAACGAAGAGCAGGCCGTGCGCCTTGCCTCTTTCAAGGAAGGCATAAGCGTCGCTTTCGGGAGATTTTAGGAAGAGGTAGAAGGCACCCTCGGGCTTTACGCATTCGTAGCCGAAGGAGGTAAGTCCCTCGTAGAGCATCTGCCTGTTTTTCGCGTAGATCGAAATATCGCTCGTCTTGCCGAGGCAGTAGGGGATCATAAGCTGGAGCATCGAGGGGGCGCAGACGTAGCCGAGCGCTCTGCCCGCGCCGCAGATCGCGGCGTACATATCGGATGCGTTTTCGCATTCGGGGTGCAGCAGCACGTAGCCGATCCTCTCGCCCGCAAGGGAGAGCGATTTGCTGAAGGAGTAGCAAACGAGCGTGTTCTTATAATAATTCGTAAGGTAGGGGACCTCCACGCCGTCATAAGCGAGCTCGCGGTAGGGCTCGTCGCCGACGAGGTAGATCGTATGTCCGAATTCGCGGCTCTTTTCGGCAAGCAGGGCACAGAGCGCGGTGAGGCTTTCGCTGTCGATCACGGCGCCGCTCGGGTTGTTCGGGGAGTTGATCAGGAGGATCCTCGTCCTCTCGTTGATCGCCGCGCCGATCGCGGCAATATCGGGCTTCATCGAGCCCGGAAGGGAGAGGATGGGGCGAAGCACGCCGCCCGCAGTCTCAACGAACACCTTGTATTCGGGGAAGTAGGGCGCGGGCACGATCACCTCATCGCCGGGATTCAGGATCGCAGCGAAGCAGATGGAGAGTGCCGCCGCCGCACCGACGGTCATATAGATGCGGTCCGCCTGTGCAGGGGCGTGAAAGGTATCGCGGATATAGGATGCGATCGCCTCGCGAACGGCGGGATCGCCCTGCGCGGAGGTGTAGCCGTGCAGCACCTCGGGGGGCACGGTATCGATCAGATGCTTCATCGCATCTGCCACCGCCTGCGGCGCGCCTACGGAGGGATTGCCGATGGTAAAGTCAAAAACGCTGTCTGCGCCCTTTTCGGCACGCACCGTCTTCGCATATTCAAAAAGCTCTCGGATGATGGATTTCTTCGCGCCGAGACCGCGCATTCTCTCGTTCATGGACAATACCTCTCGTCTTTATATGTTAACAGTGTTAACTTGATGTATATATTATAGCAAATTTTTTTCAAATGTCAAGTATTTTAAGGAAATAATTATAATTTTTTAGAATATTATTGTAAAATGGAAAAAAATATGCTACAATGTGAGTACCTATGTAAACACTGTTTACAAAAAACTTGAAAAAGGATGTGCGATATGGAGGATATTTATATCGAGGAGAGCGTGAAAAAGCGCTTGATCCTTGCGGGCTTGAAGGAGCTGGAGGCACACGGAGCGGTGGATTTTTCTCTCAGGCGCGTGGCTGTCTCGGCGGAGGTCTCCTGTGCGGCACCCTATCGGCATTTCAAAAGCCGAGAGGCGCTGATCGAAGCCATCATATCTTATATAAAGGAGCAATGGCTCCTGATGTGTCATACGATCGAGAGCGCTGTGCCCGCGCTCGACGCGCGCGTGCGTGCGCTTTGCGTCGCCTATATGCGCTTTTGGATCGGCAATCCGAATTTCCGCAGCGTTCTGTTTCTCTCGGACCACGCGGACGTTCTCGGCTTCGGCGCGAAGCTGTGCGAGTCCCTGCGTGCGCTTGCCGCTCTGCGCGGCGAGGGAGAGGCGTACGTTTCCGACCTGCGCACCACGCTTCTGACGCTCGTTTACGGCAGCGTGTTTCTGATGCTGCGCGGCGAGCTTCCCACGGATAAGGCAACGCTTGACCGTGTTTCGGAAAAGATCGGGGAGGCGCTGCTTTGATCCTTTGCCGTCTGTTTCCCGATCGGAAAGCCGACCGGCCCTCACGCCTCGGTCTTGCCGAGCTGCTGATCGCGGCCTTTCTTTCCTACCTTTGTCTTGCCTCGGCGCCCGCGCTTCTTTTGCTGATCCCGGCGCCGCCCGCGCTTTCCTCCGTCCTCTCTCTTTTTGGGACGGCGGCGGTGCTGCTCCCCGTTCTCGTTTTTTTGCGTCTGGACGCGAGGGGCGCGCGGGATGCGTTGTACCTTTCGGGGGCGCACTTTCGTGCGCGTCAGCTTTTGTTCCTTCCTTTAAGCGCACTGTTTCTTTTTCTCTTAATGGGGGCTCTCCTCCTTGTCGGCGCATACGCCTTTGCAGGCGTGAATGCGGCACCGCTGCCGTATCTTTTGCTTCTTTTCCTTGGCTATCTTGTGCAGGGAAGTGCAGAGGAGCTGCTCTGCCGCGGTCTGCTGATGTCCTCTCTGTCGGCACGTTACGGAGGGCGCGCATCGGCTCTCATCAGCGCCGCGTTCTTTTCCCTGATGCATATTTTCAATCCCGCGCTCTCGCTGCTCGGCCTTGTGAATATTTTTCTCTTCGGTCTTTTGTTTGCCGCCCTCACGCAGCAAACGAAAAGCCTGCTTCCCGCCTGCCTTTTTCACGCGGGCTGGAATTTTTCTTTGAGTCTTGTCGGCGTGGAGGTGAGCGGAAATGCGCCGAGCCTCTCGCTCTTTGTGCTCGAAAGCCGCATTCCGCTTCTCACGGGCGGCGGCTTCGGTATGGAGGCATCCCCCTTGCTCACGGCGTTGCTTTTGCTCTCCCTTTTCCTTCTTGCCTGCGGAAGAAAAGCGAAGAAGTAAAAAAATGGCATCAAATAAAATGAAAATGGCAAGAAAACGCCTTTTTTCTTTGCTATAATGAATAACGTAAGGCAAATGTAAGGAGAAACGATATGAAAGCATATATAAAGATCGTCATCGCCGCTGCGGCCGCGCTTTTGGTTGCGGGCGTTGTCTGCCTCATTGTTTTTCTTCCAAAGGAGAATGCACCGAAAATGCTGGAAAAAATGGAATTTGAAAAGTACGCCTCCCCGGCAATGACCGTTTCGGAGGGCGGGGAGATCACCTATACGGTGAAGATCACGAGCAACGCGGGTAAGCGCGCGCGCCTTCTTATCAAGGATACGCTTCCCGAAAACACGGTGCTGGTCGGCGGCGATTTTACCGCGGAGGGTACTGCGCTCTCCGCTAAGGTCACCGTGAAGGCGAGAGAGACCGTCACGGTTTCTTATACCGTCCGCCTCGGCGCGGCTTATAAGAACGGAATGAAGGTTTCGTCTGCCGCCGCCGTTATCGGTGAGAAGCAGACGAATGCCTGCGAGAATATCGTGGCGCGCACCCTGCAGGGCTCGGAGCGGAGCCGTATGAAGGATGCGATCCTCGCACTGATGTACAGCGAGAATATCTCTGCCGTCAAGCTTCTTCGCGATATGTATCTCGTTGCCTTCTCCGAGGCGCCGAAGCTCTCGGAGGCGCTCTCCGTGGAGCAGATCCTGATGCTCGCGGTGTCTGACCGCGTGGCAGGCACCGAGACCGATATCGGGAATATCCGCGCCCTCGTTGCCCCCTCGCTCTTCGGCGGCAGCCTTTCGTCGGATGCGGTAAAAGCAACGCTTATGGGCGAAAGCGTATTGCCGAGGATCTGTGATCTCGTGATCGGCGATATCCTCCTTGTTGGTGGCGAAACGCAAGCAAAGGTTTACATTTATGACGGAATCGACCTCATTTCAGTAATGAACGGATGCGCGGTAGCGAATAAGAATGCCGTGATCGCCGATATAAAAAACGCAGAAGCCTACGCCGTTCTTCGCCCCTCGATGCAGCTTGCAACGCTCACGTATGCAATGGAGGAAGCCCCCCTTTCTCTCACCGAGCCGCAAAAGGCCTTGATCGCAACTGCAAAGGCGTATCTGCAGCGCGGCTACCGTGCGCAGTATGACGATTCGAGAATGCCCCATTCGCTGAGCGGAAACTATCGCGGCGAATACCGCTGGCAGATCGGACAGTACCGTCCCGAGGATTATACCTCGCAGAAGTGGGGCTATCTGAACTGTGCCGCCTTCACCTATGAGTGTTACCGCAACGCCCTTGGCCTCGATCTCGGCTACCGCTATACCACGCAGAATCTCGCTTCCTATTATGTAAACGGCGGCACCGTCGGTGCGCCCGAATATCCCTATTTCTTCCGTCCCTATGCCAATATGAGCGATGCCGATATGGATGCCGAGAAGGCGCTCTTCCTTGAAACGCTTGCGGTCGGAGATCTCGTTGTGATCCGCCGTAACAACGGAAACGGTCACGTAATGCTCTATATCGGAAACGGCGTTCTGATCCATTCGAGCGGCGCTTCCTATAATTACAGCGTGGATTCGGAGACCTATGAGCCGACCGTCCGCTATATGAATATCCTCGGCTACCTCTTTAATCCCGATGCCGCGAACTATGTGTTCAAGGGCGACGGCTATGTGACCTCGCTTTCCATCGTCCGTCCGCTCGATGCCTTTGTGAGCGAGAAGATGGAGATCCCCGAGAATACGCTTCACCGTATGGAAGATCTTGCAGACATCTATTCCGAAAAGCTTTCCTCGCATCCCGAGGGACAAACGGCGAGTGTCGGTGATACGGTGACCTTCACCTTCGTGATCAAGAACCTTGGCAAGACCGAGAAAACGCTTGCCGTCGAGGAAACGCTTCCCGTCGGTGCAACGCTCCTTTCCAAGGGAAGCTTCACCGAAAGCGGAAATAAGCTGACCGCCTCGGTCACCGTCGCTCCCGGTGCGACGAAGGAGCTTTCCTATAGCGTGACCGTGAGCGGAAAGAACGGCGAGGCCGTCTACAGCACGCGCTCCACGGTCGGCGGCGTGCTCCACACCTGCCCGAGGATCACGATCGCAAATACCCTTACGGAGCAGGAGCAGAGCGCGATCCTCACCGCCGTGGAAAAATTCAAGAGCGCCAATCCCTACGGCTATGTGAATTTTGAGCTCGCCAACGCGATCTACGCCGAGGCAGGCCTTGAGTCTCCCTTCTCCGATGAGAGCGTCTATACCTCTCTCTTCACCCCCGTGATCTACGATCTTGTAAAAACGCGCTATGAGCTGAACACCGAGAGTGAGTATTACTCGATGATCGTTCCCACGATGTACGGCGGTCTCCGTTTCTATACCCCCGAGCGCTACGGTGAAACCGTGAAGCCGAATACCGATCGCAGCCGCCTCCCCCGCACCCAGGCTCTCAATATCGGCGATATCGTCGTCGCGAAGTTCTCGTCAAGCGAGCGCGTCTATATGTACGTTGGCTCCGATACCCTGATCAATCTCTCCACCGACGCTTTGACGTCAGACGTTTATTCCGCCACCGTAAGGCTTTCCCGCATGATGTCGGTTGGCAACTACTACGCCATTCTCAGACCCTCGATGGGATAAATTTCAAAATACTGCGTTGTCGGTCGACTCGCGCGGCTCGCCGTATGAGAATACGGCTTCGACTTACTCGCGCCCTTACGCCTTGTCTTTTAAAATTTCTCCTCATCGAGGCGAGCCCGAAGGGATAAAATTCAAAATACTGCGTTGTCGGTCGCCTCGCGCGGCTCGCCGTATGCAAATACGGCTTCGACTTACTCGCGCCCTTACGCCTTGTCTTTTAAATTTTTTCCTCATCGAGGCGAGCTCGATGGGATAAAATTCAAAATACTGCGTTGACGGTGGACTCGCGCGGCTCGCCGTATGAGAATACGGCTTCGACTTGCTCGCGCCCTTACGCCTTGTCTTTTAAAATTTCTCCTCATCG